>NZ_JAMYND010000001.1:0-365495 GCF_040318885.1 Mesorhizobium sp. M0998
AGGCAGGAAATGGCAGTCGCTCCTTCGCTCAACTGCCTCTCCAAAGAATCCTTTCTCAGCCTAAACTCAACCCCAAAATCGCCATATGCGATTCCCCTGCACTTGAGGGGGAGATGTCCGATAGGACAGAGGGGGTCGTCTCGCGTGGATCGGCGACCCCCTCTGTCGCCTTCGGCGACATCTCCCCCTCAAGGGGGGAGATCGGCAGCGCCTTATTCCGCCGGCGTCGTCTCCAGCGCGGCTTTGCGCCCAAAGCGCTGCACCACGAAACGGCCCATCTTCTGGCCGGGCACTTCGATCAGCGTGTAGGTGATCCAGGACAGCAGGCACACCACCAGCAAGACGACGACAACAACGACCGCGAAGCGCAACGGCGCCGACAGCTCGTGGCCGAACTGGGTGATGACCAGAGCCGCCACCGGCTGGAGAACCAGCAGATGGATCAAATAGATGCTGAAGGAAAGCTCACCCATCAAATGAAAGAACCTGTTGGCGAGCGTCATGGCGATCTTTCTGGCCACGATGCCCATCGTTCCCGGCAGCATCCGGTAGAGAACCAGGGCAAAGAACCCCAGGACGAGCGCTTCCCGCATCAACAGCTTGCTCAGCCCATAGCCGCCGCCGAAGGGCAGCGCCGCCAGCAGCATGGCCAGTGCCAGATGCACGAAAGGCCGCTTCTGCCTTTGATGGACGACGCCCGCCAGCAGCATCCCGCACAGGAAAATCTGCATCTTCAACGGCAGGAACGACGGCATCGGAAAGTGGACCGACAATTGTCCCATCAAGAACACGATCGCGCTGCCGATCGCCGCGACCAGCATGGCCGCCCATAGCCAGTCAAGCCTGCGCACCAGCAGCATGATGGCCGGAAACAGTGCGTAGAACTGCATCTCCAGCCCGAGGCTCCAGTCGGGCAGCGGCGTGCGATAGGCGAAATTCGGCACCAGGCCGAACAGGAACAGCAGATGGGCGCCGATATTCTTGAGGCCGCTGTCGAGATAACGCTCGGGCGCCTGCGGCGACCGCAGCAGGAACTCGTCGATGACCATTCTCGACCCGTAGAGATAGGGGCCAAGCGCCAGGGCAACGAACAGCATGACGTAGAACAGCGGCGCTATCCTGAAATAGCGGCGGGTCCAGAATTTCAGCCAGGTTTCCGGCCTTTGCCAAGGCTCCCTGTCCTGGCGCAGCTGGTAGTGGAACACCATCAGGAAGCCGGACAGCATGATGAACAGATCGACGCCGAGGTCCGGTTCGCCGAGAATAGGAATCTGCCAGCCGGTCAACAACAAGCAGTGCCCGATGAGCACCCAGATCGCGGCAAGCGCCCGAAGCCCGTCCAGGCACTCGATGCGCGATGACCGGGCTTCTGTCATGCCGAACTCCTCGATAGCCATGTTGCAATGCAGCATGGCGGCTGAGGGAGGAATGTCAACCGTGCGGAAGGAACACGATTTGCGCTGGGCTGTTACGGAAAACGCGAAACACCTGAGGGCAATTGTAGAGGCATGCACTTGAACACCCGGGGCGCGAAGGATCGCGGCTTACGCGATCCCGGCAGGCAAGCTCCCGTCTATCTCATCTTCAACCTTGCATGCCGGCGCCAGTACCACCAAGCCAGCACCCGGTTGCGGAACACTCTTCTCATGGCGCCCATGTCACACCCCCAGCAGCACGCGGCGCTGGCCGGTCAGCTCACTGGGCGACAGATCGGTCTTCACCGTTCCTGCGGTGCCGTCATTGGCCGCAAGCTGGGCCCGCAAGGCGGCTTCGCGCGCCTGCACGTCCTTGTCGGCAATGGTCGGTGTCGGCGGCAACGGCTTCAGCGCCGGCGGCTTTTGAAAAAGGCACATAGTTTTCTCCAAAGTGAGAGGCTCTTGTCCAGTCGTAGAGCAGAAAATCCTCGCCGTTCCTGCCATAGCCCGGCAGGCGGCAGCGTTGCGTCGCGCCGAGCCGGCCTAGCCAGCGCAGCGCCAAATCATTGGCGGCCAAGGCGCGGGCCTCGACACGCCAGGCGCCGCGCGCGGCAACTTCAGGCCCGAGCACGGCATGAAAGAACTCCGTAATCCCAGGCACGCAGCGCCTCATGTGGCGCGTGTCCCAGCTCCAGGCGATCCATAAGCCGCCGCGCTGCTCGGCAGCGCCAAAGCCGGCCTCCGGATTGCCGTCGAGCTCGGCGACATAGGCAAACCCTTGCAGCGCCGTCAGCGCCAGCAGCGCAGGCGACCAGGCATCGAACTGGCAATCGATCTCGGCCCGGTCCTCGGGCCGGAGGTTGGCGGCGATGTAGGAGAGGTCGCGCAGGGTGGCGGGAATGATGCGGAGGGTCATGTTGGGTCACTTTCCGGCACGCTGCGAAGCGGAGAGCCCTAGAGAAACGAGGCGCCAAGCTAGATTGACTCTCTTTGCCGTCTGGATTTCCTTGGCCTGTGACTTGTGGATGTACCTATGGGAACAAGCGCATGACTTGTAGTAACTGCGCGCCGATCGAGGAGACCCGTACGATCTTTAGCACCGGTTGTCTCGCGGCGGCGATCACGATGGCCAAAGAGGCCATACGCGACGGTATTCTGCAGCAAGTACCGGGTGGTCCTATGTCGAGTGTCATCCCGCTTTCGGATCTCAACCCGGATGGACCATGGGACGATCTGCTTCGTTACCGCTTTCGCTGCACGACCTGCGCACAGGTTTTCTTGCTCTCCGCAGAGACCTATCATGGCAGCGGCGGCGAATGGGCTAAGGAGCCCGGCTAAGCTTTTCGGCGCTTCCTCACCGAAACGCCCCCAGCGGATCGGCCTGCCCGGCCTTCCGCCGCGCGGCCTTGAACATCGCCGGGTCGACCTGCGCCTCCCTCAGCATCATCACGCCGTAGCGGGTCGCGGCCATCAGATCGTGGCGCAGCTTCACCACTTGGCCGTCCCTGCGATGATAGAGACGGAACTCCTCGAACCAGGGCAAAAGCGTCGAAACCATCTTGAAGCGGCTTGATTGCATGCGGCCAAGCATCGGCCCGACCGCCACCGAACCGCCGGCGAACTGCGCGCGGGTGCCAAGCCTCTACTTGTAAGCCACTGCTGCGCTTGCAGGTCCCGCCAACGGAATAATCTCGCAGCGACTAAACCCTGCCTCTTTGCACCACTCGGTGAACTGGGCGCCGGTGAAGTCAAACGCCTCGCCAAATTCGATCAGCATGTTCAGCGACATCATGAGACCGAAGCCGTTTTGCCTGCGTTCGTCGTCGATGATGTTCTCGATGGCGACCAGCGCGCCACCGGTCGGCAATGCACGGTAGGCCTTGGCGATCAGCATTTTCTTGTTCTCGAGATTCCAGTCGTGAAGGATCATTCCCATCGTGATGATGTCCGCCTTGGGGAATTCGTCCGCGAAAAAGTCGATCGTCTCGGCGATGACCCGGCCGCCGAGATTGCGCTCCCTCAAGCGCCGTTCGGCGATCGGCTGCACATCGGCGAGATCGCACGTCCGGCATTGCATATGCGGATGCCGCGCCGCGACGATGGCCGAAAGCTGCCCGGTTGCGCCGCCTATATCGGCCAGCGTCTTATATTTGGAAAAGTCGAATTTCTCGGCAAACGCCGTGAAATTGCCCATGGAGATGCCGCTCATCGCGTCCATGAACTGCTCCAGGCGCGCCGGGTCCGCATAGAGCTCGCCGAACATCGACTTGCCTGTCTCCTTGATCTCGTTTTGAGGCTTTCCGGTTTGCAATGCCGGTGTGAGATCGCCCCAGAACCGATACAGTCGTGCGTTCGCCATCTCAAGGATTCCACCGATGTATTGGGGGCTCCGCTTGACCAGGAACAGCGCGGTCGATGGCGTATTGCCGTATTTGCCGGTTTCACCGGCGCCGTCCCTCTGCAGCAATCCGAGCGCGACGAGGGTGTCGAGAAAATCATACGTTGCGCGCGGATGCAGCCCCATCGCGCCTTGCAGTTCGAGGCCCGTTTTGGGGCCGTCCGCAAGCAGCGAGAAGAGTCCCAGTTCCACGGCGCTCAACAATGTCTTGGCTGGCCAGAACCCAAAGCCAATTTGCAGTATGTGGTCTGGAGAAATTCCGTCTTGCATCTGAGCCTCCCCTATCGGCGAACGCCCCCGTGAGGCCACGCCGATGCGTCCCTTGAGCGGGATCATTCGATGCTACACCACGTCCACGGACGTTCACTACAGTTTTCCAATCGGAGCCGGAGCGCATTGCCTCCCTCCCGATTTTCCTCACCGAAACGCCCCCAGCGGATCGGCCTGCCCGGCCTTGCGCCGCGCGGCCTTGAACACCGCCGGGTCGACCTGCGCCTCCCTCAGCATCATCACGCCGTAGCGGGTCGCCGCCATCAAATCGTCGCGCAGCTTCACCACCTGGCCGTCCCTGCGGTGATAGAGCCGGAACTCCTCGAACCACGGCAAAAGCGTCGCAAACACCTTGAAGCGGCCTGAATGCATGCGGTCGAGCATCTCCATCAGCCCGGCTTCGACCGAGACCGAACCGTCGGCGAACTGCGCATGGCTGGCGAGCATGTTCAGCCCGTGTGCGGAATATTGCTTCGCCAGTGCGGTGCCGGCACCTTCCAGCGTCTCGCGGCGGCCGTCGCGCGGCCATGCCCAAGGCAGCCATTCGCCCCATGGTTTCAAGGTCAGCGCCTGCATGGCGGGCGTCTGCTGCGAAGCCCGGCAGGCCTTTGTGACATAGACGACATCGGCCTCCGTATCCCAGGCGAGCTCGACCGCCGCCGAGGGATGGTCCCAGCCGAAATCGAGGGCCCCGAGCCGCGGCCAATAGCGCGGCAGCGGGAACGGCTCGCAGGCGATCAGCTCCTCGGCCACCGGAAAGATGCGGCCGGAGCCGAGCACCGGAATGCCCTTGGCCCGCGCCTCACGCTCATGCGCCGGATAGGCGGCAATGATCTCGGCGCGCTGCTGCGGCGTATAATGCCCCGCATCGTCGATGGTCATGAAGGTGACGTGGCGGGTCATTGTTTTTCACCCTCGCGGCATTGAATCGTGGTGGCGGGTGCGCGCTTCAACGCCCCGCCTCGCGGCTCCGTTTGCATCGCTCGGAACACCTGCCACGGAGCCGGTCGAAAAGTCGGGATCAGATCGCCCGACGTTTGATGCGCACGACTTTCGGCGCCTGTGCATCCATGAACATGTAGCACCGGCCTAGCAGCGCCTTTTGCCAAAATCATCGAATACGTTCTGCCCGAGCGGCGTGAACAACACCTCGTCGGTCGTCAGTCCGTCCTGGTGGCGAGCCTCGATCTCTGGCCAATGCGCCTTGGCAATGTCGGTCAGCACGACGTTGAAGGCAGGATGATTGTAACTGACCAACAAATTGCCATCGTCCATATCAGACGGTTTCATGTCCGGGTGGTAGTTGTAGATCTCGGCAAGCGTCTGGATGGCTGCCAAGGATGCAGCGCCATCGGAAAGACCAGCCTCCGTCAGCACACAGGTGCCGTTTTCAAGGATGGCAAAGTCACGCTCCTGGTTGAAGTAGTAGCCAAAGCGCTCTTCGATGCGATCGATGGGCTGCGAAAACGATGGCCGCCATTTCGGAACGGGAGGAAAGGTCGCTGACATCTCGGCTCTGCCCGCTGATGATACTGCAATTGAAGACAGGCCGCCGACGAACACCATCCGCCTATTCATAGTCGTGCCCAACGCAGTCAGTCTAGTTCCGGATCGTGACTTGGCAACCGCGATGATCTCGGCGCAGCGTGTAGTGTCCGGCATCGTCGATGGTCATGAAGGTGACGTGTTTCACCTTGTCCGCATTGAATCGTTTTGGCAGGCGCCGGACGCATGGTGTTGTTCGGCAAAGAAACTTTACGCGCTCGCTCAAAAGGCTTGGGTTCCTCGCCCCACGGAGTGGGGAGAGGTGGCTCGGCGAAGCCGAGACGGAGAGGGGGAATGGCGCCGACCTGTGCAGACAACAATCGAGGGAGCCAGCGTCTGGTGCTTGCCAAAGTCCCCTCTCCGGCCGCTGCGCGGCCACCTCTCCCCACTTTGTGGGGCGAGGAACCCAAGTCCTGCGATGTCACCTCCCCATCCCTCCCACCTGCTCCGCAGACAAAAACAGCAGCACCACATCCGACATGCCGAGCAGCGGCGTGAAGGTGACGATGGTGATGCCGCCGGTGGCGTTGGTGCGGGTCAGCCCTTCGGAATAGATGTCGAGCGGCGGTTCCTCGTCGAACCAGACGCCGTGCAGCGTTTCGCCCTGCCATTTCTCGCGACCCTTCTCGTAGCTCTTGAACGACAGCACCGATTCGTCGGCCTGGACATCGCCGCCGCCGCCCCAGCGCACCACGACGCTGTCGAGCGCGCCCGGCGCCCGTCCCGCCATCGTGCTGACGAGGGCGTCGGCCGGGATCATGCCGGTGCCCCAGGCCGCCTGCTGCTGCGGCGGGCCGATCAGGATGCGCTGCGGGTTGTCGCGCGTGCTTTCGCCGGTGACGCCGGCCGCCCATATTCGAACCGGACAATCGAAAATCTTGCCTTGCCACCAATCTGGATAGCGGCCGGTGAGGTGCATCGCCCATTCGGCGCCGCCGGCCCTGGTCTTGCCGAGCTGGTTGCCGGCCATGAACAGGCGCTCGCGATTGGTCGCGCCGGCGGCGTGGAACTCGGCCTGTCGGGGATAAGGCCGATAGGCGGCAAGCTGGTTAGTGCGGCGCCTGCGGTCCAGCTCCGCCAGCAGGCTGAGATATTCCGTCCTTGCCGCCCGGCTCTGCGAGGCCTTTTGCGAAGCCCGGCTTCTCGAGGAACGGCCTGAGGACGGCTTCGAGGCCGCGGATGCGCTGCCTGATTTCGTCATCGCTCAATGCATCCAGATTGTTGATGTTGACACTAATATCCTTGGGCAGCACCGACAGCACGAGCTTCAGGTACTGGTCGGGCTTTTCGGCGCGCACCTCGGCGATGACGCCGGCGCCATGGGCGCGAAAATCGGCGCGGATCGCTTCGAGAAAGCCGTCGGCCAGCGTCTTCTTCGGCCGCCTGGTTCGGCCGGGCTTGCCGGGTGCTTGATCGTGCGGCTGCGGATCGCCGGCGGAAGGAGCCTTGGCCATGCCCTACTCCGCCGTCCCGGCGGACATCGGCTTCTTGTTGCCTGGCCGCACGATGCGCTTGCGCGGCTTGGCCTTCTTGCCGGCCCGTGCCGACTTCGGCTTCCGCAGCTGGCTTGCCGGTTTCGCATCAGTCGTCGTGCCGGGCTTCATCGCACCGGCGTCGGGCAAGGCATTCAGCCTTGCCCTGAGAATTGCCACCGCGTTGCCGTCGAGTGCTCCCGACGGGAAGCCAAAGCCGCCGACCGCATCGACGGTACCGCCGCGCACCATGCCGATCCGCACGCCGGCGGCGACCTGCTCGAAGCGGCCATGGCGGGCATAGGGTGCGGCGCCGGCGAACTCGCCAATAGCGCTGACGACCTCTCGGCCGTCATCGTCGGTGATGATGGTGGCGTAACGGTTGGACATGGGGTGTTCTCTGAAATGGGCGCACGGGCGCGTTGGGAAATCTATGGACGATAGGTGGTTGCGGACCGGGATAGTCGGTCGCGTTCATTCGCGCCGACATACCTCGGCAGCACACGCAACATTCGGTCGAACAGGAGCCCGAAATGAAAAACCCGCCTCGACGGGCGGGTCGTTGGAGCCAATTGGCACCATACCCAAATTAGTAGCATAGCTGCCGGCACAAAGCAAGAACAAAATGTGGCGCGGTGGCAGAAAAATGCGCTGCCGACCTCGCATCCCCGTCGGTGAACGGATGGAAAGAGGGGCGAAAAAGGCGGGGCATTGCGTGAGACTTGCGTTGATGGGATGGTGGTTGCGCTTGAGGGGAACGCGTCATGGGCAATGTCACCAGTCACTACGGCAGCGAGGGCAGCGACGGCATCGTCGATCGCATATTGGCCGCGATCCCGGACGCCGACCCGGCCGGCAAACTCGCGGCCGCGCAACTCTATCCGTTCGATCAGTTCCATGGCCGCGAACTGACCGCCACGCAGGAGCATGCGGCCCGTCTTGCTCCTTCGCCGACAGATCGAATCCTGGATATCGGCAGCGGCATTGGCGGGCCGGCAAGGTTTCTGGCCTCGGCCTATGGCTGCGAGGTCGACGGCATCGACCTGACACCAGCCTTTGTCGCCGCGTCGAGCCGATTGACCGCACTCAGCGGACTGGCAGACAAAGTTCGCTTCCATCAGGCCGACGCAACGAAACTCCCTTTTGGCGACAGCACCTTCGATGCGGCGATCTGCTTCTATGTGGGCATGAACATCGAGAACAAAGCCGCGGTCATCGACGAGGCCTGGCGCGTGCTGAAACCGCGAGGCAGGCTGATCTGGACCGAAGCCGTGCTCGCCGGCGGCGAGCCCTACTATCCCATGCCCTGGGCGGTTTCTGCGGCGACCAGCCACCTCGCCGATCGGGAAAAATTGAAAACCCTGTTTGTCGATGCCGGATTTCGCATCGACGAAATCGTCGACGAAACCGGCGAACATGTTGAGCTGGCGCTGAAGAGAGCCAATTCCGGCATCGTGCCCTCGCCGGCGCAGCAGCAGGCAAATGAAGTCGTCATGGGCGCGGAATTCCTGCAGCGCCGCCGCAACTACATCCGAAGCCTGAGTGACGGAAAACTCGCGTCGCTCGCCGTGATCGTCTCCAAACCGGCCTGAAACAAAAAAACCGCCTCGGCGGGCGGGTCGTTGGGGCCAATTGGCACCATATCCAAATTAGTAGCATAGCTGCCGGCACAAAGCAAGAACAAAATGTGGCGCGGCGGCAGAAAAATGCGAATTCCGTTCAGCGCCTCGCCTTGTCCGCCTCCCGATTGACCTTCCAAGAAGACCGCTAGGCTGCATTCCTTCGCGGCCCCCTCTGTCCTGCCGGACATCTCCCCCACTTGGGGGGAAATCGGCTTTCGCGCCGGCTTTCGCCAATCTCCAACGTTGCAGGAAGAGCGCAGCGCCGAAACCGCCAATCTCCCCACTTGAGGGGGAGATGGCCGGCAGGCCAGAGGGGGGTACTGTCCCGAGCGCTGTCCCGCCGACTTCACAGCCGGCAACACAAGCAACGTTCGATCGAAAAGAAGCCTGAAAACAAAAACCCGCCTCGGCGGGCGGGTCGTTGGAGCCAATTGGCACCATACCCAAATTAGTAGCATAGCTGCCGGCACAAAGCAAGAACAAAATGTGGCGCGGCGACAAAAAACCGAATTTCTCTTCGGCGCCTCGCGTTGCCCGCCAGCCACTTTGTGGGCGCGAACGCAGCGTCGGCAATTGGCGCTTCCTCCATTTGCCGAGGCATCTCACCGGCCGACGAGCAGCCGCAGCCGCGGATCAGAACAGGCATTCGCGCGTTTGAACCCCAGCCAATGGGAGCAAAAGCCATGAACGTCGCCAATCTGCAACTCGAAGGCCTGCTGATGGCCATCGCATCGATCAATCAGGTCCTGGTCCGCAAGGGCGTGGTCTCCGTCGAGGAGATAGACATCGCCTTGCGCAAGGCCGAAGCCAGCGAGACCAACGAGGAAAGGTCCGAAGGCATGTCGGCGTCGAGCCGCGATGCCGTCAACTTCCCGATCCGGTTGCTGGAGTTGGCCAATCAATGTCAGCCGGAGACGGACATGCCGTCCTTCTCGAAACTGGCGCGCATGGTCGGTCAGATCAAGGAACCTTACAACGACCAGATGTGACGCGGCGACCGAGGATGACCGCCGCAGCAAGCTTTGGCATCACCCCCTGCCAAGCCTCAGCGCCAAGACGCGGCCCGGCCCGTGCACGGCGGCAAACAGCAGCCCGGCCAGGAAGGTGAAGTGATCGACGAAGAAGCCGAACTCCGCCTGGTTGCCGGCCCAGTGCGACGGCCCGTGGAAGGCAAAGCCGAGGAACAGCACATAGGCGGCGGCGACGAGTGCTGCCCATGAGAAGAAGGCGCCGGTCAGGAAGCATAGAACGAGGACGACCTCGAGCAGGGCTGCGCACCAGGCCAGGAACAGCGGGAACGGAAACCCGGCCGCCGCGATATAGCCGGCGGTGGCGCCGATATCGACGAATTTGAAGATCACGGCCATCAGGAAGACGGCGGCAAAGATCAGGCGGGCGATAAGGATTGCCGCGGTCTGCCACGGCGACTGAACGGATGATTGAGCGGTTTCCAAGGTCATGATGTCCTCCCAGAGTTGCGATGGTTGTGCCCCAAGGACGCACCACCAGCCGCAAGCCCGACATCATCCCCCGAAAAACCTGAGAGATACAAGCGCCGGCACCAAAGTGGCGCCTTCCCTTCTCCCCTTGTTGTGGGAGAAGAAAGGTTGCGCTACCCCAACTTGACCCCCGGCTTGCTGATCGGCTCCCGTACCGTTCCATATTGGCTGCCCCAGCGGTCGGTCATCGCCCAGCGTATGTCCCAGAGTTCCGGGAAGAAGCGGTGGCGGGCGCCGGCTTCCAGCAATTCGACCGGCCGGCCCTTCAGCGATTTCGCGCCGAGGCCGATCGTGCGGTGGATGAGATAGAGGTGGTTGGCACGGAATTTCTGGAACAGCTCGTCGAACTCGATCAGCGCTTCGGCAACGACATAGCTGTCGCCGTGATCGTAGCCGGTATCGTAGACATCCTCGACCGAAAGGCCGCGGTCGTCGAGGTACGACGCCTTGAAGGCCCGCCACAGATCGGGCGGCAGACGCAGCAGCTGCTTGAAACCCGGCGATTCCTGACCGCTGCCATTGCCGAGCTGCAGCCGGATCTGCTGGTATTCCTTGGGCGACATGGTTTCGAGCAGGTCGAGCTGCGCCGTCATCAGCCGTATCAGCCGGTGCACGCGCGCCATCAGCGTGACGATGCGATGCGTATCCTGCTTTTCCAGGAAATCGACGACATCGACCAGCGTATAGGCGATGAGCTTCATCCACAGCTCCTCGACCTGATGAACGATCTGGAACTGCAGCTCGTCGGCATTGACCATCTCGGCCAGCGGCTTCTGGCAGGCAAGCAGCCTGTCGCATTTGAGGTAGACGCCATAGTCGCGCATCTCAGGCGTTTCGATGCGGGCATAATAATCCTGCTTGTCCATGGCCATGCTCCCTGCCCCGGCCGTTGGGCCGCAGGCGCCTGTTGGATCCCGGTCCCTGAGTCTAATCGCTTTCTTGCCGAACATTGTCCCTTTCTGTTATTCGATTAGCGCAAAATGAAGGACAAACACTGCGTCTGAAGCGGATAGGAAGAACGAATGATGCTGGATGCGATCGACCGGAAGATCATAGCTGCGCTCGAACGCGAGGCCCGCATCTCCTTTGCCGCGCTCGCCGACGAGGTCGGCTTGAGCAAGACGCCGTGCTGGAAGCGGGTCAAGACGCTTGAGGACGCCGGCGTCATCCGCGGCTACTCGACCCTGATCGACCCAGCCAAGCTCGGCTTCGGCATCGAAGCCTTCATCCAGGTGTCGATCGATTTCGAACTGTCGGACGCCTTCGAGGCGGCGGTCAAAAAGCATCCGCTGATCCGCCGCTGCCACGCCACGACAGGCGAGGCCGATTATCTCCTGCAGATCGTCACCGTCGACATGATGGCGCTCGACAGGATGCTGCGCGAGGAGCTCAGCCGGCTGCCCGGCGTGCGGCGCACGATCACCTCGATGGCGATGCGCGAGATCAAGGGCGGCATCTCGTTCGCCAATGCCGTCGGGCATACGCAGACCAAGCGATAGACCGGTCAGGCCCTGGTCATCAATTCGCGTCCCAGCCGCTTCGGTTGCTCGGCGCGCAGAACCACATTTGTCGTCACCGTGCCGTACCGGCCGATGCTGTCGACGATGCTTTCAAGATCGGGCGGTGACGGGACCACGACCTTGACCAGAAAACAATCCTCGCCGGTCACCCGCAGCACCTCGACCACCTCCGGCAATTGGGCGAACTTCTTCAGGCAGGCCTGGATATGCTCATGCGTGGTGCGCAGGCGGATGACCGCCATGGTGCCGAGCCCGAGCGCTGCCGAATTGATCACCGCCTTGTAACCGGTGATGACGCCGCGCTCCTCCAGCCGCTTCACCCGTTCCGAGGTGGCGGGCTGGGACAGTCCGACGCGGCGGCCAAGCTCGGAGATGCCGATGCGGCCATCCTCCTGCATGATCTCAATGATCGCCAGATCGGTGGGATCGAGCCTTGGCCGATAATCGCCGTTCCGCATGATCGCCCTTTAATCCATCGGATTTCGTCGCTGCTTTCCGATGATCTCTCATTCCGCCACCTGGGAGAAGACCTAGAATTGCACGCGCTGCATCAGGAAAGAAGGGCTTCGCATGACCGACTTCATCATTGTGCCGGGCATCGGCGGATCGGGCGAAGCCCACTGGCAGACACGTTGGCAGCAGGCAAACCCGGCGATGCGGCGGTTCAACCCGGCGAGTTGGGACGCGCCGGACGTCGACGACTGGGTGGCCGCGCTGGAAACCGCTGTATGCCAGGCAAGGACACCGCCGGTGCTCGTCGCCCATAGCCTCGGCTGTCTGCTCGTCGTACACTGGCAGCGGATCTCCCCCCGCTCTATCGGCGGTGCGTTGCTGGTCGCGGTTCCGGACCCTGCGTCGCCGGCCTTCCCCTCCTCCGCCCGGGCCTTCGCCGACGCACCGCAACAACGGCTTCGCTTTCCGTCGCTGATTGTCGCCAGCACCAACGATCCCTACGGCTCGCTGGACTATGCCAGGGCGAAATCCGAGCGATGGGGCAGCGATCTCCATATCGCCGGACCGCTTGGCCACATCAATGGCGACAGCGGGCTCGGCGACTGGCCGGCGGGAATGGAGCTGCTGACAGCTTTTCTAAGTCAAACGCAGGCAATCGCCCGAGGCGCCGTGCTTCAGCCGTAACCGCACCAGGACGGCTATCGCGCCGGCGCCCTGATCTGGCTTGCGCCGCGCCTCAGTTCGATGCTGCGGCAGGCGTGCTGAGTTCGAGGAACGGTACGGTCGAGCCCGGGATCATCGACTTCGGCAATTCGCCGTTCCACCTCTCCGCCTTGGTCAGTTCGACCAGCAGCGGATTGTTGGCGATTGCGGCGGCGCGAGCCTTGATGGCGCCCGCGGTCGCATCGCCTTCGACCCTGGTCTTGTAGGCGCTGGCCTCGGCTTCGGCCTTGACGCTGTCGGCGCGGCCCTTGGCCTGGGTGACGGCGATATCGGCCTTGATCTTTTCCTGCTGCAGGTTCTGTTCCTGCTTCTGCACCTCGACCTGCGCCGTCATCCTGGCTTCGACCGCCTGCTCGTAGGCATCGGAGAAGTCGATGTTCTCGACCTGCACGCTGTCGATCATCACCGGCCCGTCGGTTACCGCCGCGATGGCCTCGGCGACGTCCTTGTTGAACTTCGCCCGGTTCTGGATAACCGACACCGCGTCGTACTGGCCGAACACCGTCTTGATCTCCTGCGGTGCCTTCCTGGCAATGACACGGTCGGCCAGTGCCTCGATCGATCCATAATTGGTGTAGACGTTGCTGACTTCGGCGGCCGGCACGTGGAAATTGACGGTGACGCGCATGTCGGCCGGCTGCTGGTCGCGCGAATAGGCCTGCATGGCCGGCAGGCCGCTGCAATCGTTCTGGTTCTCGCAGCCCCATTTGAGCACCTGCTGGCGCAGGCTGATCTTCTCGACACGCTGTAACCACGGCAGCTTGAAATGCAGTCCGGGATCAACGACCGAACTCAGCGCTCCGTTGGTCAAAAGCACGCCGCGGTCGCCCTGATCGATCGTGTACCAGGATCCAAACAGCGCAAAGACGCCGAGCGCCACGATGACGAGTGCGATCAGGCCGGAACCGATCGACCCCGATGCCATCCCCGGCTTGCCCTGCGGACGGCTTGAATTGCCTTGCGTTTCGGTCATCACCCCACCCCAACCTGATTGCCCGTGCTGCTTTTGCCCACAATAGTGGCGGCATTGCAATCCTCTGGATATGGAAAGACCTTCGAGGCAGCCGGCCGGACCGGCGGGTGGTTCAGGGTGGCCAGCCGATTTCCCCTGCAGCCGCGGCTGCGGGCTGGGACGCGTTGCCTGGCGTCTGCTTCTGCCGTCCGGCATCGGTTCTGCGCTTCGGGCAATCCTCGTAGTCGTGGTCGCAGATTGCGAAGGCTTGCGCACCGGCAAGGTCGATTTCGCCACGGAACCGCTGCCGCCGCATGAAAGTTATCTGCTCATTGCAACGGGAGCACAGGACATGGCCGACGACCCGAACCGCTACGAGACCGGAGCGAGGAAATATCCGGCAAAGACGAGCCGCGACGCGGCCGACGAATTTTCGCAGGATGCGGCCGGCAACAAGCCACCTCCCGGCGGCATGGGATTGACCAGGCCGGCTGACGATTTCGATGACAGGACCCTGCATTCGGAGGGCCAGAACCCGCCGCGCGCAGCGATCCGGCCAGACGGCAAGGCCACCGCCAAGAAGCCCGGCAAGGACACAAGACGATGAACGTCGCCAATCTCCAGCTCGAAGGATTGATGATGGCGATCGCGGCCGTCAACAACGCGCTGGTCCACAAGGGCCTGCTGTCGGTCGACGAGGTCGACATGGCGTTGCGCCGGGCCGAGGCGGCGATGACCAGCGAGGAGCGTCTCTATGAAGACATGTCGCCATCCAACCGCGACGCCGTCTGCTTTCCGCTCAGGCTGCTGCAGGCGGCCAACAATGCCCAGGGTGAAACCGGCGTACCGTCCTTTGCCGAACTGGCCAGGATGGTCGGCCGGACCAAGGAGCCCTATAACGACCAGATGTGATGGAGGACGCCATGGCCGACGACAAATCCAAGACCAAGCAGGATCGCAAACTGGTCTCAGGCGAAGAGCCTTACGAGGTCGCTGCCTTTGCCCGCAAATACGGCATACCGCAAAGCGAGGCCGCGACCATCATCAAGCGTTACGGCCCCTCGAGGAGGAAGCTCGACGCGCATATGGCGAGCCGCAACGCCTGATCCAATTCTAGCGGTGGCCGCCGTTCACGCCGGAAGCGTCCCTGCCCTGCCGCCTTGTCGAGAGTATCGGCACCGTCAGCCGTGACCTGTCGGGTTCGCCCCTGTGGGGATTCAACGCCTGGTTTTGACAGCCGCGGAATACTCTCGCGGCGCAACAACTCATTTACCTCGACGCTGTACCAGTCCGATGAGCAAAGCCGGGGGGTCGGATGCAGGAACAATTATTGCGCTACGAATGTGTCATGGAGCCGAACGGCCGATGGATGGTGTGGGACATCGTTCACGATCTGCCGGCGCAATTTTCGCAAATCGCGCTGATCGGCCTGAGCCGTCGTGAAGCGGTTTCGCTCTGCCGGCTGCTCAACGAGACGAGCCGTTCCGAGACGCGGCAGAGCCGGGCCTCCTGAGAAGCATGCTCTCAGGCCTGCCCAAGCGCGAGGGGATCTACATGCGATCGACAATATTCGGTCTGGTCCTGCTGCTGCCGGCCGCCGCCCTGGCAGAACCGATCGAGACGCAGAAGATCATCACGGCGGCGACCGGCGACTGGAACAGCGACGGCGCCGCCGATCTGGCGATGATCGTGGAGACCGAGCCCGGCCATCCCATGGACATGTATTTTTTCCTCAAGGATCGCGATGGCGATTTTCTAAAACCTGCCGGGGTCGTGCATGAACAGATTTACGGCGAATGGAAGGATTATGACCGGCCGGGCCCCGCCACATCCGACACCGAGCCCGAACTCACCGCGCTCCCCAACGGTTCGATCAAGCTCTATGTTCCGGCGATGGAGATCGGCAGCGAGCGGACCAATAAGACGCTGACGCTCGCCTGGCGCAACGGCACGTTCGTCGTCGCCGGTTTTGCCTACGACTATTGGGATTACATGGACGACAATGTTGCCGGCGACTGCGACTACAATGTGCTGACCGGCAAGGGCAAAAGCAGCAAGAAGCTGGCGGACGGCAGCACCAGGCAAGCGACCGTATCGGTCGAAGGCAAGGTCATCCCATTTGCGGAATGGACCCCGGGCACTGGCTTCAGCGCTTGCGGAGAGTGAGAGGTTTCGGTTGCCTCACTGCAGCGGCGGCTTCCACAGCAGGCTGTTGCGATCGGCGGACTTGACGCGCAGCCAGGTTTCGCGGCCATCGCGCAGCACCCGGAGCGGGATCTCGGCACCCGCCGGGCCGCTCTTCCAAAGCTTGCGATAAAAATCGGCAAGCCCATCGACCGCCGTGTCGCGGACATCCGAGATGACATCGCCTTGGCGAAGGCCCGCCTGGGCGGCTGGACCGCCCTCGGCGACGCTCATCACCACGACCTTGCCGTCGCTCTCGGCCGAGAAGGCGCCGAGCCACGGCCGCGGCGGCCTGGCGACCTGCCCGCGCGTCAGCAGATCGTCGAGGATGGGCGGCAGAAGATCGATCGGCACCACCATGTTGATGTCGGCGACCTCGCCGTTGCGGCTCATCTGCAGGCGCAGTGAACCGATGCCGAGCAGCCTGCCATCCGCGCCGATGAGGCCGGCGCCGCCCCATGAGGGGTGAGCCGGCGCCGTGAAGATCGCCTCGTCGAGCAGATATTCCCAATAGCCGGCGAATTCCTGCTTGGTGACGATCCGCGCCCGCACGGAGCGGCCGACGCCGTCGGCGAGCACGACGGGATCGCCGATCTTGGCCCTGGACGCATCGCCGAGCGCAATGGCGGGCAGCCCGAGCGGCGCCAGCGCCTGCACCAGGCCGAAGCCCGACTCCTGGTCGTAGGCGAGCGCATGGGCGGGAACCACGCGCCCGTCCTGGTCGGCCAGCCAGACCTCCTCGGCCTCCGTGATGAGATAGCCGATGGTGAGTACCAGCCCGTCGCCGCGGATGACCACGCCACTGCCCTCGCGGCGGGTGCCAAGTGTATTTGCCGTGAAGGCGTCCTCTGGCACGGTGGCGCGGACGGCCACGATGGATCGCAAAAGGGGTTCGATATTCATGCTTTGGTTCCTGGCAATGTTCGCAGCTGATATGGGCTATAGGTATGGCGCAGGTGATCAGGCGCAAGAGGTGGCGCCGGCTTTGGCGTGGACCGGCGCCGCGCCGTTCGCGCCGGGGTTTTGCAACAGCGCCGGCAGCCCTATCTGTACCTACGGCTATCCCAAGCTGCCCTATGCAAAGTTCCTCCGCCATTGCCCACGTTGATATCTGATATCCTCCCAACCCAACCCTTCCAAAGGCCTCCCAAATGAACGACTACGCAACGGACCAATACACGCCGCCAAAAGTCTGGACCTGGAACAAGGCAAATGGCGGCGCTTTCGCCAGCATCAACCGGCCGATCGCCGGCCCGACGCACGACAAGAAACTGCCGGTCGGCAAGCATCCGCTGCAGCTTTATTCGCTGGCGACACCGAACGGCGTCAAGGTGACGATCATGCTGGAGGAACTTCTGGCGCTCGGCCACAGCGGCGCCGAATACGACGCCTGGCTTATCAGGATCAACGACGGCGACCAGTTCGGCAGCGGCTTCGTCGAGGTCAACCCCAACTCGAAGATCCCGGCCATGATGGATCGCAGTGGGAAAAAGCCGGTCCGCATCTTCGAATCCGGCTCGATCCTGCTCTACCTCGCCGAAAAATTCGGCGAATTCCTGCCGACGGAGCAGCCGGCTCGCGCCGAGACGCTGTCATGGCTGTTCTGGCAGATGGGCTCGGCGCCCTATCTCGGTGGCGGCTTCGGCCATTTCTACGCCTATGCGCCGACGAAGATCGAATATGCCATCGACCGCTTCGCCATGGAAACCAAGCGGCAGATGGACGTGCTCGACCGACGCCTCGCCGAAAGCGAGTATTTAGGCGGCAGCGACTATACGATTGCCGACATTGCGGTGTGGCCCTGGTATGGCGGGCTGGCCAAGGGCCGTATGTATGACGATTCCGGCGAGTTCCTGCAGGTGGAGCAGTACAAGAACGTGCAGCGCTGGGCCGACGCCATCGACGCGCGGCCGGCGGTCAAGCGCGGCCGCATGGTCAACCGCACCTTCGGCGAGCCTTCGATGCAACTGCACGAGCGCCATGACGCCAGCGATTTCGAGACCAAGACGCAAGACAAGCTCGCGGCGGCCAAAAGCTAAGCGGACGACTGAAACTGCTGATCTCCCCCCACAATGGGCAGGGCTATTGCAGATGGAAAGCCGAGGCTTTCGCTCTACGATGGACCCCCACCCCTAACCCCTCCCCACAAGGGGGAGGGAGACTTCCGTTGGCGCTGACCTCGGCAAATTGCCTGCCTTTCGGCGCCAAAAGGGGAAGTAAGGGCGCGCGGCAGCATTCCCTCCCCCTTGTGGGGAGGGTTAGGGTGGGGGTCCATCTTCGTAAGAATCCAAATGCGATTGCCCTGCCACAAGGGGGGAGATCGGCAGCTTCGGCCGACTGCTCAAGCTCGCCTTCACCGCCGCCATCCACAGCCGGTCGATGTTGGCCAGGAATTTCTCGTCGAGCTTTTCGAGGTGCTTCCAGTACATGCCGTCCTCGAAGAAATAGCCGAGTTCCTTCTCGATCCTGTCGGCCTCCTCCGCCTGATCGAGCCGCAGGCCGGCAAGCATCTCGGCCTTCATTTCCGAAAGCCGCGAGGAAGAAAGCGCGCCGACTTCATCGAGCGTCAGCCGCGGGAAGACCAGCCGGCTGCGCGGCAGGTCGGATAGGTTGACGCACAGGCAGCCGCGCCGAAGCGCATGGATGAGCAGGCGGGCCGACTTCGCCTCGAGGTTGCGCAGGGTGACGTCGTTGCGCAGCGGATCGGCGCGGCCGACGCCGTAAAAATGCGTGTTGCCGGGCTGGTCGTAAATCATGTCGCAGCCAAGGAATGCCAGCACGTCCGGCTTCTGACTGTGGATCGTCCAGTAGGCCGCCGTCATCGACATGGTGCCCCCGGCATAGACGAAGCCGCCAAAGCTGTTTTGCGCCGGCACGTAATGCGAGGCGCTGAAGATCTGCGCCTGCTGCAGGGGACCGCCTTGCGGCATCCGCTCCGCCGGGAAATCGCCGGCATGGACGAGGAAATCCCAGTCGGGCCGCACGCGCCAGGCGTTGTTGATGGCGACGATCTTGCCGAAGGCCTGCTTGGGCCAGGCGGCGCAGCGCACCACATCGGGGGCGCTGCCGATCAGTAAGATCACGTTTGGCGTTCCGTCGATCACCACAACCCTCTCGACCGGCCGAAATGCATCCCGATGCCGCCCGGTTGAACGGCTTTATAGCCTCAACCGCCCATCGAAAACACCAGCCGGATTTAGGCTGCATCAACGAAAGGGAGCTTGCCAGCCGGTTGTAAAATGTGGCCTTAGGCACAGTCGTACAAGCAGCAGGCAGGTTTTCCCGCTAGCCCAAAAACGACGATATGAGTTGGGCGATATATATTAGTTGGCTAAACTAGCGGAACGTCCAACGCACATTCCCAGAACCGAACATGTCCTGTCTAGACCATGATATCTATATGGGACATTACTGCATAAGCTGAATGCGACCTCGACGGTTCGGCGGCACAGCCCTCAGACGCCGCGGCTTTGCCGCCGCGCCTTTCGCCCCGGATCCGTAGATCAACCGGACGACGAACAGGAAATATCCAACCTGCATGACGATCAAGGTCAAGATCGTCCAGGCCAGCGTCTTCCAGATTGAACCCGTCGCAAAGTAAGTCGAGATCGCCACGATGGACGATGTGGTGGTCAGCCCCACCAGGAACTGTGGAAAGTTCATGACTTTTCTGCGCCGCCCCGAAACTCGCAACAGCCGGGACGAACTCCCCTAACCCATTACCCCAGGCCAACGTTTTCACTATTTTAGCAATTGCGCAAGCACCAAATAGAACAGCAGTTAACGCATGCTTCCGTGATCAAGGGCTGCATGTCAGGTCACCAAGGTGGGCTGGCTTGGACAGCGGCTGCGCGTCCCCTACTCCCCAGCAACCTCCCTATACGCCCTCACCGCCCCATCAAGCCCACGTATTCGCCACGTCTCCCCTTCGCGCGCCTCGAGATAGGACGGGCCGAGCGGGACTTTCCCTCCGCCGTCCGGCAGATCCAGCACGTAGACGGGATTGCAGATGCCCGACAGGCGCGCACGCAAGGCGCTGACCAGCGCCTGGCCCTCGGCGATCGTGGTGCGCCGGTGCGCCATGCCGCGCACGAGATCGCCGTGGTGCAGGTAATAGGGTTTGATGCCAAGGCGATACATCAGCTCGCGGCACAGCTCTTCCAGCACCTCGACCGTATCGTTCACGCCTTTCAGCAGAACGCTCTGGTTCAGCAGCACGAAGCCGCCCTGCCGCAACGTGCGGCAGGCCCGCTCGGTCGCCTCCGTGATTTCGCGTGGATGGTTGAAATGGGTGACGACAGTGACCATCAGCCGGCCCTGCAAGGCTTGAATCAACCCGCCGGTGACGCGCGACGGCAGCGCGACGGGTACGCGCGTGTGGATGCGCAACAGCCGCACATGCTGGATCGCCTCGACACGGGCGCGGATTTCCGCCAGCGCCCTGTCCGGCAGCGACAGCGGGTCGCCGCCGGTCAGGATCACCTCGCGGATTTCCGGATGGGCCGCGATATAGGCGAAGGCCGGCTCCAGCGCCTCGCGCGAAAAACCCCGGCCGATCGAGGTCAACTGCTCCTTGCGAAAGCAGAACCGGCAATAGACCGCGCATTGATAGGTCGGGAACAACAGAACCCGGTCGGCATGTCGATGCGTCAATCTAGGCACGGGACTGAAGGCGTGGTCGGCGATCGGATCGTCGAGTTCGCCCTCCTGCTCTGCCAGTTCGTCGGGCGACGGGATGACCTGAAGCCGTATCGGATCGGCGGGGTCGTTCCAGTCGATCAGGTCGAGATAGGCCTTGGGAATGCGAACCTTGTGGCGCGTGGCCGCGGCTTTGGCCGCCGCCCGCTCGGCTGGCGACAGCGGCAGCGAATCCAGATCGCCTACCTGCCGCACGCCCTCGCGAACATCGTCGCGCCATGCGGCATCCGCCTCGCGAGCGCGCCGGTCATCGGCTGCCACGCCGGCCGCATCGACCGCCATGCTGGCGTCGGGGATGTCGGGATGTGAGGTCATCGCAGGCTCCTTGAATTTCGGGCCGGGGTACAGCATTGGAGCCAGGACTTGAAGGCAATAAGCGGTGTTTGGCCGGATTGGAGGGCGCGGCAGGAAGCCACAACCGGCCATGATCAGAACAATCGTCCAACATCGCTGACGCAAAACATTAGCTTGCTCTTATATTAGCTTGAGCGTATACACATAAACGGCCGGTGATCTACCCCCCAACCGGTTAGGCTCGGCGCCAGTTCCCTCCCTACCCCTCAGGTCAACGACGCCGGGCCGCTCGGGCCCGCCCGGTCGCCCGCGGTCGAGACCGGATCGTCGACCTCTTCGATGTCGATCATGCCCCCTGCTCAAGCAGCACCCAGCTGAACATGCCAGCTGAACACATCGGCGATGCCCGCGTCTCTCGGCCTTCCCGTCGCCGGCCGCGGTCGCTAATCTCGGATTGTGAAAAAGCTGGAGAACAGCGTATGGCGAACGACTTGTCGCCAAGGCTTTTGGAGATCGTCAATGCGCTGCCTTTGCGGCAGGGCATGCGAGTGCTGGAGATTGGCTGCGGACCGGGTGCTGCAGCGCGCGAGATCGCGCGCCGGATCGGCGGCGGGCACGTGCTGGCGATCGACCGCTCGGCCAAGGCCATCGCGCAGGCCGGGGCCGCCTCGCGCGCCGAGATTGCGGCAGGCCGGCTGAGCCTTCGCCAGATCGCCATCGAGGACTTCGAGTTGGAGGCCGATGAGAAGCACTTCGACATTGCCGTTGCCGTGCGCGTCGGCGCGTTGGACGGGCGTCATCCCGAAGCAGGAAAAATTGCCCTGCGACGGCTCAAGGCGGCGTTGACCGCGCAAGGCCGGCTGTTCATCGACGGCGGCGATCCGCTGCGCGAAATTGCGATACATGGCTGAGCACCTCGTGCTTGGCCCCCGGAATCGAGCGTCTACGTGACCGTGCGCGGCAGAGCCGGCCTCAGCTCCGCAACCCCGGCGCCTCCTGCCCGGTGCGCTCGACATATTCGGTATAGCCGCCGCCATAGGTGTGGATGCCCTCGGGCGTCAGTTCCAGCACCCGGTTCGACAGCGCCGCCAGGAAATGGCGGTCGTGCGAGACGAACAGCATGGTTCCCTCGTACTGCGACAGTGCCGTGATCAGCATCTCCTTGGTGGCGATGTCGAGGTGGTTGGTCGGCTCGTCCAGCACCAGCAAATTGGGCGGATCGAACAGCATCAGCGCCATCACCAGCCGCGCCTTCTCGCCGCCCGACAGCACGCGGCATTTCTTCTCGATCTCGTCGCCGGAAAAGCCGAAGCAGCCGGCCAGCGCCCTGAGCGGCGCCTGGCCGGCCTGCGGAAACGCATCTTCCAGCGTCTGGAACACGGTGCGCTCGCCCTCCAGCACTTCCATGGCGTGCTGGGCGAAATAGCCCATCTTGACGCTGGGCCCGCGCGCCACCGTGCCATTGTCCGGCTCGGAAGCGCCAGCGACCAGCTTCAGCAGCGTCGACTTGCCGGCGCCGTTGACGCCCATGATGCACCAGCGCTCGCGGCGGCGCACCTGAAAATCCAATCCCTCGTAGATCGAGCGGCTGCCATAGCCCTTGTGCACGTTCTTCAGCGTCACCACGTCCTCGCCGCAGCGCGGCGCCGGCTGGAAGTCGAACGATACCTTCTGGCGGCGCTTGGGCGGCTCGACCCGGTCGATCTTGTCCAGCTTCTTCACCCGGCTCTGTACCTGGGCGGCATGCGAGGCACGCGCCTTGAAGCGCTCGATGAAGGCGATCTCCTTGGCCAGCATCGCCTGCTGGCGCTCGAACTGCGCCTGCTGCTGCCTGTCGGCAATCGCCCGCTGCTGCTGGTAGAATTCGTAGTTGCCGGAGTAAGCGGTCAGCGAACCGCCGTCGATCTCGACCACCTTGTTGACGATGCGGTTCATGAACTCGCGGTCGTGCGAGGTCATCAGCAGCGCGCCGTCATAGTTCTTCAGGAACTGCTCCAGCCAGATCAGGCTTTCCAGGTCGAGATGGTTGCTCGGCTCGTCGAGCAGCATGGCGTCGGGCCGCATCAAAAGGATCCTGGCCAGTGCCACGCGCATTTTCCAGCCGCCGGACAGCTTGCCGACGTCGCCGTCCATCATCTCCTGGCTGAAGCCGAGGCCGTCCAGCACCTCGCGCGCCCGGCCATCCAGCGCGTAGCCGTCGAGCTCCTCGAAGCGGTGCTGCGCCTCGCCGTAGCGGGCGATGATCTCGTCCATCTGGTCGGCCTGGTCAGGGTCGCCCATGGCGTGCTCGAGCTCGCGCATCTCGGCCGCCACTTCGCTGACCGGTCCGGCGCCGTCCATCACTTCGGCCACCGCACTGCGGCCTTCCATGTCGCCGACATCCTGGCTGAAATAGCCGATGGTGACGCCGCGATCGACCGAGACCTGGCCTTCGTCGGGCTGCTCCTCGCCGTTGATCATGCGAAACAGCGTCGTCTTGCCGGCGCCGTTAGGCCCGACCAGCCCGACCTTCTCGCCCTTCTGCAACGCGGCGGAGGCTTCGATGAAGACGATCTGCCTGCCGTTCTGCTTGCTGATGCTTTCGAGACGAATCATGGTTTTCCGGGGAAGGCCAAAGGAGAGTTCCTGCGCCAATACGCGATAGACCGCGCCGGCGGAAGCCCGCAGTAGTGAGGCGCCCCGCGCCAAATTGTCTGAACCCGCCAGTCGCTTCCCGGCTGGATCAGGCTTTGACGGCGTAGGGATGAGCCGGCGGATCAGCTATCGGTCAGGGCTTTTGTCGTCGCCAGCTTGACCCCGGCGGCGGCAAATGCCGCATTGTGCCGGGCGATGATCTCCGCGGCGGTCTCGCTGGCCGCGTCGAGCGTGCTGTGGGCGTCGGAAACCACGGTGACGCCCAGGCCCGCTGCAAAGGCGCCCTTCACCGTGGCCGCCACGCAGAAATCGGTCTGCGCGCCGATCAGAACGACCTCGCCGGCGCCCTGGCCGGCCACCCATTCTGCAAGGGCGGCATTGCTGAACGCATCGCCGACACACTTGGCGAAAGTCGGCTCGTCCGCGGCCTGGCCGAGCGCCGGCCACACCGGCCAGCCCGGCTCACCCGGCGCCAGAGGATCGCCCTGTGGCCCGTCATGCCTGATGAAGGCGACTTTGCGCCCGCTGCGCCGTGCCCATTCGATCAGCGCGCGGGTGCGGGCAACGATGCCGTCGGCATCATGGATCGGCGGTTCGGCAACACCGTCGAACATGCCGGTCTGAAGGTCAATCACGATGAGCGGCGCAGCGGCCGCGGGGCTGGTCTCTGACATGGACGCGAACATAGCGTTGATGGTAGGCGGGTCAAGTATACGCGCCGAAGCCGACGCTGGAGCTGCTGATCTCCCCCTCGTGGGGCAGGGCTATCGCAGGTGGAAAGCCGAGGCTTTCGCTCTACGATGGACCCCCACCCCTAACCCCTCCCCACAAGGGGGAGGGAGACTTCCGTTGGCACTGACCTCGGCAAATTGCCTGCCTTTCGGCGCCAAAGGGGAAGTAAGGGCGCGCGGCAGCATTCCTTCCCCCTTGTGGGGAGGGTTAGGGTGGGGGTCCATCTTCGCAAGAATCCAAATGCGATTGCCCAGCGCAACAGTGGGGGTGTCCAAGCCCCGGCGACGAAATTGGATATCCCGCAATCAATCCGGCGCCCCGGCGAAAAGCACCATCCTATCGGCGCCGCCAGCCGGCCAGTCCCTGATGCTGCGGTCGTAGCCGCCGGTCAGCACCGTGCCGCCCGCGGCAAAGGCAACCGCATAGATCGGGCCGGACTGGCTGTCGAACATGGCGAGCTGGTTGCCGGTCTCCATGTCCCACAGCCGCGCCGTGCCGTCGAGCGAGCCTGAGAGCAGCCGCTCGCCGTCGGCTGAGAGCGCCAGGGCGTACACGGTGCCTTCATGGCCGTCGAAACGGCGGACCTCGCGGCCGCTGTCCAGATCCCACAGCTTGATCGTGTAATCGCCGCTGCCGGTGATGACATGGTGCCCGTCGGCGCCAGCAGCCGCAGGCATCGCCGCGTTTGCCGGCAGGCCGGTCGCGCGCTAGATCGCTGGCAGAGGCTAAGGCGAGGCCAGCAATGGACGATTGGAAGCTCCCTTGGGACGGCGGTTGCCTGTGCGCCGGAATACGCTTTCGCATCAGCGCCCCGCCCTTGCTGACGATGGCGTGTCACTGCACCGGCTGCCAGAAGCTGAGCGCCAGCGCGTATTCCCTGACCATCGCCGTGCCGAGCGACGGTTTTGCCATAACGCAAGGCGAGCCGGTGGTCGGCGGCCTGCACGGCCCGCATCGCCAGCTCTATTGCCCGCATTGCAAGAACTGGATGTTCACGCGCCCGCATGGCCTGGACTTTTTCGTCAACATTCGTGCGACCATGCTGGACGAGCACCAATGGTACGTGCCTTTCGTCGAAGTCTTCACGTCGGAAAAGCTGCCCTGGGCTTCGACCGCCGCTAGCCACAGTTTCGCTACGCAGCCCGACCTTGAGGGATACGCACCTCTGATCGAGGCGTTCGCCCGCGAAGCGGCGCGGCCAACTTGACTGGTTGCCGCCCGGAAAGGCGGCGCCAGCCTCCGTGCCTCACTTCAACTCCACCCAGACCGGCGCATGATCGCTGGCGCCGGTCTCGCCGCGCACGTCGCGGTCGATGCCCGCCGCTACCAGCCGGCGCGACAGCTTCTTGCTGAGCAAGATATGGTCGAGGCGCAGGCCGGCATCGCGCGGCCAGCGGTTGCGGCGATAGTCCCAGAATGTGTAGAGCGTCTCGTTCGGGTGCTTCTTGCGCAGCGCGTCAAGCCAGCCCTGGTCGAGCAGCCGCTGGAACGATGCGCGGCTTTCCGGCTGGACCAGCGCGTTGTCGTCATAGGAGCGGGTCGGGTAGATGTCGCGCGGCTCGGGCACGATGTTGTAGTCGCCGGCCAGCACCACCGGCAGGCCGGTGTCGAGCAACTGCGCCGCATGCGCCTCCAGCCTTTCGTGCCAGTTGAGCTTGTACTGGAATTTCGGGCCGGGCTGCGGATTGCCGTTCGGCGCGTAGAGGCAGGCGACGACGATGCCGTTGACCGCCGCTTCGATGTAGCGCGCCTGCTGGTCGCTATCGTCGCCGGGCAGCGCCTCGCGGGTCAGAACGGGTTCTGCGCCACGCGAAAGGATGGCGACGCCGTTCCAGGTCGGCTGCCCGACCCAAACCGCGCCGTAGCCGGCCGCCGCCAGCGCAGTGCGCGGAAACTGCGTCTGTCTCGCCTTGAGCTCCTGCAGGCAGGCGATGTCGGGTTTGGCGGCAGCCAGCCATGCGAGCAGGTTCGGCAGCCGGCTGTTGATGTTGTTGACGTTGAAGGTGGCGATCTTCATCGGCCTGCTTCAGCGCACGATGCGTTCGGTCCACGCCTTCACCGCATCAGCGAGCGTCTTCAGATGATCGGCGGTGGAGAAGCCGGAGATGTTTTTGCGCGGCTTCAGATCATGGTCGCCGTCTTCCAGCCAGAAGATCTCGATTGCGTCGGACAGAGCATAGGTCGCGACCTCGTCTTTGGTCCCGAACTCGTCGCGCGTGCCCTGGAAGATCAATGTCGGCGTCTTGAGATCGGCCAGGTGTTTTGTCCGAAGCTGCGTCGGTTTGTCAGGCGGATGGAAGGGATAGCCGAGACAAAGCAGCCCTGAAATCTCGCCCTTCGAAAACATCTCGTCGGCGATCATCGAAGCGACGCGTCCGCCCATCGACTTGCCGCCGATGATCAGCGGACCCTTCACGCCCTTCGCCCGGAGGTCGGCGATCGCCTTGACGTATTCCGGGTTAACCGTCTCGGCGCGCGGCGGCGGCTTGCGGTGGCCGTAGCGGCGAGCCGCCATGTAGTGGAATTCGAAGCGCGCGACGCGGAAGCCGGCTGCGGCCAGCGCCTTGGCGGTGGCGGTCATCGAGGGCGAGTCCATAGGAGCGCCTGCGCCATGGGCGAGCAGGATGATGATGGCGGCGGTGTCGGGGCCGTCGAAGAGGAAGGTTGTCATGGGGACTCCAACGCTGGTGACCCCTTCTCCCCTTGTGGGAGAAGGTGACCGAGCGAAGCTCGGTCGGATGAGGGGTGTTCCAGGGAACGCCGACGCCTCATTTCTTCCAACACCCCTCAACCGGCTCGGCGCTGCGCGCCGATCCACCTTCTCCCACAAGGGGAGAAGGAGGCGCTACTACCTCACCCTGCCGACATCCGCGCCAGCTGCAAATCCACGAACTGTATCCCCTTGGCCGCCGTGCGCGCCCATTCGGAATTGGCGTCGAGCTCGAGGTAGCGCACCCAGCGACGCCGCGCCTCGGCGAGATTGCCGGCGTCGAACTCCAGCCTGGCAAGGTTGAACACCGCGTCGGCATAATTGGGATCGAGTGCGATCGCCTTCAGCAAATGGCGGCGCGCCGAGGCTACCCGCCCCTCCTCGCTCATCAGCCCGGCGAGATTGAACCAGGCCTCGACGAAGCCGGGATCGAGCTTTATGGCGCGGGCATAGTCGTGCGCCGCCTCGGCCGCCTGGCCGGCGGCGCGCAGGCAGTTGGCGCGGTTGAAGGCGGCGATGGCATCGCTTGGGTCGATGGCCAGGCAGCGCTGGTAGAGCGCCGCCGCCTGCTCGTGCTCTTCAGCCCCTTCCGCCGCCTCGGCATCGGCGAACAGCTCTTCCAGCGTGTCGTCATCCTGCGTTCCCAGATCGAACAGCAGCTGGCCGTCGAGTTCGCTCTGGCCGCCTTCGAGATAGATCGCATCGGCCCGCCCGTGCTGCGAGCCGACGGCGAGCGACTTGGCGGTGAGCGAGGCGACCGGGCCCGAGCGGTGCACCGAGCGCGCAATCGCCCCCCACGAGGCGCCGCCGGCAACCAGCCCGGCATATTTGCGGGCGAGGATCAGGTCGCGAAAGGAATACGGTTCGCAATCATGCTCGAAGGCATCGAACAGCGACAAAAGGTCGAGATCCTCGCCGGTCAGCCGCGACTGGTCGATCAGCGACTGCCGCGACAGCGCAGAAGCCTCCGGCGCCTTCATCAATCCGAGCAGGCGCAGGAAGCCGTTCTCGCTGACCAGCTTGCGCCCCACCGTGCGCTCCGCAGCAGCCCGACGCTCGATCTCGCCATCGCCGGCTTTGGCGAGCAACTTGCGGCCCAACACGACATGTGTGGTGCGCCGAGTGACGCCGCGCCGCAACTGGCCGTGCTGGCGCTCGACCTCGCGCGCCGCCAGCCTGAGCGGAAAGGCCGCCAGCGCGCCGACGATGCCGAAGACCGTGCCGGCGAGAGCCGTCACGCCTTGCTCTTGCCGACGGCTTTGAGAAGGTTCGCCTTGAGCGGGTTTTCCTTGACCGCGGCGGCGCCGGCCTTGGCGGATTTCGCCGCGGGTTTGGCCGTTTCATCGGCCTTGCTCTTCGACTTGGCCGGCGGTTTGGCCGATTGCGACAGGCTCGCCTTCAGCGCATCCATGAGATTGATGACATTGCCGCGCTCGGGGGCCGCCGCGATGATCGGCTTATGGCCCTTCAGCTTCTCGCGGATCATCGCCATCAGCGCGATCTCGTAGCGGTCCTCGTAATTCTTCGGATCGAAGGTGGTTTCCTTCTGCTTGATCAGCGCTTCGGCCAATTGCAGCATTTCGGGATCGGGGTTTCCGGCCGGGATATTGCCGAAATATTCAGCCGTGCCACGCACTTCGTTCGGATTCCTCAAGGTGCAGACGAACATGCCGTTCTCGCGCGCGCCGATCGTCACCACGCGCTCGCGGCTGGACAGCACCAGGCGGGCGATCGCCAGCTTGCCGGATTTGCGCATCGCTTCGCGCAACACGGCAAAGGTCTCCTCGGCCATTGCGCCGTCCGGCGCCAGGTAATAGGGCGCGTCCTGATAGATGACGTCGACCGAATGCTCGTCGACAAAAGCCTCGATGTTCATCGTATGGTTGGATTCGATGCGCACCGCATCGAGATCGGAGTCCTCGATGATGATGTACTGCTTCTCCTCGTATTCGTAGCCCTTGACCAGGTCCGAACGCTCGACCAGCCCGAGCTCGGGGTCGACCGGCTTCATGTTGATGCGGTTGTGCGTCTTCTTGTGCAGCTGGTTGAAGCTGATGCGCTCGCTGGCGCTCGTCGCCGGATAGAGCCGGACCGGACAGCTGACCAGACTGAGCTTGAGGTAACCTTTCCAACTTGCCCTGGGCGCCATGAAATACTCCTACGCGGCCTTGTGCTGTCGAACTGTTCGCAGCGTTCATTCGTCCGGAGGACGAATGCGGCTGCCGAAATCCTACATTGCCCTTACAATACCGGCAAATCCCTAGCGAAATCTTCCTCCGCCGGAGCCCCTGCAGGTAAGAGGTCCGTGGCGAAGAATAATTCAAATTTTCCGGAGCGTCGATGGAGTCTGGGGCCGCGCCCGCGGGACTATCTCGCAGTGCCCATCACCGGCAAATCCCGGGCGAAATCTTCCATGTCGGCCCAAGGGTCGCCTGACGTCGCCAGCAGGCCCGGCAGTGACGAATAATTCAGATCCTGCGGGGCATCGATGGTCGCCAGGTCGCTCCAGCTCACCGGTGTCGAGGCCGGCAAATTGGTGCGGGCGCGCAGCGAATAGGGAGCCGCCGAGGTGTGGCCGCGCGCATTGCGGTGATAATCGATGAAGATGCGCCGCTTGCGGTTATCCTTGCCCATGGTGGTGGTGAAAGTGTCGGGCGCGGTGGCGGCAAGATGCGTCGAGATGGCGCTGGTCGCCTGGTGCAATTTCTTCCAGTTCTGCTTTTGCGTCACCGGTACTGATATGTGGATGCCGTGGCCGCCGGACGTCTTGGCGAACGGCACCAGCCCTAGCGCTTCCAGCTCGCCCTTAATGTGCACCGCCGCCTCAACCACCTCGCGCCAGGCGATCCCCTCGCCCGGGTCGAGGTCGAAAACGACCAGGTCCGGCTTGTCGAGCCGCGTGCGATGGGTGCCCCAGGTGTGGAACTCGACGACACCGAACTGCGCCAGGGCCAGATAGCCCTTGGCGTCTTCCACCGAGAGATAGGATTTGGTCTCGCCCTCCGAATTGGTCGCTTCGAAAGTCGCCACGGATGACGGCATGCCGGTGAAGGCGTGGCGCTGGAAGAAACAGTCCTGCGGCCTGCCGGTCGGGCAGCGCACCAGCGACACCGGCCGGCCGAGAATGTGCGGCAGCATGAAATCGCCGACCAGCGCATAATAGACGGCAATGTCGAGCTTGGTCGGGCCGGTCTTGCCGAACAGCCGTCGCGTCGGATTGGTCACCCAGATGGTGGCGAGGTCGGCCTCGGCGATCAGCCGCTTGCGCTTGGCCGAAACCGGCGTCGACAGGCCGACGTCGCGCAGGCCGCGGAACACCGCATGGCGCAGCGCATTGTCGGTGGTCCGGTTGGCGTAGTGGATATGCGCCGAAAGCAGCGGCCGCACCCATTTCATCTCGCGCATGATTTCGCGCGGAACGCCTTCTGGCGCGGATGCACCCGCCCTTAGCGGCTCCAGCCTGGCCAGCAATTCGCCGGCGGTTCCCGCATCGAAGCCGGTGCCGACCTTGCCGCGATAGTGCAGCTCGCCGTCCTCGAATTCGCCGAGGCCAAGTGCAGCCAGCCCCTCGGCCGCGTCGGAAACTGTGTAGCCGGCGATGACGAAGTCGCCGGTCTGAAGCGCCTTGGTCTTGGTCCAGGTCTTGGTACGGCCGCTCTGGTAGATTGCCGTGGCGCGCTTGGAGACGACACCCTCGAGCCCCATCTCGGACGCCTGGTCATAAAGTGCCTGGCCGTCTCCTTCGACATGATCGCTGAGCTGGATGGCCGAATTGGCGCCGAGACCGGACAGCAATTGCGAAAGCAGCGCCTTGCGCCGGCGGAGCGGCGCTTGTCTCAGGTCCCAGCCGTCGAGATACAGAAGATCGAAGGCGTAGAAGTGGAGCTTGTTGCCGGCGCCTTCGGCCAGCGCATTCTGCAAAAGGGCAAAGCGGCTGATGCCCTTGGCGTCGAGCGCGACGACCTCGCCGTCGATGATCGCCTCGCGGCACGGCAGCCTGGCGAAGGCAAGGGGCAGGTCGCCATAGCGCTTCGTCCAGTCGAGGCCGGCGCGGGTGATCAGCCTGACTGCGCCGTTACCGAGATGCGCCATGGTGCGGTAGCCATCGAATTTGATCTCGTGCAGCCAGACTTCGCCCGTTCGGGCCGCTGGGTCATCGCCGCCCGGCGGTTTCGAAACCTGCGTCGCCAGTTGCGGCTCGATGCGGGTGGGCAGCGGCGCCTTGACGGCGCCCGGCAAAGCACCTGGCTTCAGCACCACCGGCCTGGCAGGCTTGGCGGCCGGCTTCGGCGTTGCCGCCAGTTCCTCGATGCGGCGTCCGGATTTGACGCTTTCCGGCCGGGCTTCCAGTATGTCGAGCTTGGCGTCGGCGGCGAGATCGCGCTCCTTGAACAGCAGCCAGTTCTTCTTGCCCGCATCCTCGCCGGGCTTCGGTTTCAGCCGCGTCAGCATCCAGCCGCCATTCAGCTTTTCGCCGGCGAGGCGGAACTTGAAGGAACCGGTGCGCAGGCTCTTCTCGACATCGTCCATCGGCGCCCAGACACCGGTGTCCCAGACGATCATCGGCCCGCCGCCATATTCGCCTTCGGGAATCACACCTTCGAAGTCGATATACTCGAGCGGATGGTCCTCGGTCTCGACCGCCAGCCGTTTGTCGGCGGGGTTGAGCGACGGGCCGCGCGGCACCGCCCAGCTCTTCAGCACGTCGCCGACCTGCAGGCGAAGGTCGTAGTGGTCGGCGGTGGCGTGGTGCTTGTGAACGACGAAGCGGTTGCCTTCCCCGGCAACCAGCCCGCCGGCGGGTTCCGGCGTCCTCGTGAACTCGCGCTTGGCGCGATAGGCCTTGAGCTTTGGCGGGGCGGTCACGGCCACATGCTCTTGCGCAAAAACAACGGCTTGATGCGCATGTCTTGAATCATTTTGTCAGCATGCGGCAGGTCGGCGTCATGCCGCTCAATCGTCGGTGGCCGGCGTCAATTCGAGCTCGGCCGGCGACAGGCCCTGCTGCAGCTGGCTGAGCCGGAATTCGTCGACCCAATAGGCCTCGCCGTTGACCAGCACCCGCGCGCTGTAGCTGCCGGCCGAAAAACGCTGCGCGGTGATGTACACCTTGTGGCGGTCGAGCGCGTTCCGCACCGCGGCGCGCTTGGATTTCTGACTGGCGACGGAACTGGCCATGCTGGTTACTCACGCACAAGCCGCAAGGCGGCGTGCCTTAAGGATGGCCGAGAGCGTGTCGGCTGTCAATTTGGCGGTCGCTGCGAGCCGCGCGCGGTAGCGCGTTCTTGCGCAAAGCTCCGGCCTTGGCTAGCATCCGCCGGCAGGCACCGAGCGGAGGAGAACGTCGCGGTGGACCGGCTGGAGCGCCGTTGCGTCCCTTCAAACACGAGTTGGGCGCTCGAAGGACACTCCATTTTTGAATCGACGCAAGGAACCTTCCGGAAAACCCATTCCGGTTTCGGGGTCGTGCGCTCATCTGGGAGGAGACTAAATTGATCAACAGACGTGAATTCCTGCTGTCGACCGCGGCGATGGGCGCTTTGGCGCTGGCCGCTCCGCAACTGGCTTTTGCCCAGGACAAGCTGACCATCCTGGGTTCGGTGCCGAGCCTCGGCTTTCCGTTCTTCGTGCACATGCTGAACCAGATCAAGGCGGAAGCCCAGGCGCAGGGCGTCAACCTGGTCGAAAGCGACGGCCAGAATTCGGCGCCCAAGCAGACCGCCGATATCGAAGCGGCGCTCGTGCAGAAGGTCAACGCCATCGTCATCTCGCCGCTCGACGTCAATGCGCTGGCCCCAGCCATCGAGGAAGCGGTCAAGGCCGGCGTTCCCGTCGTCACCATCGACCGCCGTGTCGAAGGCGTCGAGGGCATCCTTGCCCATGTCGGCGCCGACAACGTCAAGGGCGGCGAGGCCGAAGCGAAGGCCATGGTGGCGGCATTCCCGAACGGCGCCAAGATCTTCCATCTGCAGGGCCAGCCCGGTGCCGGCCCGGCGATCGACCGCAACAAGGGTGTGCACAACGTCCTCGATCCGATGAAGGACAAGTACCAGATCATCTTCGAGCAGACCGCCAACTTCGCCCGCGCCGAGGCGCTGTCCGTCACCGAGGCCGGCCTTGCCGCCAACGGCAAGCCCGACGCGATCATCTGCGCCAATGACGACATGGCGCTTGGCGCGGTTGAAGCCTGCGCGGCGCGCAACTTCACCGACGTCAAGATCTACGGCTTCGACGCGCTTCCCGAAGCGCTGGTCGCCGTGCGCGACGGCAAGCTGGCCGGAACGGTCGAGCAATTCCCCGGCGAACAATCGCGCACTGCGGTGCAGATCGCGGTCGCTTACGCCAGGGACAAGACCGAGCCGAAGGAAAAGCTGGTGCTTTTGACGCCGATCGTCATCGGCAAGGACAATCTCGACAAGGCGGAGAGGCTGGGCGAGACGAAGTAAGGTTGCACAAAGGGCGCGCAGCGGCAAAAGTAGCATTCTGTCGCGCCCCCCCTCTGCCCTGCCGGGCATCTCCCCCCACTTGGGGGGAAATCGGGAGCTTCGCCGATGGCGCCTTTTCTGCAACGCAGGAAGATTGGCGAAAGACATCCAATCTCCCCCTCGTGGGGAGATGTCCGGTAGGACAGAGGGGGCGCTGTCCCGCCATCAATCGCAAATTGGGAGCAACCTTTGCCCGCAGCCGAAGCCGCAGCGCCTTCACCCTCTCCCGCCCTGCTCACCGTCGAGGGCGTGACCAAGCGCTTTGCCGGCGTCACCGCGCTGAACGACGTATCGCTTGAAGTCCGCCCCGGCGAGATCCTCGGCCTGCTCGGCGAGAACGGCGCCGGCAAGTCGACACTGCTCAAGATCCTCTCCGGCGTGATGCCGCCGTCCAGCGGCCGCATCGTCTTCGACGGCGTCGAATTCAGCCCGCACAATCCGCAGGATGCCAAGCGCCACGGCATCGTAACAATCTACCAGGAACTGAGCCTGATCCCGACGCTGACGGTAGCGGAGAACATCTTCATCGGTCGCGCGCCGCTCGGCCGGTTCGGGCTGGTCAGCTGGCGAAAGATGGTGGAAGACTCACGCGCGATCATCGCTCGCGTCGGCCTCGACCTCGACCCGGCGACGCCGGTGTCGGCGCTGTCGGTGGCCGAGCAGCAGCTGGTCGAGATCGCCCGCGCGCTGTCGCTGAAGAGCCGCTTGATTATCATGGACGAGCCGACCTCGGCGCTGACCGAAACCGAAGTGCACAGGCTGATGTCGATCATGGACCGGCTGCGCAAGGATGGCGTCGCCATCATGTTCGTCACCCACCGGCTGGAGGAGGCCTCGGCGATCTGCGATCGCATGACGGTGCTGCGCGACGGCAGGCTGGCCGGCCATCTCGACCGCGAAGGCGGGCCGATCAAACTGCCGAAGATCATCGAGAAGATGGTCGGCCGCGCCGCTTCCGAGCTCTATGCCAGGCCGACGCAGCGCGACGTCGCCGGCGACGTCCGGCTCTCGGTGCGCGGCCTGCGCACGGTGCGCGATCCGCAGGCGCCGCACGCCATCGTGCTCGAAGGCGTCGATCTCGACCTCAAGGCGGGCGAAATCCTCGGCGTCGCCGGCCTCGTCGGCTCCGGCCGCACCGAGCTCGCCCGCGCCATCTTCGGCGCCGACCGCATTGCAGCCGGCACCATCAGGCTCGACGGCAAGCCGATCGCGCCCGCCTCACCCGCCGACGCCATCGAACTCGGCATCGGGCTGGTTCCGGAAGACCGCAAGCACCAGGCAATCTTCGCAGCACTCGCCATCCTCACCAATTTCTCGATCGCCGCGCTCGACCGCTACTCCAGTGTCGGCTTCATGGCCGAGCGGCGCGAACGCGAGGCGCTGGCGAACTACAGGAAGATGCTGTCGATCCGCATGGCTTCGCCCGAGCAGGCGATCGAGGGCCTGTCCGGCGGCAACCAGCAGAAGGTGATCCTTGCCCGCTGGCTGGCGCGCGATCCCAAGGTACTGATCGTCGATGAACCGACGCGCGGCGTCGATGTCGGCGCCAAGGCGGAAGTGCACCAGATCCTGGTGGAGCTCGCCGCGCGCGGCATCGCCATCATGATGATCTCGTCCGAGCTGCCCGAAGTGCTTGCGGTGTCGGACAGGATCGTCACCATGCGGCGCGGGCGCATTACCGGCGAGATGCCCGGCGTCGAGGCGACCGAGGAGAAATTGATGGAACTGATGGCGCTCGACCAGAAGCAGGAAGCAACGCAATGACCAGCACGACCGAACGGAGCCAGCGCGGCGGTGTCAATATTGCGCGGCTGCTGATGAGTTTCGGCCCACTGATGTTCCTGGCGTTGCTGATCGTCGTCTTCACCGTGCTGAAGCCGAGCTTCATCGACCCGATCAACCTGTTCAACATCATGCGCCAGATCTCGATCACCGGCCTGATCGCGCTTGGCATGACCTTCGTCATCCTCACCGCCGGCATCGACCTGTCGGTCGGCTCGCTGCTCGCCTTCTGCGGCATGGTCGCGGCGGTGGTGGCCAAGGGCGGCACCGCCAACACGCTGTCGCTGTCGACAACGGGCACGCAGGGCTATGGCTGGTTCGCCGCCCTTCTCGCGGCCGTCGTCGTCGGTGCCGTGGCCGGCGGCGTCCAGGGCTTTGCCATCACCAGGCTGAAAGTGCCGCCCTTCGTCGTCACGCTTGGCGGCCTCACCGTGTTTCGCGGCCTGACCTTGACGATTTCCAATGGCGGCCCGATCTCCGGCTTCGACGCCTCGATGCGCTGGTTCGGTACCGGCCTGATCGGCCCGGTTCCGGTGCCGGCGATCATCTTCGCGATTGCCGCGATGCTTTGCCATATCGTGCTGCGCTACACACGTTACGGCCGCGCGGTCTATGCCGTCGGCGGCAATGCCGAGGCGGCACGACTCTCCGGCCTGCGTGTCGACCGCATCCTGATCTCGGTCTACATCATCGTCGGCTTCTTCGCCGGCCTTGCCGCCTTCGTTTTGTCGGCGCGGCTCAACTCCTCCGAAGCCGTCGCCGGCATCGGCTACGAGCTGACAGTGATCTCGGCTGTCGTCATCGGCGGCACCTCGCTGTTCGGCGGCATCGGCAGCGTCGGCGGCACGGTGGTCGGTGCAGGGCTGATCGGCGTGCTGCAGAACGGGCTGCAGTTCAACAATGTCTCGTCCTACACGCAAAGCATTGTCATCGGCCTGATCCTCATCCTCGCCGTGGCCTTCGACCGCTGGCTGAAATCGCGGGTAAGGCGGTGATACAGGTGCCATGCCTATCCAGGTCGGCGGGCCAGCACCCCCCTCTGTCCTGCCGGACATCTCCCCCTCAAGGGGGGAGATTGGACGTCGCTCCAGCTTTCGCCAATCTCTAAAGAAGGGAGAATTTTCGGCGAAGCTGCCAATCTCCCCCCTTGAGGGGGAGATGTCCGGCAGGACAGAGGGGGGTGTTCAAGCGCAGCATAGAGAAGATGGGCAAGGTTCGCGCTGAGGAATAGAAGTAGTGAATCACTATCCCGTACCTCCCCGTAACCGCGGCAATGCGCGCAAGATGCGCAAGGCCATGACGGATGCCGAGCTGAAGCTCTGGAATGAGGTCAGGGCGCATCGACTCATGGGGCTGGCATTTCGGCGGCAGATGCCAATTGCAGGCCATATTGTCGATTTTGCCTGCCCGGACAAAAAGCTGATTGTCGAACTGGATGGCTCCCAGCATGCCCGGGCCGATGCCTCAATATCGGACGCTACCAGAAGCGCACGGCTTGAAGCGCTGGGCTGGACTATCCTGCGGTTCTGGAACGACGACGTCATTCGCGATATCGACAATGTCTGCCAGCACATAGTCATGGTGGCCGGCGCGGATGTGCGCTGAACTCAGCCGTGCAGGGCCGGCGGGACAGTACCTCTCTGTCTTGCCGGACATCTCCGCTCAAAAGGGGCAGGTTTCTGGGGCGAGGTGCCAATGACCCAAATAAGAACCATGACCGAACAGGACGTTCCGGCGGTGTCGCGGCTGCTTGGAGGGTCCTGGCGACACACCTATTCGCCGATCCTGGGTGCCGAGACGACGGCACGGCTGTCGGATGAGAGGCACGCGCCGGAGCGGTTGGCGGCCGAGCTCAGGGACGACAGCAAGATGTCCTTCGTCGCCGAGCGGGCTGACGGCTCGCTCGCCGGTTATGCGATGGCCGCGATGGACGACAAAGGCGAGGTCATGCTCGAGCGGCTCCATATAGACAAAAGCGAGTACGGCACCGGCCTTGCCGCCGACCTGCTGCATGCCGTTCTTGCCGCGCATGCGGGTATTCCCAGCATCGCCCTGGAAGTGATCGAGGGCAACGACCGCGCAATCGCCTTCTATCGCAAGCACGGCTTCGAGGTCGTCGAGCGCCGGCCGGCTGCACACGGGGTGGGCGGCCATGCCTCGCTGATCATGCGCCGGCTGCTACCGATGGCTTAGTAGGCGAAAGCGGCTGAGCGCGTAATCTCCCCCCTCGAGGGGGAGATGGCCGGCAGGCCAGAGGGGGTAGCCGCGCGTGAGGCGCCAACTTTCTCTTTCGTCCAACATGGCGTCGCGCCAGGACGTACCGACCCCCTCTGTCGCCTTCGGCGACATCTCCCCCTCAAGGGGGGAGATTGGCGACTTCTCCAACCGCTCAGGCCGGGGCGTTGACGCGCTGTGCGCGCGTTGCCCAGTCGGCAACCGTCGCGCCAGCAACGCTCTCGCCGGCAACCGTCCCGTTCGTCTGCGGCGCAAGCAGGTCGTTGCGGCGGGCGAAGGCAACGAAGGTGGCGCGCGCCGTCTCGGCGTCGATCTCTCCTTCCAGTGCTGCACGGCACGCTTTTGCGGCGATGTCATGCGCGGCCGTCCGGCTCGTTGCCGGCCACTCAGCCAAAAGTGCATAAGCCTCAGCCGCGCTTTCTATCTTCGTCGGCGTACCGAGGCCGGTGAGGATGGTAACCGGCTTGTCGAACGAAGCACGATCCATGACACTCTCCTTTCCTGGCTCAATCGGCTCCTTTCGGAACTCAACCGCGCGGGCGCTTCGATCCGCCTGCAGGACGGCGTCGATCGGCGAATGCAATACGGCTTGCATGCCCGGCCGCGGCAGCAGCCGATGCACCTTGACCAGCGCTCGAGCCAGGCCGCCACGCCCAGCGGCGGATGTTCGCGCCCGTAGAGCCACGCCTTTGCCTTGGCGAGCGGGTAACCCGCCTCTTCGGCGAAATCGGTTTCCGACCAACGCAGCAGGCGCAGGCATTCGCGCATCCGCGCCGCGATCATTTGCGCTCCTCCGTGCCGGCCCCCACGCGTTGAGCCGACAGAAACATCAGCGTGTAGGCCGCCTTGCCGCGGTCCCAGCCGGCCGACTCGGCCATATCCAGCAAGCCGTCGACCAAAGGCGCCAGCGCCGCCCTGCAGTCGGCTTCATAGTTGAAATCGTTTTTCGGGCGGGTCGGCGCCGCGATCTTTCCAAAACTGTCCATCATATCCATGGCAACACCTGCTCAGCATTAGTCCCGGACCGGCAAGACCGTGCCCGCTTTTGGCGGACACGGTCCATCTGCCGTTTCGAAGTCGCGCTTTGGAAGCCTGGCCTTAGAAGTCCATGCCGCCACCGCCGGGCATGGCCGGCGCGGCAGCTTCCTTCTTCGGCTTCTCGGCCACCATCGCCTCGGTCGTCACCAGCAGGCCGGCAACAGAGGCGGCACCCTGGAGAGCAGTGCGCACGACCTTGGCCGGGTCGATGACGCCTTGACTGTAGAGGTCGCCGAACTCGTTGGTCTGCGCGTTCCAGCCATAGCCGAACTCGCCCGTGTCGCGCAGCTTGCCGACGATGATCGAACCTTCGGCGCCGGCATTCTCGGCGATCTGGCGCACCGGCGCTTCGATGGCGCGACGCACGATGTCGACACCGGTCTTCTGATCGGGATTGTCGACGACGACGTTATCGAGCGCCTTCGCCGCTCTCAGCAGCGCCACGCCGCCGCCGGGCAGGATGCCCTCCTCAACCGCCGCGCGTGTGGCGTGCATGGCGTCGTCGACGCGATCCTTGCGCTCCTTGACCTCGATCTCGGTCGAGCCGCCGACACGGATGACGGCGACGCCGCCGGCGAGCTTGGCCAACCGCTCCTGCAGCTTTTCGCGGTCGTAGTCGGAGGTGGTTTCCTCGATCTGCGCCTTGATCTGGCTGATGCGCGCATGGATTTCATCCTTGCGGCCGGCGCCGTCGACGATGGTGGTGTTCTCCTTCTCGATCAGCACCTTCTTGGCGCGGCCGAGCATCTCCAGTGTGACGTTCTCGAGCTTGATGCCGAGGTCCTCCGAAATCGCCGTGCCGCCGGTCAGGATGGCAATATCCTCCAGCATGGCCTTGCGGCGATCGCCGAAGCCCGGTGCCTTGACGGCCGCGACCTTCAGGCCGCCGCGCAGCTTGTTGACGACCAGCGTCGCCAGCGCCTCGCCCTCGACGTCCTCGGCGATGATCAACAGCGGCTTGCCGGATTGCACGGCGGCTTCGAGCACAGGAAGCATGGCCTGCAGGTTGGACAGCTTCTTCTCGTGGATCAGCACATAGGGTTCTTCGAGTTCGACGCGCATCTTATCCTGATTGGTGATGAAATAGGGCGAGAGGTAGCCACGGTCGAACTGCATGCCTTCGACCACTTCCAACTCGGTCTCAGCGGTCTTCGCTTCCTCGACAGTGATGACACCCTCATTGCCAACCTTTTCCATCGCCTCTGCGAGGAAGCGGCCGATCTCGGCATCGCCATTGGCAGAGATGGCGCCGACCTGAGCGATTTCGTCGTTCCTGGTCACCTTGCGGGCATTGGATTTCAGGTCGGCGACCACGGCGTCGACCGCCTTGTCGATACCGCGCTTCAAATCCATCGGGTTCATGCCGGCAGCGACCGCCTTGGCCCCTTCCCTGACAATGGCCTGAGCAAGAATCGTCGCGGTCGTGGTGCCATCGCCTGCGGTGTCGCTGGTCTTCGAAGCAACTTCGCGGACCATCTGAGCGCCCATGTTCTCGAACTTGTCCTCGAGCTCGATCTCTTTTGCCACCGTCACGCCGTCCTTGGTGATGCGCGGCGCGCCGAACGATTTGTCGAAGACAACGTTGCGGCCCTTGGGACCAAGCGTCACCTTCACCGCATTGGCAAGCATATCGACACCGCGTAACATCTTCTCGCGGGCTTCGGTATGAAATTTCACATCTTTGGCAGCCATTGGAACACTCCTCGATAGGCAGCTTTTCGTTGACTGGAATGCTTGTTCAGGCCCCGCTCAGGCAGCCTTCTTCATCTCGCCCGTGGCTTCGATCACGCCCAGCACGTCGCTCTCTTTCATGATGAGCAGATCCTCGCCATTGAGCTTGATCTCGGTGCCGGACCATTTGCCGAACAAAATGCGGTCGCCGACCTTGACGTCGAGCGGCTGCAATTGGCCGCTGTCGTCGCGCGCGCCCGGACCGGCGGCAATGACCTCGCCCTCCTGCGGCTTCTCCTTGGCGGTGTCGGGGATGATGATGCCGCCCGCGGTCTTTTCGTCGACCTCGATGCGGCGGACCAGGATGCGGTCATGCAATGGACGGAACGCCATGTCGTTCTCCTCTCGGGACAAACAGATTTTCGAACATCCTCCTGACCGGACCGGCAATATCGGCCCGGCACGGGGTGCGCGATCTCTTCTTAAGGCATCGCGCGCATACGAACTAGTCGCGCTTTTTTCAGCTTTCAAGAGGATCATGCAAAAATTTTAGCACTCGACACCTGAGAGTGCCAATACGCTGTAATTGTTCGCACATTCGCCGTTTCCGGCGCGATGACCCGGCCGGATTTCCAAATCTGTCCGTCTCCTGAGCCGCTTGCCGGCGGCTGGAACCTATGTGGAAGGCGAGGCGTTTTGCAGACCGAGGTTCATTGGGAAAGGAAGGATTGCATGACCAGCAGGGACTTTCAGCTCCAGATGCAAGGGTTTGGCCTCACCACGGCGGAGATCCACTACCGCCTGCCCGATCATCGAAGCCTGCTTCAGCTCTATATCTGGCAGGAATACGATATCGCCCCTGATTTCCCGACGCTGAAGCATTTCCTCGATTTCTGGGAGCGCGAGATCGAAGGCCCGCTGCATTCGGTGCGCGTGGCTCATCACCGTCTGATCCAACCGTCCGAATGGCGGGCCGTAAATGGCATTATCACCGTCCACTGAGGAGCAAGCCGATCTGCCGCCAGACAGCAAACAAAGTGCCTCCGAAGCGGGGGAGAGGGGTAGCTGACTCTCCCCCACTTTGTTTTGGATCTCACAATATCGGAGGGCGTCCGGACTAGCCGGCGTGGTCGACAGGCTTGCGGGCCGCTGCGAGCAATCCAGCCTTGCGCGCCGCCCTGACGAAGGCCTTGCGCGCATCACGCGCGGTGCGCCAGCCGTCGAGCGCGTCGCGGCAGGTCCGATAGGCGGCGCGCCAGCTCCGGCCGCGTGCACGGTCCGGCCACTGCTGGCGCATGCATTCGATGGCTTCCCAACTGCTGGCGACCTTGCGCTCGCTGGATTGGAATTTCAACGTGATCGGCTCGGCGAAGCGGACGTCGTCCATCACTTCCTCCTTGTTTTCTGATCGTCTTCTTGTTTGAGCAAGCAACGTTATGCTGGCGGCACCGGCGGCCGGCCGGCGCCGCTGAAGGACATGGTTCGTCCCTTTGCGCGGTTCAAGAGCATCGCGGCAGCAGCCGGTTATTCCTCCTCGTCCGGCCCTTGCAGCAGTTCGATCAGCGTCGCTACCCTTGCCGTCGGCAGCGGTCGGCCCTCGTTCACCAGCGCCTCGTCGGCGGCGATCCAGGCCAGGGCCTCGCGCAATTCCTGGACCGTCCCGTCCGTCGCCGCAATGTCGGCGATCACGGCTTCGTCGACCGGGCCCAGCACAGAAATGATCTCGTCGCGTGTCATGGTCAGCTCCATCTGCGAGTGCCGGGAACGGGCCCGGCAACACAAGAAATCTGGGTCTTGACCTGCTGCAGACAATAACCGGCCGGGGAAGTCAGCGTTGGCAATTGAAACCAACAGGCAATCTCCTGCCGGACATCTCCCCACTTGTGGCGAGATTGGCAGCCTCGCCGAACCGACCGAAAACCGGCCCGAAAAACCGGCAACGCGAGAGCCACCGGGTCTTGACTTGCGGCGGACAATAACCAGATCGAAGGCACCGGTCGCCGAAATGGGGCCGGCGGAACCAGGGAGCGCCAGCTCTTTGGCGCCCCTCGTATCTATGTTGCTCGATGGAGGATGTAGCTATGAGAACCGCATTCGACTTTTCCCCGCTCTATCGGTCGAGCATCGGCTTCGACCGCGTCTTCAACCTGCTGGAAAATGCTCCGCAGGCCTTCGACGCCTGGCCGCCCTATGACATCGCGCGCAGCGGCGAGAACAACTACCGCGTCACCATCGCCGTAGCCGGGTTTTCCGAGGACGACCTCGAAATCACCCATGAACCCAACCTCCTGATTGTCTCCGGCCAGCACAAGGAGCCGGACAACGCGGAGTATCTGCATCATGGCCTCGCCACACGGCCCTTTACCCGCCGTTTCGAGCTTGCCGATCACGTCAAGGTCGCAGGCGCCTCGCTCGACAGCGGCCTGCTCAGCGTCGATCTGGTACGTGAGGTGCCCGAGGAGATGAAGCCTCGGCGCATCGCCATCGCGACCGATGTCGCCTCGCCGAAGACCGGGCCGAAGGTCGCGCAGGGCGAAGCAAACAAGCAGGCTGCCTGAATGCACCAGTCGAGAAAGGAGACTATGCAATGGCTATTCGTGATCTCATTCCGTGGGGCCGGGAGAACAATCAGCCCCCCAGCCTGTTCCGCAACGGCGACGGCGATCCCTTCCTGACGCTGCATCGCGAAATGAACCGCCTGTTCGACGAGGCGTTCCGCGGCTTCGACACGAGGATGCCGTCGCTCGGTGGCTTCTCCGCTGCCCGCGCCAGCTGGCCGAGTGTCGAAATCTCCGATAGCGAAAAGGAGATCCGCGTCACCGCCGAGATCCCCGGCATGGACGAGAAAGACGTCGAGCTGCTGCTCGATGACGGCGTGCTGACGCTGCGCGGCGAGAAGCGCGAAGAGACCGAGGACAAGGACAGGCAGTTCTCCGAACGCTTCTATGGCCGTTTCGAGCGGCGTATCCCGCTCGGCTACGAAGTCGACGAAGACAAGGTGAACGCCGCGTTCCGGAACGGTGTGCTCAGCGTGACGCTGCCCAAGACGGAGCGCGCCCAGGCAAAGGCCAAGCGTATCGCCATCACCGGCGGCGACGGCAAGTCCTGACGGCTCGTAGGACGACGTCCCTTCTGCCTGTCGGTTCCGGCGGGCAGAAGCGGGCAAATGTCGATGACCCGTTCTCCCGACGCTCCGGTTCCGCCTGACCAGGCGCAGCACGCCCTGCAGTGCCTGACGACCGAGCATTTCGTGCTGCAAAACGCTCGCGCCGCGACCATTCAGGAAGCGAACCAGAGAGCCGATCTGTTCCTGACCTCGGTCTCAAGCGCAACGATTGCCTTGTCCTTCGTCGCGCAGGTCACGGAGATGGGCAGGCCGTTCGTGTTGTTCAGCCTGATCTTGCTGCCTTGCCTTTTCTTCATCGGACTGGTCACCTTTGTGCGCGCGGTGCAGGTTGCCATCGAGGACATGGTGCATGCCCGCGGCATGGCCAGGATCCGCCACTATTTCGTCGAACTGGCGCCGGTCCTGCAAAGATACCTCGTCAATTCCACGCATGACGACCCCTCGGCGGTGCTGGTCGACAAGGGCCTCAGACCCTCGCCGCTGCAATATTTCATGACCACCGCGGGGATGGTGGGCACGATCAACGGCGCCATTGCCGGCGTCTTCACCGGCATCGTTGTTAAGTCCGCTTTCGGCGGGGGCATGTCGCCCGGCGTGATTTGCGGGCTGGCGGTCTTCGCGACATGCATTCTCATCCTGCGGCGCTATCATAGTCGCGCCTGGGCGGCGGCCGAAGAAAGCTTGCCCGCACGGTTCCCGGGCGACAATGGCAGGGAAAGCTAGCGCCGACATATCCGGATGTCGAAAAGTGGCAGGGCGCCGCCCTTGCGTCTTGCGCGCCAATTGACCATCCTCGCCAACATCATTTGCACCGCGGCCGGGGGGTTCGCATATGCCGACGCTTTATGCGCTGAAACCGGCCTTCCAGGCCAGGCTGCGGCCGCTTGCCGACGGCCTGGCCAGGGCCGGCGTCACCGCCAACCAGATCACACTCCTGGCCGCTGCCCTCTCGCTCGCCGCCGGCCTTGCGGTGGCAGCCCTTGCCGGCCACCGCGTGGTCTTTCTGCTGATGCCGCTCGTGCTGTTTACGCGAATGGCGCTGAATGCGATCGACGGCATGCTCGCAAGGGAACATGGCCAGGCCTCGAAGCTCGGCATGTATCTCAACGAGCTCTGCGATATGATCTCCGACCTCGCTTTGATCCTGGCATTTGCCGTCATTTTTCCTGCCTGGGGCGTCGTTGCATTCGCTATCGCGGCTATGATCGCGGAATTCGCCGGCGTGCTCGGCATCGCCGCCGGAACCGGGCGCAACTATGCCGGCCCGTTCGGCAAAAGCGACCGGGCGCTGGCGCTCGGCATCCTCGCCGTGCTTATCGCGTCCGGCCTGTGGGTCCCAGCGCTCACGCCGCTCGTGTTTCCGGCCATGGCTACACTCTCGCTGGCGACCGCCATCAACCGGATACGCAGCGGTCTTAACGGGAGCGGCAGCTGAATTCCGGTCTCGCCAGGGAGAACAACATGCTTCACCAACAGACGGTTGCCGCAGTGGCTTCAGCCAATATCGAGCGGGTGGCGCAGGAGCGCAGCTTCAAGAGCCATGACGGCACCGAGATCTTCTACCGCTATTGGCCGGGGCTGTCGGAAAACCGCAAGGGCGCCATCCTGCTGTTCCATCGCGGCCACGAGCATGGCGGCCGCATGGCGCATCTGGTCGACGAGCTCCAGATGCTCGACCACGCCTTCTATGCCTGGGACGCGCGCGGCAATGGCCGCTCCGCCGGCGAACGCGGCTATGCGCCGTCGTTTGCCGCGCTGGTGCGCGACATCGATTGCTTCGTGCGCGAGATCGGCAGCGACGGCTTTGCCCAGCGCGATATCGCGCTGATCGCGCAATCCTTCGGCGCCGTGCTTGCCGCCGCCTGGGTGCACGATTACGCGCCCGACATTCGCGCCCTGGTGCTGGCCTCGCCGGCGTTCTCGGTCAAGCTCTACGTGCCCTTCGCCAAGCAAGGCATTGCGTTGTGGCAGAAGCTGAAGGGCCGCTTCTTCGTCAATTCCTACGTCAAGGCGAAATTCCTGACGCATGATCCCGAGCGCATCGCCTCCTTCGACGCCGACCCGCTGATCACCCGGCCGATCGCCTCCAACATCCTGGTCGAGCTCTACGATCATGCCGCGCGCATCGTCGCCGATGCCCGCGCAATCACCGTGCCGACACAGCTTCTGATCTCCGGCAGCGACTGGGTGGTGCGGCATGGACCGCAGCACGAATTCTTCGTCAATCTGGCGAGCCCGGCCAAGGAGCGGCACGTGCTGCCCGGCTTCTTCCACGACACGCTGGGCGAGCGCGACCGCCACAAGGCACTCGACCTGATCAGGCCCTTCCTCGAAAAGCAGTTCGCGGCGCCGGAAGAGCCGGTCGACCTGACCTGGGCCGACCGCGCCGGCTACACACGCGACGAGGCCGACCGGCTGGCCTCGCCGCTGCCGCTGCTGTCTCCCAGGGGGCTCTACTGGGCAATGAGCCGCGCCTCGATCCGCATGGGCGCCTGGCTGTCGTCCGGCATGAAGACGGGGATTGCCACCGGCTTCGATTCCGGCTCGACGCTCGACTATGTCTATGAGAACGAGGCGCGCGGCATCAGCCCCATCGGCCGCATGATCGACCGCACCTTTCTCGATGCCGTCGGCTGGCGCGGCATCCGCCAGCGCAAGCTGCATCTGGAGGAGCTGATCGGCAGCGCCGCCGCCTCGCTCAAGGCCGCCGGCCGGCCGGTCCATATCGTCGATATCGCCGCCGGCCATGGCCGCTACGTGCTCGATGCCGTGCAGAAAGGCGCCGCGCCGCCGGCAAGCGTACGGCTGCAGGATTTCTCCGAGCTGAACGTCTCGCTCGGCCGCAAGCTGATCGCCGAGCGCAAGCTGCCGGCGACCGTCTCGTTCCATCAAGGTGACGCCTTCGACGCCACGATGCTGGCCGGGCTCGACCCGGCGCCGGATCTCGCCATCGTCTCGGGGCTCTACGAATTGTTTTCCGACAATGCCATGATCGCCCGCTCGCTCGGTGGACTGGCCAGCGCCATGCAGCCCGGAAGCCTGCTGGTCTACACCAACCAGCCCTGGCATCCGCAGCTCGAGATGATCGCGCGCAGCCTGACCTCGCACCGCGGCGGCCAGGCCTGGGTGATGCGCCGCCGCACGCAGGCCGAGATGGACCAGCTGGTGGCGGCCGCCGGCTTCGAGAAGCTCGACCAGCGCATCGACCAGTGGGGCATCTTCACCGTTTCGGTCGCGCGGCGCGTCTGAGCATGGACCTGCCTGCCTGTGCCTCACCTCGCGGTGCCGCTGCCCTTCCGGCCTTGCCACGCGAGCCGTATCCCGGGATCGTCCTGCGCGCCGCATTGTGGCTGGCATTTCTGGCGCCGTTCTTCTACGCCACCTACGGCTTCGCCAATTGGCTGGCGTCGCGGCGCGACGACGTCGGCAGCATCGTCTTTGGCTGGGAGCGCGGCATCCCGTTCCTTGCCTGGACGATCGTGCCCTACTGGTCGATCAACCTGTTCTACGGCTTGTCGCTGCTGTTGAACAACTCGAAGAGCGGCGTCGACCGCCTCGCCGGCCGGTATCTGACGGCACAGATCGTTGCCGTCGCCTGCTTCATCCTGTTCCCGCTGACTGCCACGTTCGTGCGCCCGCAGACGAGCGGCCTGCCCGGCTTCATGTTCGCCGTGCTCGGCGGCTTCGACAAACCCTTCAACCAGGCGCCGTCGCTGCATATCGCGCTGCTGGTCATCATCTGGGACCATTGGCGTCACAGATTGACCGGCATCGCCGGCGTCGCCTGGCATGTCTGGTGTTTCCTGATCGGCGCCTCGGTGCTGACGACGTGGCAGCACCATTTCATCGACATACCGACCGGCGCGCTGCTCGGCCTTTTCGCGCTGTGGCTGTTTCCGCGCGACGGCGCCTTGCCTTTCGCCGGCTTCCGCCTGACCGCGGACCCGAAAGCGCGGCTCCTGGCGCTGTTCTATGCGCTTGGCGCAGCCTTTGCGCTGGCCGGCGCTGCTGCCGGCGCATTGGTCTCGGCGCTGTGGCTCATCCTGTTGTGGCCGGCACTGGCGCTGGCCATAGTCGCTTTGGCCTATGCCGGCGCCGGCGCCAAGGTGTTCCAGAAAACAGCCGATGGCGGCGTGTCGCTGGCCAGCCGTCTTCTGCTGTGGCCCTACCGGGTTGCCGCCAAGGTCAATGTGTGGGCATGGACGCGAAAGCTCCCGGCGCAGATCGTCATCGCCGACGGTGTTTCCCTTGGCCGTTTTCCGACCGCCGCCGAGGCCGACGCCTTCGGCACGGTGATCGACCTTGCCGGCGAATTGGAACGGCCGCGTGGCGCCTCGATCCGCTGGTTGAGCCTGCCCATGGTCGACCTTTTGCCGCCGTCTCGCGAGGCACGTGCGCAAGCGGTGGCCGCGATCGAGACGGCGCAGAGCCAGGGCACGGTGCTGGTCTGCTGTGCGCTCGGCTTCCAGCGCAGCGCCGCCGTCGTCGCCGAATGGCTGGTCGCCAGCGGCCGGGCCGCCACGCCGGATCAGGCGCGAGGCCAGCTCGCCGCCGTGGGCCGACCTGTGCATCTTGGCATGGACGCGGCGACATGACCGCCTTTCGAGATAAGGCCGAGACGTTCGCCGCCGGACTGATGGTGCAGGTGGCGTGGCCGCTGCTGTTGATTGCTGCTGCCTTGCTGGCGGCGCCGGTCATCGGCCTGGCGACTGCGCCGCAAACATCGTCGCTGTCCGCGGCGGCCTGGCTGATCGCCGCCGCGGGTGCCATAGCCACAATCATTCTCTCGGCCCTGCTTTTGTTCGACGCGCTGCTGTTCCGGCTGATGGCCAGCCACGCCAGCGAAGCAGGCGGCGCTGCGGCGATCGACGACGTGCTGGCGCGCATGCGGCTGAAACCCACGGCGGCCGGTGGCCGCTCGCTCGACCAGCGGATGGCCGGCACGCGCCGTCTGCTCGCCAAGCAGCGTATCGCCTTCAGCCTGTTCGCGGCGGCCTCGGTCGTCGCGGCATTCTTTTGAGCCCGTCCATGACAAAGCTTCGCGTCAGCACCTATACCCTGCTGCAGACGGCGACCTCGATCGGCCTGTCGGCACTGGCCTGGGTGGTCACCGGCGTGCGGCCGATCTGGAACGGCAGCCAGCCGTCGGACCGGCAGCGTATCTACTTCGCCAACCATGCCAGCCACGGCGATTTCATCCTGCTGTCGGCCTGCCTCAGCGAGAAGGAACGCGCCCGTACCCATGCGGTGGCGGCCGCCGATTATTGGAGCAAGTCGCGGCTGCGCCGTTTCATTGCCGAGGACATGCTGTCTTCCGTGCTGATCCACCGGCAGTGGACGGATGAAACGCAGCACCCGATCTCGATCATGCTGTCGGTGCTCGACCAGGGCCACTCGCTGATCCTGTTTCCCGAAGGCACGCGCAACATGACCGACGAACCGCTGCTGCCGTTCCGCTCTGGCCTCTACAATCTGTCGATGGCGCGGCCCGATGTCGAGCTCATCCCGTGCTGGATCGAGAACATGTCGCGGGTGCTGCCCAAGGGCCAATTCGTGCCGGTGCCGCTGCTTTGCCGCGTCGTCTTCGGCGCCCCGATCGCCATTCAACCGGGTGAGGAACGCCGCGCCTTTCTCGACCGCGCCCGCGAAACGCTGCTGGCGCTCAACCCCCGGCCGCAGCGAGACGATTGAGGACCAAGGCAAAATGCTGCCGATGATGCACGAAACCCTCATTCTGATTGTCGGCCTGCTGGCGGTGCTGATCAGTGCCAGCGTCGTCGCCGGCGTCTTGTCATGGCGCGCGCCAAAGCCGTTGTCGCCGACGCTGGTCAACCTCACCCAGCGCATCAATGCCTGGTGGGTGATGGTGGTGGCGATCACCGTCGCCTTCTTCTTCGGCCGCCCCGGCATGACCATCCTGTTCGCGCTGATTTCGTTCGCCGCGCTGCGCGAATTCGTGACGCTGACGCACAGCCGCCGCAGCGACCACTGGGTGCTGCTCGGCATGTTCGGCATCGTCGTCCCGTTCCAGTACTGGCTGGTGTGGACCGCCTGGTATGGCCTGTTCACCATCTTTATCCCGGTCTACTGCTTCCTGCTGATGCCGGCGATCACCGCGCTGCACGGCGACACCGAACGCTTTCTCGAGCGCGTCTCGGCGCAGCAATGGGCGGTGATGATTTCGGTCTACTGCGTCAGCCACGTGCCGGCGCTGCTGACGCTCGAGGTGCCAGGCTTCGAAGGCCGCAACCTGTTGCTGATCGCTTTCCTGATCATCACCGTGCAAGGCAGCGACGTGCTGCAATATATTTTCGGCAAGCTGTTCGGCCGGCATCTCCTGGCGCCGACGGTCTCGCCGTCGAAGACCTGGGAGGGGCTGGTCGGCGGGCTGGCGGCGTCGAGCCTGCTCGGCGCGCTGCTGTCGTTCCTGACGCCGTTCTCGCCGCTGCAGGCAGCCGGCGTCGCCTTCATCGCCTGCCTGATGGGCTTCCTTGGCGGGCTGGTCGCCTCCGCCATCAAGCGCGATCAGGGCGTAAAGGACTGGGGCCATCTGATCGAAGGCCATGGCGGCATGATGGACCGTGCCGACAGCCTGGTCTTCGCCGCCCCGGTCTTCTTCCATACGGTGCGCTATTTCTGGACTGTATGAAGGTTGGCGCCGTTTGCAGTGGCGGATGGTTCAGGGCGACCTTGCGAAGATAACCTGATCCGTTTCGTTATTACCACTTTCGCGAAAGCGGTAATAACCCGACCTGCCGCAGTCTTCGCCGCACTCATTTTGCCGCGGGGAGCGGCTCTTTCTTGCGCGCCGGCGTCAGGCGGCGCATGCGGCGTTTGGCGGTGGTCTTCAGCGCCACCGGCGGAGCGCTGGACAACGCACCGAGCACCGCGTCTACCATGCCATGTGCGACGAAATCGGCGTTGATCTCGTTGGCCAATCTGGCATCTGCCTCCTGGTTGTCGCTGTCGGCTTCCGACCACAACACGATGCCCACTCGCAACCTTGGTTTGGTGCGTTTCAGCCGACGGACCAGGAACCGCCCGTGCTTGACGGAATCCCGGTTCAAAAATCCGATGACGACACTATCGACGGCGTCGAACTCAAGGCGGCGAATGCTCCCCGGTTCCATCTCGGCGAAGCTCGCTCTCAACACCGTAGCGCCCTGGACCTCGAGCACCTGGGCCAGCATGGCGGCCGCCGCGTCGTCGAGTTCGCCGCGCCCGCCGGCGCACAGCACCGACATGCCCGTGCCATCCGGCAGTTCGGTGTACTCCTCGCCCTGAACCTCCCCCTGAACGTGCTTGTCCTCGCGTGAGCCGTTGTCCTCGGCCGCGGCCGTGTCGTCCGCTTCCGCCTCCTCCTGCGCGCTGTCGTCGAGGTTCGCCACCATCGTCAGCGCGCTGCCCGCGACCTGCTGTCTTTGCTCGTCGCTCAGCACACCACGCACCCGGTCCTGCTCGCCGAGCAGAAGTGCGGGAATCGCGACCTTGTCGTAGAACTCGACCAGATATTCTTCGTCCAGCATCTCCTCGGCATGGTCCGTCGCTTCCTCGGGATCGCCGGCCAACAGCCGCTGGTAAAGCCGGGCGTGCGGTTCGAGCACGGGTTCGTTGCCGAACAGAACGTCGAGGAATTCGAACTGCGGCACATGGCGGCCGAGCACGACGAGGCAGACCGTGAGCGGCGTCGACAGAACCAGGCCCAGTGGCCCCCAGAGCCAGGTCCAGAATATCGCCGCAACGATGATGGCCAATGGCGACAGCCCGGTGCGCGAGCCGTAGAGCCAGGGTTCGATCACGTTGCCGGTGATCAGTTCGACCACGACGAAAAGCCCTGCGGTCCAGAGCACGAGCGACCAGCCGGGCGCCACGGCAAGCGCCAGGAACAGAGGCAACAGCGTCGCGATGACCGGGCCGATATAGGGAACGAAGCGCAGCGCCAGCGCCAGCAAACCCCACAGCAATGGATTGGGTATGCCCAGCAGCCAAAGTCCAATTGCAATCGGGACGGCATAGACGATGTTCACGACCAGTTGCATGAGCAGATAGCGGCCGACGCGCTTGCCGGCATCCTGCAGCGCCTCGGTGGTTCGATGCAGATCGCCATAGCCGACGAGGCGTATGAAGCGATCGCGCAGGTCCTCCCGCTCGAGCAGCATGAATATGACGACCACGACGATCAGTCCGGCCGATGCCAGCGGGCTCAGCAGCGGGCCGATCAGATTCTGGAGGACCTCGAGCGGTCGTTCGCGCGCGACGATTTCGACCGGGATCGGTTCCCGCGGAGGCTGATCGGCGGCGGGTTGTACGGGCTCGGGTCTGTCGAGTTCCTGGCCGACGCGTTCGATCACCCGGCTCAATCTGGAAACGATGCCGCCGCCGACGCCGGTTTCCTTGAGCGACCGGACCTTGGTCAGGATATTCGCCTGGTAGAGCGGAATGTTCTGCGCCAGTTCACTGACCTGCGTGGCGACGATGAAGGAGAACAGCGCCAGCACGGTGAATGCGCCGAGCACACTGGCGATCACGGCCGGAAGACGCGGAATGCCGGCTCGCTTGAGTGCCGACACCATGGGCACGAGCGCAAAGGTAAGCAGCAGCGCGATTGCGATCGGCAGAAAGACCTCGCGCCCGAAATAGAGCGCCGCGACGGCCGTCACGACCGACGCTACGCTGGGCAACGATGTGCGCGGAAGCGCCCTGGCCGCGGAAACGATGCCCGCCCGCCGGGGCTCCGACAGGTGCGCGTCGTTTCGACGATTTGCCGCCACTTGATACCTCCGCTCCGCCGTCGCCATGATCGGGCATATTGAGCCGGCCTGCAACTTCGCAGCGTCTCACCCAGCTGGACGCCGATTGCCCTGGTCGGCAGCGCGGCAAATTCAGTCATGGTAGAATTTTTTGCATTAATGACGTCACGGGCAATCCTGTTCCATGTCTGCGCCAGAACGTGGAACTTTTGGGTCAAAACACCGTTCCTTCGTAGATCGCTGATGGACAACCTCAAAGCAGCAGCTCAGGAGGAATGATCATGAACTTCAAGACGCTTTGCATGGGCGCGATGGCCCTTTCGATGATGACCGGCGCAGCGCTTGCCGCCGGTGCCACTGGCACTTCGGCGCTCGACGATCCGCAGAAAATGACGCCCTTCTTCACCGACGCCGGCATGAAGACCATGAAGTCGGAAGCCGAATTCAAGGCGGCATGGATGGCCATGTCCACGAGCGACCGGGCCATGATGTTGAAGGAATGCAGCGACGCAGGCATTGCCAAGATGCATGCCGACTTCTGCAAGATGGCCAAGCAGCTCAACAAGTAACCGTCGGCTTCTTGCCAAGCGAAATGGGGCCAAGCGAAAGGGCGGGCGGCCCTTTCGCGACCTTCCAGTCCGCACTCATACCGGCGGGTGCCTAGCCATTTGAAATCGCGACGCCGGCCGGAGCGGCAATGACATTATGGTCCAGGGGCACCGTCTGCTTGCAACCTGGGTTTTCCGGTCGGCCGTTCCCGCATAGTATTGGCGGACGGCCCGCTTGACGCTTGACCCCGCTTGACGCTTGACCTTGTCGCCGAGCGTGGGATAGGCCGGGGACTGGCCCGACCACCTCCCACCGGAGTCCCACGAAAGACCTGCCATGACCGACGCGATCATAAGAGACAGCAATGGCACGGCGCTGCACGAGGGCGATTCCGTGACCCTGATCAAGGATCTCAAGGTCAAAGGCACGTCGGAGACGATCAAGCGCGGCACGTTGGTGAAGAATATTCGCCTCACCGGCAATCCCGGCGAGATCGAATGCAGCACCAGGCAGGTGAAGGGCCTGGTGCTGAAGACCGAGTTTTTGAAAAAGGCGTGATCGCCTCGGCACCCTTCGCTTCGCTTCCATATCAGTGGCTCTCGAATCGCTCGTGTGAGTGAACCGCCCACGCGAGGAACTGGAGGAGCCGCGCCCTCCCCCTATGTTGCACTGCGTTAGATTTGTTGCATTGCAATATCGTCGCATCGGGTCGAGCCTCTGCGAGGTGGGCATTCCTTGCATGAGGTGATTGTGTCGGCATCATTTCGGCCTGACATCGAAGGGCTGCGCGCGCTGGCGGTGGCGGGTGTCATCGCCTTCCATTTTGGTCTGTCCGGCCTGCCCGGCGGCTTTGCCGGCGTCGACATCTTCTTCGTCATCTCCGGCTATCTGATCACCCGCCACCTGGTTACGGAAATTACCGAGACCGGGCGGCTGAACCTCTGGCGCTTCTACGCCCGGCGCGCCCGGCGCCTGTTGCCGGCGGCACTGTTCGTCATCCTCGCCACGCTGTTCGCGGGTTACTTCATCCTGTCGCCCGAGGAACAGGCGCTTTATTCGAAGGGCGCCATGTTCGCCTCCGCCTACATGATCAACCTTTGGCTGATCCGCTGGTCGTTCGACTATTTCGCCGCCGACGCCACCAACAACCCGTTCATCCACTTCTGGTCGCTCTCGGTCGAGGAACAGTTCTATTTGGCATGGCCGGCGCTGCTTCTTGCCGCCGCCTGGCTGCGTCCCGGCAAGCGCGCCGCTATAATCGTCATCGGCGTCGCCGGCGCGGCCTCCTTCGCCGCCTGCGCCTGGCTGACGGAAGTGTCGCAGCCCTGGGCCTTCTATTTCTCGCCGCTCAGGGCCTGGGAATTCGCCGCCGGCGGCCTCGCGACCATGGCGCCGGCAAAGATCTGGCGCGACCGGCCGCTGCTGGCCACGCTCCAGGCATGCCTCGGTCTGGCGCTGATCGCCTGGGCCTATCTGATGCTGGACGAAGACTCGCCATTTCCCGGGGTGAATGCGCTGGCGCCTGTTGTCGGCACCGTGCTGCTGCTGCTCAGCGGCAGCGGCGGCCGCAATCTGCCGAGCGCCCCGCTGGCGCTGCCGCCCATGCAATGGTTGGGCCGGCTGTCCTATTCGCTTTATCTCTGGCACTGGCCGGTCATCGTCTATGCGGCGATGGTGGTTCCCAGCCTGTCCATCCTGGACCGCCTTGCCTGCGCGGCGCTGACGCTGTTTCTGTCGATGTTCACCTATCATTTCATCGAGAACCCGATCCGCCGCAACGGCTGGCTGATGGCCGGAGCAGCGCGGGCGCTGGTGCCCGCCGTCGCGCTGACCGGCGCCGGCGTGGTCGCGGCCTATGGCAATGCGCGCTTTGCCGAGCACAATCTCAGCCCCGAACAGCACGTCATCGCCGACAGCGCCGCGCAGCTCTCCACTGTGCGCGCGAGCAATGGCGGCTGCGTGCTCGATTTCGAGACCGTCAAGCCAAAACCCTGCATGTTCGGCCGCAAGGATGCCCAGCGCTCGGTCGTGCTGTTCGGCGACTCGCATGCCGACCATTGGTCGACGCCGCTGATCAAGGCGGCCGAGAAGAACAATTTTCGCGTCGTCACCTTTCTCAAATCCTCCTGCCGGGCTTCGCGGGTGACGACCTGGAACTGGCGGCTGAAGCGCGACTACACCGAATGCGACCAATGGCGCGAGCAGTCGGTCAAGGACATCATCGCGCTCCACCCCCAACTGGTGGTGATCTCGGAGTTCTCGATCGGCAATGTGATGAAGGAATCGCCCGAGGAGTTGAGGCACGCCGATTGGCAAGCGCAGTGGCGGACGGGCCTCACCTGGACGCTTCAGGCCTTCAGCCAGGCCGGCATCAAGGTCGCGGTCATCAGGGACGTTCCCTACAATGCAAGCTACGCCGACAAGTGCGTGGCGCGGGCGCTGTGGCGGGGCCAGACGCCCGCGACATGCGACACGCCGAGGATCATGGCGGCAAACGACGACATCGCCACCATCGAGCGCGATATCGTGCGCTCGACACCGAACGCTGCTTACATCGACATGACCGACCGCTTTTGCGACCAGACCACCTGCCACGTCTTCATCGACGGCAAACTAGCCTTCCGCGACCGCCACCACCTGGCGACGCCCTTCGCCGAAACGCTGGAACCGGCGGTGGAGCGGGCGCTGTTTTCGGATGTGATGGCGGCGGCTGTAAAGTAACGGTTCCGGATCTTATCGGATCACGACCCAGCCCCTCGGCAAGGAACCATGCGGGGTCAGCTAAGGATGAGACCAGCCAGTAAAACGGTAAGGATAAGCGACAGCGGAACTGCAAGAAGGCAGCACAGCTCGAAAGTATTGGCTGGCCAAGAAGTCATTGGGCGCTTTTCCATATTGGCCTCCTCCCTCAACGGCCAGACCTGACGGCAGTTCCGCTTAGATGGTGCTCATCCCCACCACTCATCATGCAATTGGCGCAACTCGTTCCGCTTCCTGGTCATCCATCGTGCTCGCGCCAGATGTGTCGCCCACGCCCGGAAAGCCCTCTCCGGCTCCCGCTCCGGATCAAGATGCAGGACGATGCGGGCGACCTCGCGCCAGTCCGTTCCTTCCGCCGAAGCGTCGAGCAGCCGGATATAAGTAAGCATGCGATCTTCGTCATAACCGGTCAGCACCGAAGACGTCGGCGCTGCGTTCGCGATATGAAGGTTTGGCGGCTTTAGCATTGCGATCTACCAGCAATGGCGCACCGTAGCAGCCTATAAAGAAGCCCGCGCCGTTTGATCGGAGGATGCGCCGATCGAGATTCGCCTCGACGGTCGGCAAATGGGGGCCTCAGGCGGAGTTCCCCGCCCAGCTGGGCTCACGCCTCACCACGTCGTGATCGGGTCGAGGCAATCTATCTATTTTAGTGGAACCTAATTTAGTCGACGCAATTATGCGTGCGTGAGAAAGCGTGAAATCCAGACCGTCACTGAAAGCCGGCTATCGCGGGATCAGTTGGCCGATGATCCAGTGATTGCAGTCGATTTGACGGAACGGATATTGCAGGCGGCCGACAACGACAGGATTGTCTGCCTCGTCGTGGCAACGGAGGAGCTGGAAACCGACCGCATCGAGAAAGCAGAGCCTAAGGAGACCAGGATTGCCGCAAGCTTCGTCCGGGACTTTGAGGTAATGCTGCTTGTTCTTTATGCGGCCTACGCCCTCGCTGTGCTGGGTGCGACCGCGTTCGTTTTGCTGGAATTGGGCCATGTTCTGTAGGCAGACGTCGGCAAAAAACGGGACTGACGCGCGATTGCCGCTGTTTGATGAGAGGAGCGGCCACGCTGCGTCGACGATCCGACCCCGGCGCAGCCAGCGGCGTTTTCGCGCCAGCAGGCGCTAAACTTCGGGCTCGTCCGTTCGTTACATCTTGCCAATCTATGGAACGAGGCTGCCCCTCGGGGGTTTTTCTATTAGAGGGACGTTAAAGAAGGAGGTAGCTATGAAGAAGCTCCTGCTTGCCTCGGTGATCGCCATCGCATCGGCGGCTTCCGTGATCGGCCCGGCGAATGCCGGCGGCAGCGTCACAATCGGCATCGGCAACGGCTATGACGACGACTATTACTATCGCCACCATCGGTATTCCGATTACGACGATGAGTACGTTCCCCGTTACCGCTATGATGTCTATAACGAGGACTACGCGCCGCGCTACCGGTACCGGTACCACCGGCGCTGCCACACCGAAGTCATCAGGCACTGGCGTCATCACCACCGGATTATCGAAAGAATCCGTGTCTGCCGTCGTTGACGGATCGATCCGGCCGGTAGTGCCGGCCGGATCGGCGGGGCTTCTCACCTCGGCTTGCGCATCAGCATCATGCCGTAATGCACGGCCAATATGTCGAGCCCGATCTTGAGTAGTTTCACCACCACGTCGCGCGGCTCGCCGGCCTGTTCGGCCAGGCTCTTGACCGTTGCGTCGGCACAGCAGACCTTTTGCACGATGCCGGCGATCTCCCAGTGGGCAAGCGCCCTGGTGGCCTCGGCATGGTCGCGGCCGGCGGACAGGATGTGTTCGGCGACGCCGCTGCCGGTGCGGCCGCCGTCGACGCGCTCGGCCCAGGCCATCGGCTTGGCGGTTGCCTCGGACGAGTTGCGGAAATCCTGGCGGTAGCGCATGCCCGCCTCGCGCTGCTGGCGCGACAGCGAGGTGAGGCCGCTCAGCGGGTCGACGTTGCGCACCCGCACGATGCCGCCGGTCGCTGTGTGGCCGTCATTGGAGACCTCATAGAGGCGCGCTCCTTCCTGCGTCCCCTTCGCCAGCCGCTTGCGGCCGAACCGGTCGTCCTTCAGTGCGAAATCATGGCCGATCTCCTTGCGGATGCGCACCTGCTCGGCCTCGCCTTTCGGCAATCTCGGTGGCCTGGCTTTGACCTTTTGGGCGGTTTTGGTGCTCATCGGCTCGGTCCTCCTGGGTTTTGGTCGTCGGGCTCTGGCTAACTTCCAGCCTCATTGCAGCGGGCTCAAATCGCTTCGGCCGGCAGCGTGCGCAGGAAGCGCGCCGCGTGATAGGCGCAGTAGCTTTTCGATGGGTTCGTGCGCATTCCGCAGCACAGCATGTCCAAACCTGGCCGGCTGCCGGGGGCGTCGTTTTCCCCATCCTCCTGCGGCGTCGTGTCGAGCGGCGCGCGGCAGCGCTCGAACAGGCAATCGATGAAGCGCATGGCGGCGAAATGCGGCTGGCGGCCGCCGGCGGCGATCGGGCGCGGCGCCGGCATTTCGAGCGGTGCGCCATCGGTCCCGGTGATCCGAGCCGGACCCGGCTGCCAGGCCGGCGGCGCCAGCCTGGCCGACAGCCTTGCCGGGCGGCAGCGTGGCTCGGCCTTCGGAGCCGACTCCGCTTGATCAGCAGTGCTGGATGGCTCAGGCGCCGAATTTCCGAGCCGGCCGCCAGAGCGTCCGCCACACCAGCCCTTCGATCTGGCAAGGCCGATGGTGCGCAAACGGGCGGTGCGGTGGACGATGCCGATGATGGCTGCACGCGAGGCCGGGCGGCCGCGCAGCGCGGTCAACCGGGTGGCGATCTTCGCGGCCGACAGTCCGCTCGTCAGCCAGTTCTCGATTTGTTCCAGTTCCGAGGCGGAATAGCGGGCGGCCATGATGTTTTCATTCCCTGCAAAAATGGCTGTGTGCGGCGCCGGCTTTGCCGGCCTCAGGCTCGAAAGCCGGTCAGCCTTCGCGTGGTCTGCTGCGATCGCGCTTCATCTCGGCCGCCCTGCCTTGTCGCGCCGGACACTGCCTTGCCCGTCCGCTTGTCGAAGGCGATGACCATGCCGTCTTCGGTGCGGATGCAGGAAACCGCGGCTTCCGCATTGCCGGCCGGCAGGCAATTCGTGGCCGGAGCCGTGAGGGGAACGGCTCCGGCCGTTCCGGCCGCTTGCGCTGCCGGATCCGAGGCGCGAGCCTCGGGCATCGTCCCGGCCGGGGAGGAGGACAGCCGCGACGAAGGGGAAAGGGTTGGCACATGCATGGCCCCGGCGATCGGTTGCGCTACCGCCTCCAGGCGAGCGCTGCCGGCGCGCTGAACGGCGGATTCAAGGACCGAAAGCTGGCGAAGCGACTTGTGCATGCCTACATAAGAGCATAACTCAAATCATAATGCAAGCGATTCTTGCATAGACGAAACCGAATCTTATGCCTCAGATGGAGCCATGGCGAAAACTGCACTGTCGATCAAGGTCGGAGCGGCGATCCGCCGGGCGCGCAAGCAGCGCGGCCTGGTGATGCGTCACATTGCCGAGCACAACGACACCGACGTCGCTGCCGTCGGCAATTGGGAGACCGGGCGCAACCTGCCCAAGACCGAGAACCTTTTGAAGACCGCCGCTTTCCTGCGCGTCGACCCGGTGGCGCTCGGCAAGGGCGAGGTCGTTTTCCTCGAAGATGCCGGACCGGTCGCCGATGCCGAGATCGTCACCGATCCCGGCCCCCTGCCCGCCGGGCCGATGGACATCCAGCTTCTCGGTACCGCCGTCGGCGGCGACGATGGCGACTTCACCTTCAACGGCCAGCCGGCCGGCTATGTCCAGCGGCCGCCGGGGATCCGGCATCTGCGCAATGTGTTTGCGCTGCACGTGCTGAGCGATTCGATGGTGCCGCGCTACGAGCCCGGCGAGATGATCTATTGCGGCGGCCGCGAAGCGTTGCCCGGCGACCATGTGGTGATCGAGACCCTGCCCGAGGAGAACGAGCAAAACGGCAAGGCCTTCATCAAGAAGCTGGTCAAGCGCACCGCCGCCGAGCTGATCGTCGAACAGTACAACCCGCCCAAGACGCTGTCCTTCAACCGCTACGCCATCAAGAACGTCTTCCGCGTCATCCCGCTCAAGGAACTGCTGGGGTATTGAGGAGGCGCCGGCGCGCCCTTCTCCCCTTGGGGAGAAGGTGGATCGGCGCGCAGCGTCGAGCCGGATGAGGGGTGTTGGAAGAAATGCGGCGTTTAAAAATATTCGGATGATTCTAGTCTAAATCCCTACGTCTTCAACTCCGCGATCCGTCCAACACCCCTCATGCGACCGAGCTTCGCTCGGCCACCTTCTCCCACAAGGGGAGAAGGAAGAACACCGTCCCCGTCCCCCTCAAGCCCGCCTCGACTGCAGCTCTCGACCATTGAGCAGGCGCGCCTCGGCGCGGGTCCGCTGCCGGTCGTCGATGAAGGCGGCCTGGATCGAGACGGCGGCGCCCGGCAGGCCGTCGGCCCGGCAGGCCTTGCAGATCAGGCGCCCCGAAAGTGCGGCCAGCGGTGTCTCCGGCATCACCCCATGCCGCTTGAGCTCGGCCGGCTTCCACCACCTGTTGCGGCCGCAGTCGATGCATTCGACGGCAATCGAGACAACATCGGCGATCGTCGCTTCCTTGCCTGCCAATGCCATGGTCATCCCCATCATTGTTCCTGCTTTGTTCGCAACATTATCGGATTTTGGAGCGGAGTCGAGTCGGTTCCGCTTACATCAACGTGAAAGTTTCACTTGTTCAATTATTTGAGTTATGCTTATACGTGGTGCGGACTGGAATCGGCGCGAGCAACAGAACCGCGGCCGGCCGGCAGCAAGGGAATGACGATGGACCCAGCCCAGTTCGCCCATGCTTGCGGCTATAGCGGCGACAGCCCGGCCATGCTTGCCGCTTTCGCGGCCATCCGCCAGGACGGCATCCGCAAGGCACGCCAGGGTCATCGCCAGCGCAAGGCGGCGATTGACCGGATGAAGCCGAGCCGCGCTCTGTTCCTGGCGGCGATCCGCCCGGCGCAGTCAGCCGAGGAGGCACTCGAGGATGCCGCCCGCTTCCTGTCGATGTTCCGCAACATGCCGCACTGGCGACAGGAAAGGCGCGCCGCCGACCTCACCCGCGCCAGGCAGCAGCGCCTCTTCGCCCGCTTCTTCCGCCGCTACGGCCACCGCCTCTGGGCGCTCGAGGCCACCTGAAGGCGCGCGGGCCTCCCTTGCAAGTCAAAACGGATGTTGCGATCGCCGACACCGCGCCGTATGTCTCCGCGCGATGAGCGAGATCGAATTCCGTCGCGCGCAGGCGCCCGACCTGCCGGCGATCGTTGCAATGCTTGCCGACGATGTGCTCGGCGCAGACCGGGAAGACCCGTCCACGCCGCTTGCGCCATCCTATCTCGATGCCTTCAGCGCAATCGATACCGATCCCAACCAGTTGCTGGCCGTCGCGGTCAACGCCGGGCAAGTGGTCGGAACGCTGCAGCTCAGCTTCCTTCCAGGCATTTCGAGAAAAGGCGCCTGGCGCGGCCAGATCGAAGGCGTTCGCGTCGCCCGGCAATGGCGCTCGCGCGGCGTCGGCAAGCTGATGATCGAATGGGCGATTGAAACATGCCGTTCGCGCAATTGCAGCTTCGTCCAGCTCACCACGGACAAAGGTCGACGGGAGGCGCACGCTTTTTACGAGCGCCTCGGCTTCACCGCCAGTCATCTCGGCTACAAGATGGCGCTGTAGATCAGCATTTCATCGCATTCAGCGCCGACCGCTCATCTTCGCTACCCACTCTGAATGGAGCATTGACAAGCCGGCCTTTCGCCCTGCTCCATCCGCCCATGATTTACGACCGAACCTGGCTTGAGAAAACCTTTCGCGCAAAGCCCCGGCAGAAGTTCCTGTTCTTCTGGGGCCATCAGCCGTCTAAGGACGGCCGAATAAGCACGTCGTGCTTCAGCCAGTGGTGGCATGCGCCTTTTACCGTCGATGGCCTGAGCTATCCGACTGCCGAACACTGGATGATGGCCGAGAAGGCACGACTGTTCGGTGATGTTCCGACGGCAACACAAATCCTCAGGGCGGCGAGCCCCAAGCAGGCAAAGCAGCTTGGCCGCCAGGTGAGCGGCTTCGATGGCACCAAATGGGATGCAGACAAATATCGCATCGTCACTGAAGGGAGCTTTCAGAAGTTCCGTCAGAACGCGGCGCTGCGCGAATATCTGTTGTCGACGCATGACCGGGTGCTGGTCGAGGCGAGCCCTGTCGACCGGGTGTGGGGTATCGGCCCTGCGGCGGATGACGAGAGGGCGGTGAACCCGCTGCTGTGGCGCGGCGAGAACCTGTTGGGATTCGCGCTGATGCAGGCCCGCGATCGGCTGCGCGGCTGAACATTTGCCGTGCGCTCGTCATCTGCGGCAGCCTCCGCGCTGCTTGACAATCCACCCACAATGTTCTCTTTATGTTCTCACCACAACTCGAGACAATGCGGCGTTCGAACCGCCGCGGGCGAACGGGCCGGATGGAAGCCAACATCCTCCACGCGGATCTGGATGCCTTCTATGCCTCGGTCGAACAGTTGCTCGACCCGGCCTTGCGCGGCAAGCCGATTGCCGTCGGCGGCGGGGTGGTGCTTGCCGCATCCTATGAAGCCAAGGCGTTCGGCGTGCGCGGCGGTATGCCGGGACGGCGGGCGCGGGAACTCTGCCCGCAACTCGTCTTCGTCGGCGGCCATTTCAAGGACTATCAGCGGCTGGGCGATGCGGCAATCAAGGTGCTCGGCGATTTCACGCCGGTGGTCGAGCGGATTTCGATCGACGAGGCCTTTGCCGACGTCGCCGGCTGCACCCATTTGTTCGGCTCGCCGGCCGAGATCGCCGGCAAGATCCGCCGCCGCGTGCGGGCCGAGCTCGGCCTGCCGATCTCGGTCGGCGTAGCCCGCACCAAGCATCTGGCCAAGATCGCCTCACAGGTCGCAAAACCGGACGGGCTGGTGGTGGTCGATCCGCGCCACGAGCTGGAGTTCCTGCACCACCTGTCGGTCGAGCTGATGTGGGGCGTCGGCCCGGTCACCAGGCAGCGGCTGGCCGGCATCGGCGTCAACACCATCGGCGAGCTGGCGAAGACCAATGGTGGGGCGCTTGAGCGCCTGCTCGGGCCGGCGGCGGGAGAGAAACTCAAGGCGCTGGCGTGGAACCGCGATCCGCGCAAGCTCGAGACGCAGCGCCGGGCGCGCTCGGCGGGTGCGCAGTCGGCGCTTGGCCGAAAACCGGCCGACGAGGAAGTCTTCGTGCCCGCTTTGCTGCATCTGGCCGACAGGGTCGCCACAAGATTGCGGGCGAAATCCCGGCCCGGCCGTACAGTGACGGTTCGCGTCCGCTTTGCCGATTTGCGCTCGGTGACGCGCTCGATCACGGTCGACCAGCCGATATCGGCAACCGCCATGCTGGCCGAGATCGCCGAGGCGCTGGTGCGCAAGGTGCTCATCGACCATCCGCACGAAAAGACAATCTCGCTGCTGGCGATCGCCGTCTCGCATCTGGAGCAGCATGCCGGCCTGCAACTGGAACTGCCGCTCGGGCTCGACGACGACCGCCGCCGCCCCGGCACCAGCAAGGGCGCGGCGCGCTGGACCGCGGACCGCGCCGTCGACAAGATCCGCGACCGCTTCGGCTGGGAGGCGGTGGGCTACGCCTCGGTCGCGCTCTGGCTACAGCGGTCGGTTCCCGACGCGTTTCGCGAGCTGGCCGAGAAGGAACTGTGAGCCTCGATTACACTTTGGTTGCCAAGTCGCCGGAATGACGTTGAAGGCTGCGCCGTTGTGAATTTATCTTGGACCAGTTCGTCGTGCACCGGTTTGGGTATCAACCAGACAGGGTAGCACCCGCTCGCAAATCCTTCCGCCCTCACTTCGAACGACAGGAGATCGGCATGGGACAGAACGCCGGATATTTCGCACTCATCGTTGCCGGACTGGTGACCAATGCAACGACGCTGGCCAAGCCGCTCAACCCGGACCGGGCGATTCCATCCCTGGGCGATATCAACTCGCCGCTGGCCAGCCCGCTGTTCAAGCAGGTCAAGGCCGGGCCGCTGGAGATAAAGCTTGAGGAAACCACGCTTGCCGATGTCGAAAAAGCCTTCGGCGGAGCGATGCACGATGAAGGTGACGCCGGAGATTCACGCCACTGGCTTTGCTATGCCGGCCCCGACGCCGGCGGATCGCCGTCGATCTTCTGGTTCGTATCCGGCGAGATGGGCGGTTCCGACCACGGTGTCCTGTCCGTCGCCCTGCAGCCGAACCCGGAAGGCAAGGTGCCGGAAGGATGCGCCGGCGCGCCTGCCAGCCTGACAGCAATTGAACTCGATACGCCCGGCGTCGGAGCGCCGCTGAGCGACGTGGCCGCGAAATTTGGCGCCGCCAAGCCCGATCGTTACGGCCATTTCGGCTTCGCCGCCTCTTATCCTCCTTCGTCTCCCGACCAGAAGGACACCACGGTCACGCAGACGCTCACCTACACAGCCGGGAACGGCAGGATAACCGGCGTGGCGGTGACGCAAGTCACCACCAACTAGGGCGTCCCCGCTCGGTTGGCGAATGGTTCACGTGTGATTGATTCTGCCGCGCCCGAGCCGGGCGGCCTGCTTGCTGGCCACCTCGGTTCTGATGTGCCGCCCGGGCCCGCCCTCCTCCTGCAAATGCGACATTCGAGGCGGCCCTGGTCGTCAGACCAAAAGCGTTGCGCCGCCCCAAGCGACCAGGGCGGTGCCGGCCGCACGGCCAACCCATGGGCCGGCAGGAAACACCGGTTCGACGAGAAACCTGCGAAAGTCCGGAAATGACCCAGAAGCGGGCGTTCGGCAGCGATCCGAGCAGCAACGATTTTGGCGGGACCGGAAATCGGTATGGAATGCTGCAATCATCATCATGTCCCGTCCAAGTTGTGGACAGTTCCTTCTCAAAGGCGCACTCTTAGCGTGCGAAACGCGAGCTGGCGTTTCGTGCAACGCTTCACATGCTTGACTTGCGTCGGTGATTATCTGACCTACCCGGATACTTCCGGGTGGGCAGACCTCACATTGTGTCGCCTATCCGTGATCAGGCTACGGCCTAAGGCACGTTGCAGCCCGTTCCGGATCAACTGGGAGGTAAACAACATGCCTGATTTTCAGCGCAGAGAACTTCTTGTTCAAGGAAGCGCGGCTCTTGCCGCAATTGCTGCTCTCTATACCTCGCGCCGGGCTTACGCTTTTCCAACACGGCCGAACGAGGAAGTTATTCGATGGCTGGATCAGCCGACCGAAAATCCCGATCCGGTGGGTATCCAGAAGCAGCTTGTCTGGGAGGACTTGGATAGCTGGATAACGCCAAACGACAAGTTCTTCAGCATCTCGCATTTCAACCGACCAACGATCGACGAGAAGACATGGTCGATGGAGATCGGAGGCCTGGTCAAGAAGCCCCTCGAGTTAACGCTCGCCGACATCAGGGCGCGACCGCGGCAGGAGGTCGTTTTCACGGTGGAATGCTCGGGCAACCACGGGTTTCCCTTTTTCACCGGCGGCATCGGCAATGCTCGCTGGGCAGGGACGCCGCTCGCCCCGATCCTTGAGGAAGCCGGCGTTCTGGAGAAGGGCATCGAGGTCGTCTTTTTCGGTACCGACACGGGCGAGATCCCGATACGCGACGTCAAGATGCAGCAGAACTTCGCTCGCAGCATGTCGCTCGCCGACGCGATGAACCCCGACAATCTCCTCTGCTATGAAATGAACGGGGCCGCCTTGCCGGCGCCCAATGGCTTCCCGGTACGGCTCATTGCTCCAGGCTGGTACGGGATCGCCAACGTCAAGTGGCTAAAGCGCATCGAGGTTCGCGATACGCGGTTCATGAGCCTTCTGATGGCCCGTGACTATGTCACCATCCGGGAGGAAGACCACAACGGCGAGACCGTATGGGCCGAGACGTCAGTCGGCCGAGCGCTGATAAAGTCCGCGCCTGCGAAGGTTACCCGGAAAGATTCAGATTACCGCATCGTTGGGGCAGCCTGGGGGGCGCCGATCGACCGGGTCGAAGTGCAAATCGATCAAGGGCCTTGGACACCAGCGACCATTGACCACAGTGAGGAGGCCGAACACGCCTGGAAAATATGGTCCCTGGCTTGGCCAAATCCCTCTCCTGGAGAACACACGGTGACCTCGCGCGCGGTCAGCACCACGGGACAAATTCAACCGGCGATGGACGATCCCTTGATAGCCAAGAAACACACATACTGGGAAAGCAATGGCCAGGTGACGCGCCGCGTGCGTATCGGCTAGAGGATTCTGCCGCCAAATGGAGTCATTTGGCGTCCGCATAAATGCGGCAAAACAGATAGTTAGAGCGAGTTACCGGTTCCAAGAGAACCGGAACCGCTCCAAGAACGTGCTGCCATGTGGCAATTGCGTTTGGGTCAAACAGGAAGAGGCTGCCTGATCGCCATTTCGCACCATTTCCAGCGCTCTCCTCACCCCTCCACGGCCCTGATCTCCGCGTCGACCAGGCACCAGGGCGCATAGCGGAAGTCGCGGATCTGGATGACCTGATCGTTCCGCCACTCGACCAGAATGAAGCCGCGCACCGCGCCGTCGGCCGCTTGCGGGTGGCGGATGAGGATCGCCGGCCTGCCGTCGACGAAGCCGAGCGACAATGTCCAGTCGCTGATACGGGCATAATTGCCGAAATAGGTCGACACCTCGGCCTTGCCGCGCAGGCGGACGCGGTTGACGACGTCGAGCCGCACGTCCTCGGCGATCAGTGCCCTGACCGCGTCGAAGTCGCGCGCGTTGAACAGGTCAACATAGCGCCGCAGCCGGCGCTCGTCATCGGCGTCGAGCCTCGGCGCAAGCGCCTGTTCGGGCTGCAGCGCCAGCAACTTGAGCTGCGCCCGCCCGCGATGCAGCGCGGCCTTGGTGGCGGCGAGCGTCGCGCCGGTGACTTCGCAGGTCTCATGCAGGCTGAGGCCGAGCACGTCGACCAGGATCACAGCGCTGCGCTGCGGCACCGAAAGCTGCATGAAGGAACGCAGGCTGGTCTGGGCGGCGAGCCGGCTGTCGGCGCTGCCGGAGGGATCCTCGATCACGCTCATGTCGGCCTCGGTCATGCGCGACCTTTCCCGATTGCGCCGCCGCAGATGATCCTGCGCGGCATTGTGGGCTATGCGAAACAGCCATTGCTCGGGACGTTCGACGATCGCACCCCCGTCGATCGCCTGCAGCGCCTTGATCAGGACCTCCTGGACGATGTCCTCGCCGTCGATCACCGAGCCGGCCATACGCGCGCAGTAGCGATGCAGCCTTGGCCGCAACCCGACGAGCATCACCTCCAAAGTCGCCCTGTTCATTTTCGGCGTAGCGTCCCATTTCTGCGCGAGCGGCATGGCGGGCGCTACCCGGCTTTCTGATCCGCCAGCATACGATAGTTGCCGATGACTTTGACAGGCGATCGCATTGCCGGGGTCGAACGGCGCTGGGCGTGGTTTTCCGCAAATGCCTTGAAGGCGGCAAGCCCGGTCAGCGCCGACGAATCGCCGTCCTGGCCGACGATGTGGACGAACGAGCCGTCGTCCAGCTCGAGCACAAGATAGCACATCGTCGGCGGTGCCGCCTCGCCCAGCGCTTCAAATACTTTTTCGACCAGCACGCGGTTATCTGCCAGGTCGGCTTGGTTCACACCGTATCGAATGAGCGCGTAGTCCATCGTCGTCTCCTGACTGGTTGGTATGAACGAAGGACGACCGGCTGCGCTGAAAAGATTCTCCTTGCCGACGAATCTTTTCGGTTGCCCGCATCGTCTTTCCCGCGTGGGCGGCTGCGCGGCAGCCATCAAGCAGGAGAGACGATCATGCATATCCAGTTTGCCGAGCTTCCGGTGTTCGAGCAGGACCGCGCCAAGGCGTTCTACACCAGGCATCTCGCCTGCCAGGTCATGGCTGACCAGAAGATGGGCGATGGCGGCTGGCGCTGGATCGAGCTGGCATTTCCGCATGCCGTGACGAACCTGCATTTTGTCAGGCGCGCCGACGACGCACCCGGCGCGGAGCCGGTATTGGTGCTGGTCGATGAAAATGTCGGGGCAATGATCGCGGCCATGAAAGCGGGCGGCGTCGAGATCATCACCGAAGCGCATGAGGCGCCGTGGCAGCCGGGGCGCACGGTGGCGGAGTTTCGCGACAGCGAAGGCAACCGCATGGTCCTCGCCAGCCGATAAGCCACCGGAGCCCTCTGTCCGGCGGGGCGTCGTACCTAAGTCCTACCTCCGGCCGGACCATCGGCCGTACTTCCTTCGTATTATTATTTCGTGACCTCTGCGCGCCGGAACCTTCCCTTGCATCGGGCGTTCGGGCGCTGTATCGCGATGCCTCATATTTAGGCAGGCGGAGGAAATACGAATAGGGCGGGTGGCAAAACAAACATGGGCCGGGGAGGAGCATCTTACCATGTCGAACCGTAAAATCGGAATGTCCCACAGTTTGGGGCTGCGCGTCGCTGACCTCAAATCCAGAATGCAAAGTGCCCAGATTACCGAGCATGAGATCAAGACGTTTCAAAAGGTTGCCGCCATCATGGGCGGCGCCAAAGGCTCACTGCGCCTCGATGCGGACGATCTGATCGCCGCGTCTTTCCTTGTCGATCCCTTGGAAGATCTCCCGCTCTCCAGTTGAAGGCGCCGAACGCAGGTCGAAATCCTATCGGGTTTGAACCTGCGATTGCCGCCGGCGGAGCATCCGCCAGCCCAAGCCGCATGCGAGGATGACGTTGGCCAGCGCCAGGCCGGAAAGCGCGGCCAACGTCCCGTGCGGGCCGAAGCGCTCCAGCAGCAATGCTCCGGCCGAGGGTGCCGCCGCCTGGGCGATCAGGCTCGGCATGGCGAGGCGGCCCATCAGTCTCGCGTAGCCGTTCGAGCCGAACAGCGCGAGCGGCAACGCCCCCCGCGCGATGGATTCGAGGCCGATGCCTGCGCCGTAGAAGCCCAGCGCCAGCGGGATGATTGGCATGCCGGCCCAGAGCGTCGAAACGCCGATCGCCACAAACGTAACCGAGGCAAACTTGGTGAAAATCGGATGGTGGTAGCGCGCGATCATCATCTCGATCGCGCGCGCCGCCACCTGTGATGGACCAACCAGCACGCCGAGCCCGACGGCTACGGCAAGCGCCATGCCGCTGCCTTGCAGGATTGTGAGCAGATGCACCGATAGTGTCGACGAGATCACCGCTGCGAGTGTCAGGGTCGCGGCCAGAACGATCATGATCGACGGATCGGCTTGGTTGTCGAGAATGGGTGCCGCCTTCTTCACTCCCGGTTTGACTGCCGGTTGCGGCGGCTCCCGGGGCAGGATCACCAGATAGAGCGGCAGCGCAATTGCCAGCTGAAAGGCGGCGTAAACCAGGCAGGTGCCGCGCCAGCCGACCTCCCCCAGCAGCAAGGCTGAGATCGGCCAGCAGATGGTGCTCGCAAGGCCGCCGAACAGCGTCAGCATGGTGATGGCGGAGCGCGCGCCGTGGCCGTAGTGGCGGCCAAACGTTGCGAAAGCGGCATCGTAGAGCCCCGCCCCCATGCCCAGGCCGATGACCAGCCAGGCCGCGATATAGGCCGCAAGATTAGGGGCAAGAGCCAGCCCGATCTGGCCGAGCCCGATGCATCCGGCGCTGAACGCCAGAACGTTGCGGCCGCCATGCCGCTCGATCGACGACCCGACGCGCGGAGAGATCAATCCTGCCGTGAGCAAGCCGAGAGACAGGCCGCCGACAACCCATGCCAGCGGCCAGCCGGTATCGGAGGAGACTGCCGGCGCGATGACCGCGGGAAGATAGTAGGAAGAACCCCACGCCATGATCTGCGTCAGGCCAAGCGCGGTGATGATCGCGCCGCGGCTGCGCACGATGGCCGGCGAAGGCGGCGAAAGACTCATGCCGCGACGCTGCAGCCACAGCCGCCTTTGCCGATCGCCTTTGCTTCGGCATCGGCGACACAGCAGGCGCTCGAAGCCGCCGGCGCCGGACCGCCGCAGCACCCCTTGTCGGCCACGCCGATCCGCGGCACGGTGCAGACGCCGGTCTCGGGCAGCACGAGCTGGACATTGTCGGCCGCCACCATGTCGCCGGCGATCGCCGCCGCGACCGAGCGGACCTGCTCATACCCGGTCAGCAGCAGGAAGGTCGGTGCGCGGCCATAGCTCTTGATGCCGACTGTGTAGAACCCTTGCTCTGGATGGCTGAGCTCACGGTGGCCGTGCGGCGGCACGTCGCCGCAGGAGTGCTCGTTGGGATCGATCAACGGTCCCAGTGCCTTGACGCTTTCCAGCCATGGATCGAGCTCGAGCCGAAGCTCACGGGTCAGCGACAGATCCGGGCGTTGCCCGGTCGCGGCGATGATGCGGTCGACCGGGCCAAGCGCCTGCAAACCGTCCCTGGTCTGGCCTTCGACGACCAGCCGGCCGTTGGCATCGCGGATCGAAACAGCCGCAAAGCCCGTCACCAGCCTGACGCCGCCGCTCTCGGCGAGTTCGCGCACTTCGGCGCCGAGTTCGCCGCGTGCCGGCAATTGGTCGGCATCACCGCCACCGTAGATGCGCACCAGGTCGGTGCCGCGCGTCGTCCAGATGAAAGCGGTGCCGGCCTCCACATTTGCCAGGCTGGCGAGATCCAGCACCGCATTGGCGGCCGAATGGCCGGAGCCGGCGACCAGCGTCGTCTTCCCCGCATAAAGGCTGCGGTCGCGGCCGAGAATATCGGGGATGCCGTAGGCGATGCGGTCGGCAAATTCGGCCTCGCCTTCTGCAGGAATTCCGCCGGCGCCGAGCGGGTTCGGCATCTGCCAGGTTCCCGAAGCATCGATGACGGCACGTGCGCTGTCGCGTCTTGTACCATCGGCAGTCTCGACCGCCAGCATGAACGGCCGGTTCTCGCGTCCCTTGCTCAGCACCTTGTCGGCGCCCCAGCGCGAGATGCCGACAACCCGGGCGCCGGTTTCGATCGACGGCGACAATTGCGGAAGCTTTGCAAGCGGCTCGAGATAATCCGTGACGAGATCATCCGCGGTCGGGAATGCCTCGGGTTCCGGCATCCGCCAGCCATGCGCCTCGAGCAGGTTTCTGGCCGCCTGATCGACGCAATAGCGCCAGGGCGTGAACACACGGACATGTCCCCAATCCCTGAGGTTGGATGCAACCGCATTGCCGGCTTCGTAGACTTTGACAGGAATGCCTTGCGCGATGAGGTGGACCGCTGCCGCCAGGCCGACTGGCCCGGCGCCAATCACTGCAACGGGGAGTTTTTCGATCATCTCCATCTCTTCCATCCTTCCGGTAATTTCGAATTATACTGCCAAAAAATCACGCCGCTGTTTTGGCGGCCGCTTCCACCGATGCTGGCGCACAGGTGGCGTCGGCGCAGCATTCGTCCGCGAGGTATCCGATGAGCCCGTTCATGGCGGGATAGTTGGCCCGGCAGATCAGCGTCGTCGCCTGGCGCTCCTGTGTCACCAGGCCGGTGTCGACCAGCCGCTTGAGGTGATGCGAGAGCGTCGAGGCAGCGATGCCCAATCTGTCCTGGATACGCCCGACCGGCAGCCCCTCATCGCCCGCCCGCACCAGCGTCCGATAGAGCTGCAACCGCGTCGGGCTGCCGAGGGCTTCGAGTTGCGAGGCTGCTTTTTCGAGTTTCATGGAAATAAGCTATTTCCAGAATCGCTGCACGTCAAGAGAATTTCGACAAAGATCGAAATAAGACGATATCTAGCCGACGCGCTTGCCGCTGGCGTCGATGACCATCTCGCCGTCCTCCTTGGTGAACGGGCCGATATCCGGATTGGGCAGGATATCGAGCACCGCTTCGGATGGTCGGGCGAGCATGGTGCCGAGCGGCGTCACCACGATCGGCCGGTTGATCAGGATCGGATGCGCCAGCATGAAATCGAGGATCTCGTCGTCGCTCCACTTCGGGTCGCCCAGGCCAAGTTCGGCATAGGGCGTGCCCTTTTCGCGCAGCAATTGGCGCGGCGTCATGCCCATCGCTGCGATCAGCTCGACGAGCTTTTCGCGCGACGGCGGATTTTTTAGATATTCGACCACCTCAGGCTCCTCGCCGGACTGCCTGATCATGGCCAGCGTGTTGCGCGAGGTGCCGCAATCGGGGTTGTGGTAGATGGTGACGGTCATTGCGCGGCCTTCATCTGTCCGATCTGTTTTGGTTCGGCGAGCAGCCACCCTGCAAAGGCCATGGCGAGCAATCGCTTTAGACCTAAAGTTGAATCAGCCCCTTACTTCACGGGTTTGCGCCGCCCCATGCCTGCTTGCTGGCGTCGTTGTAGACGGAGCGAGGGACGCTGACAATTTCGCAAAGCGCCAACGTTGCAAGCATAGCGCCAGCGTTGCGGCCGGGTCTATCTCCCCGTTTATGGCAGGGCTATCGCAGATCGAAAGCGGAGGCTTTCGCTCTACGCTTTCGCTCTACGAAGAACCCTACCCCTAACCCCTCCCCACAAGGGGGAGGGAGACCTCCGTCGGCGCCGACCTCGGCAAATTGCCTGCTTTTCGGCGCCAAGGGGAAGTAAAGGCACGCGGCAGCGTTCCCTCCCCCTTGTGGGGAGGGGTTAGGGGTAGGGGTCCCTTCTTCGTAAGAATCCATATGCGATTTGCCCTGCCCCTGCGGGAGATGCCAAGTGGGGCGAAGGAATACGAGTTTGCAATCGTTCTGAGCAGCGACCTCGGACGAGCAGGAATTCGGATTTTCTATCGCCACGGCGTATTTTGTTCTTGCTTTGTGCCGGCAGCTATGCTATTAATTTGGGCATGGTGCTAATTGGCTCCCAACGATCCGCCTCCGAGGCGGGTTTTTCGTTTCAGGCGTTGCAGCGTTCGGTAGGTGGGTCCGTCAAGTCCATATTCGATTGCCCTGCCGTTTACGGGGAGAAACGCCCGGCAGGGCCAGAGGGGCGGCGCCTACTTCGATAATTGGCCGTCTCCAACACCAACCTGGCGCAATCGCCCGTCCAAAGCGATTGCCCGCGCCGGCGACGGCCCACCCGGCTGATCAGCCAGGCACCGTGGCGGCGACCGCATCAGCGCGGCCAAGGCCGGCAACCGCTTTTCTGACCCGCTGCAAATGCGCCTGGCGTCCGGCGGCCGAGACGCTGTCCATCCGGTAGAGCGCCAGGAATTTGGTCCGGCATAGCGGATGGCAGACGGAGCGGAAGCCGCGCAGCAGGGTCCGCCGGCCGGGCTGTCCCATGATCCACGACATCAGCGGCGTGGCGCCACATGTGGTCATTGCCATCACCCGGCGTATGTGCCGCAATTTGGGCCGCGGGCCGCGTCGTGCCGTCGGCATCTCGAAAGCGAAGCCCGGCACCAGCACACGCTCCAGCCAGCCTTTCAGCATCGCCGGAAGGCCATACCACCAGGTCGGATAGATGAAGACGACCGCCTCCGCCCAGAGCAGCTCCTGCGCATGTTCGTGCACCGGTTGCAGGTTCGCCGCCTTGTCGTGGTAACCGCGCCATTCCTGCGTGCGCATGACCGGATCGAAGCCGGCCGCATAAAGGTCGAGCAGGTGGACCTGGTGGCCGCTTTCGGCAAGCGTCTCCAGCACTGTGTCGCGCACGGCGCCGTTGAAGCTGTCGGCGCAGGGATGGCAATGGACGACGAGGACCTTCATCTGGCGCTCAGACCTGTCGGTCGCGAGAGGATCGCGGAGGTGCATGCAAGCGTCGCATGCAAACAAGCCACCCGCAGACGTAGTCGATCAGCTGTTTTCATGCGAAGCCCCGCAGCCCCCATATCAAGACGCAACACCTCCGGTCGCGTCAAGGCCCGTTCGTGCGCAGACGTGGGCTTGCTGGGGCCAAAACCCTAACGGTGGATTCGGTTTTTCGATCAGCATTGTTCCAGAAAGCCGGCGCCCTAGCTTCACGGCGGGTCCAAAGCGTCAGGAGAAAAAGATGCAGACAGGAAAACTGAGCGGCAAGATCGCCTTGGTGACGGGCGCCTCTTCCGGCATTGGCGAGGCCACCGCCCTGGCGCTGGCGGCCGAGGGCGCCACGCTGGTGATTGCCGCGCGGCGCGCCGAGCGGCTGGACGATCTGGCGAGGCGGATCCGTGAAACCGGCAGCGCGGCACTGCCGATGACGGTCGACGTCACCGACGAGGCGCAGGCCTCGGCCATGGTCGAACGGGTCGCGCGTGAATACGGCCGGCTCGACATGCTGCTCGCCATTGCCGGCGTTGGCGTCGCGGCGCCGTTCCGCAACACGACGCCGGAAGAATACCGCCGGATGGTCGACGTCAACATCCTGGGCCTGCTTTATCCGATCCATGCGGCACTGCCGTCGATGCAGCGGCAAGGCGCCGGCCACATCGTCGTGGTCTCGTCGGGCACCGGCCGTTATATCCACCCTTCGGTGGTTTATTCCGGCACCAAGCACGCGGTGAGCGCGATGGCGGAATCGCTGCGCCGCGAGATCGGCAAGGATGGCATCCGCGTCACCTGCATCGAGCCTGGCGCCGTCAAGACCGAGTTCACCCAGAATATGCGTGCCGATGTGCGCCAGGCGGTCGAGCAAAGGCTGGGCGACATGGAGCAGCTGGAAAGCGAGGACATCGCCGCCGCCATCCTGTATGCGGTGAGCCAGCCGCCACGGGTCAACGTCAACATCCTGACGCTCTATCCGACCGAGCAGGCGTGAGGGCCGCAAAGGTGGTGCCCTGCGCCGCCCCCGCAGCCCTGCAGCGTCATCCGCCGGTCATCAGCGTGAACACAAGCTGCCGCAGCTTGCCGCCTGGGCCGAATTCGACCCGGTCGAAATCGCGGCTCGCCTGCCGTTGTGCCTGGGAGGTTCCGGCGAGCCGTCTCGTCACTTCGATCCTGATCTTGCTGCAGCCACGGTCATCGGCGACGGTCAGGCCAATGGTGGCCGCCTCGATCTTGTGCACCATGTCGACGATGCTGGCGCCGTGCACCTTCTCGTGGGCGGCGAGGCCGGCTGCGAAAACCTCCCAGTTCTTCTGGATTGCGCCCGGCAGCCGCGCGGCCGGCTTCGGCAAGGTGTAGGTAATGATCAGCTTCGGTCGCGCCGACACCAGCACGCAGGCGTCGCCTTGCGGCTGGTAGTCCCTCACCCAGGTCAGCTTGAAATTGGTATGCGCGATGACGCGGCGTTCGCCGAGCAGCGGTCCGCGCCCGCCGATCGAGGCATAGAGCTCCGGGCCGGATTGCCCTGAGATGGCATAGGTCTCGACCTTTTCGACTGCCTGCCAGCCGGCATGCGCCGGCGATGTCGGCAACAAGGCGAGCAGCAGGCAAAGGCGAATGGCTGTTTTCATGCAAGTCCTCGCAGCCGCTGCGCACGACGCAAACGATATGCAGTTCCCTTCCGTGGACATAGCCGGCGGCCGGCTATAGTGGGATGCTCGTATACAAGAATCCACAGGCAACATCATGTCGCCGCGACCGAACATTGCCCGGCAACGCCCTGCCCCCGGGGCCCAGCCTCCCGGCGTCAGCCTCTGTCGCGCGCTGTCGAAGCTTGGCCTGTGCTCGCGCAAGCAGGCCGAGCTTCTGGTTTCCGAGGGGCGCGTGCGGGTCGCAGGCAAGATCGTGCGCAACGGCTCGATTCGCGTCGATCCAGGCCGCGATCGCATCGAGGTCGACGGCCGCCGCGTCGCCGCCGAGCGCAAGGTCTATCTGATGCTCAACAAGCCGCGCGGGCTGGTCACCACCCGTGACGACCCGCAGGACCGCGGCACCGTCTATGATTGCCTGGCAGGCCTCGACCTGCCTTTCGTCTCGCCCGTCGGCCGCCTCGACAAGGCCAGCGAAGGCCTGCTGTTGATGACCAACGACACGCGCTTCGCGCAGCGCCTGCTCGATCCCGCCTCGCATGTCGCCAAGACCTATCACGTGCAGATCGGCGCGCTGCCCGACGAGGCCATGCTGGCGCGGTTGCGCGCCGGCGCGACCGTCGACGGAGAATTGCTGGCGGCCCGCTCGATCGAGTTGCTGCGCGGCGGCACCAGCACCGCCTGGCTGGAAATCGTGCTCGACGAGGGCCGCAACCGCCATATCCGCCGGCTGCTCGCCGCCCACGATATCGAGGTGCTGCGCCTGGTGCGGATCGCGATCGGATCTCTGCAACTCGGCGACCTTGCCAAAGGCAAGGCACGCCATCTGAGCGCGGAAGAGCAGGCGCTGCTTCAGGCCTGAGCTGCAGGCGGCGACTCGACAGTCAGCCAACTGCCCGCCAAAGCTGTTCCCTGTCGGATACAGCATCAATTGCCCGCAAGAGAACCGACACCGCGGTGTCCAGGCTGCTTTCCTCGGCCTCCAGTTGGACAAGCCCTGTCCAGGGATCGAGGTTAGCGGGATCACGCTCTATCTTCGCAACCAACGTCTCGCGCGATTCAAATTGAAATGTAAGGGGTTCATCAGTTGTCATTGTCGGAAGAAGCCTTGGCTTTGCTGCACTGGGCCAGCACCTTGCCGATGGCGGCGGATGAGCCGGCAAGCGGAAAGCTGTTCTCGCCATATTTGCCCGAGGCGACCGTGACCTCGCCCTTGGAGCGCAGCAGGGCCAACAGCGGGTCGGTGCTGCTCAATTCCACGGTGAAGGTGTTGTACATTTCTTCGAGTTGAAGCGTCTTGGTCACCGCCTTGCCGCCGGCCTTGAACGCGAACGAAGCGATGCCGGGTTCCAGTTGCGGACCGCTGTCGCCCAAATCATAGCTCAGCGTCGGCTTGCCGAAACAGGCCAGCGTCAGCTGGGCGCCGCCATTCGATCCGCCGCAGACCGACGCCATCAGCACTTTGCCGCCCTCCTCTTCCTCCAGTTTCGCCGTCCAGCCGCACGGCGCGGCAAACGCCGGCTGCGCCGCTTGCAGGACGACCTGAGCGGCGACGCAACCCGCCACGACGAATTTCGCCAATCCGCTTCGCATGATCTTCCCTTCCCAAGTCATCGAACCATCGTCGGCCACGTGGCATCAAGGACTATACAAAACAAATTGTCCCGTGGCATTACCGGCGACACCAGGGCGCTGTAGCAATTCAGGCGATTGATTTTCGATCGAGTGGAAGCGGCACCAGCACCGCCTGGCTGGAGATCGTGCTCGACGAGGGCGGCAACCGCCACATCCGCCGGCTGCTCGCCACCCACGATATCGAGGTGCTGCGCCTGGTACGGATCGCGATCGGATCTCTGCAACTCGGCGACCTTGCCAAGGGCAAGGCACGCCATCTGAGCGCCGAAGAGCTGGCGCTGCTTCAGGCCTGAGCGACCAGGCACTGGAGGCCCCTTGAACCGAAGCGGCAATTGACATTTGCATCTCTGTTTCATATTTTCCATTTGTGAAACTGAAATGCGCCGATGCAGTCAAAGTGTCAGGGCTGAAACGCATGGGCGAAGCTGGCTTGGAAGCCGGAGAGAAAACATGGCTACTGCGTTGCGGGCGGTTCCCAGATTCCTGGACGAATTGGGTACGTTTGGCGGCCTCAAGGGAACCGATATTGCAAACATCACCGACGTGTCCAAGGCCACGGTTTCGAGGTGGAAGGCCGGCGACATCAAGCCCCAGCCGCGCAGCGAGCTCATTCTGTCGGACCTGCACTATATCGTCGGCCGACTGCAGGAATTCTACGAGCCAAGCGATATCCGCACCTGGCTTTACGCTCGCCACCCGCAATTGAACGGTGAAAGGGCGATAGATCTCATTCACGACGACCGCGCCCTCGACGTGCTCAAAGTCATCGACCGGCTTGAGAACGAGGTCTTTCTGTAATTGGCGATCGCCGGGCGGAAACGACGCGATAGCCGGCTCATCGACGCTATCGAGGCAATAGTTCCGGTCGAATACTCCGGGACGGTTTGGCGTGTGGTGCGCCAGGGCCGCAGCCCGATCCAGTGCTCGAGCTCCGGTGGCCGTTGGGACGATGGAACGTTCGACATGCTCTACACTTCGCAAGAGCGCGAAGGTGCCTTGAGCGAGATGAGATTCCACCTGACGCGGGGGCAGCCAGTGATCCCTTCGCGCGTCAGATACAATCTCTTCGAGATCGATCTTGCTTTGGACCGGACGCTCAGACTGCTCGACCTGGCAGCCTTGCAGACCCTTGGCCTCGACACCGCGCGCTACGGGCAGCTTTCGTATCAGGAAAAGCACGCCGAATATCCGAGGTCGCAAGACATCGGCGAGGCCGCGCATTTCCTCGATTATGACGGCCTGATCGTGCCCAGCGCGCGACATGACTGCCTGAACGTCGTCGCGTTTTGTGATCGGCTGCCGGCCGGAGCGATGACGATCAGAACCGACCACGGGGAAATTGCCTGGGCTAGCGGCGGCCCCGCTGCCGTCCATCCCCCGCACGGGTGATGCGGCCAGCGGAAATGGCGCGCAAACATTGCCTCCAAGTGCAGAGGTCTAACGCGCAAGGGAGGATCCATGCGTATGCTCCGACTGATACCGACGCTGCTGGCGCTGCTGGCCGTCATGCCATTGAACGCTGAAGCGACCACGAAGAAGTACCCTAAGGGCCACGGCACGAATTGCGCCGAGAAGGACCAGGCGTGCCAGAAGAAATGCCAGGCTGTGCCGATCGACTACAACAGCGTCAAATCCATCCAGGGGCGCAACGAATGTCTGAATAATTGCACCATCGGCTACGATCAGTGTCTCGGGGCACCCGCCCGAATCCAGGAACAGACAACGCAGGAGGACGTCGCGCAATAGAAGCCCGCTAGATGGCTCCAATGCGCAAGAGACATAGGTGTGATCGAATGACGGCGACAGCCCGCCGTCGCCTTCATGTGCGGCCGCCGACTTCGTCGACATGGCGCGCAGCGTGTCGTCTGGATCTTCATAGACGCGAAACGCGCCCGATTGGCGGAGCTCCTCGGTGCCATAGCCGCCGCTGAGCAGGCCGACGCCCAGCAGGACGGTGCGATGCGTCACCCGCCGCGAAGCATCATGGATTTCGGCAAAATCCAGCCCATATTCCTAGATGTGGAGCTTTGAGCGTGAAACTCGCGCGTGCGGTCCTGCTTGCCGCGGCTTTCGTGGCTGTTGCGGCCGTTTGTCCCTCTTCAGCAACCGGAGAGGCGGACGGCCGGGAGAAAATTGTGTTGCGCGTCGAGATAGACGGCGCCATCGGTCCGGCGAGTGCCAGGCAGCTCGAGGAAGCACTGGCGGTGGCCGCGGACCGAAATGCCCAGGCTCTCATCCTGCAGATGGACACGCCCGGCGGGCTGGTCACCAGCATGCGCGAGATGATCGCCGGCATTCTCGCCTCGCCGGTTCCCGTCATCGGCTATGTCGCGCCCGCCGGCGGGCACGCGGCGAGCGCCGGAACCTACATCCTCTACGCCACCCATCTGGCGGCGATGGCGCCCGGCACCAATCTGGGCGCGGCAACGCCGATCGAGATGGGCGGGCCGCTGCCATCGTTTCCCGGCGGCAAGAACGATGGCCCGGAGGCGGACAAGGACAAGAAGAACGCACCCGCGGGCGATGCGATGATCGCCAAGGCGACGAACGATGCCGTTGCCCTGATCCGCAGCCTGGCTGAATTGCGCGGGCGCAATGCCGAATGGGGAGAAAAGGCCGTGCGCGAGGCGGCCAGCCTGTCGGCCGGCGCGGCGCTGCAGCAGCATGTCATCGACTTCGTCGCCCGCGACACCACCGAACTGCTTCAACTGGCCGACGGCCGGACCGTCGAGATCGCCGGCAAAAAAGAGGCATTGGCGACGAAAGGGCTGCCGGTCGAAACGCTCGAGCCAGGCTGGCTCATCCGGCTTCTCGCCGTCATCACGGACCCGAACATCGCCGTCATCCTGATGCTGGTCGGCGTCTATGGCCTCGTTTTCGAATTCACGAGCCCGGGCGCGGTCGCGCCCGGCGTGATCGGCACGATCTGCCTTCTGCTCGGACTCTATGCGCTCAATCTCCTGCCGATCAGCTATGCCGGCCTTGCCTTGATGCTGCTTGGCATCATCTTCCTGGTCGTCGAAGCCTTGAACCCGACTGTGGTCCTTGGGCTGGGAGGCGTGGCTGCGTTTCTGCTGGGCGCAGCAATGCTGCTCAGGATCGAGGGGCCCGGCTTCGAGATGTCGTGGGCCGTTATCGGCACCGCCGCCGTCCTGACGCTCGGCCTGGCGCTGTTGACCGGCAGCTATCTGTGGGCGGCCCGCAAGAACGTTCCGCGTGTTGGCGCACAGGCCATGCAGGGGCTGCCGGCGGAGGTCCTCGACTGGCAGGGCAGCGAGGGCCACGTGCTCGCCCGGGGCGAGCGCTGGCGGGCAAAAGCCGACGAACCGCTTGCAGTGGGCGACAGCGTCGAGGTGGCCGATGTCAGGGATCTCGTGCTGACGATACGGCGCCGCAATGTGAGAAGCGATGGAGCAAGGCAATGATCATCGGTTATGTGGCCTATCTGGCAGCAGCGCTCGTCGTGGTCATGTTCCTATCCGCGGCCATTCGCATCCTGCGGGAATATGAGCGCGGCGTGGTCTTCACGCTCGGCCGCTTCACCGGGGTCAAGGGCCCCGGCCTTATCATCCTCATCCCCTTCGTGCAGCAGATGGTGAAGGTCGACCTGCGAGTGGTGGTCCAGGACGTCCCGCCGCAGGACGTGATCTCGCGCGACAACGTCTCGGTGAAGGTCAACGCGGTGCTGTATTTTCGTATCGTCGACGCCGAGCGGGCGGTGATCCAGGTTGAAGACTTCATGACCGCCACCAACCAGCTGGCACAGACCACGTTGCGCTCGGTGCTCGGCAAGCATGAGCTCGATGAAATGCTGGCCGAACGTGACAAGCTCAACAGCGATATCCAGGAGATTCTCGACCAGCGGACCGATGCCTGGGGCATCAAGGTCTCCGATGTCGAGATCAAGCATGTCGACCTCAACGAGAACATGGTCCGCGCCATCGCCAAGCAGGCCGAGGCGGAACGGCTGCGGCGTGCGAAAGTGATCAATGCCGACGGCGAACAGCAGGCGGCGGCAAAGCTCGTCGAGGCCGGCAAGATGCTGGCCGAAGCACCGCAGGCCATGCAGCTACGCTATTTCGAGGCTCTCCATGACATCGCCGGTGAGCGCTCGTCGACGGTCGTGTTTCCGGTGCCGATGGATCTGCTCGGTCATTTCATCAAGCAGGGTGGTGGAGGCGGAGGCGGCTGAGCACGTGATCTCCCCCCTCGAGGGGCCCTCGAGGGGGAGACGGCCGCGAAGCGGCCAGAGGGGGTCGTCTCACATAGATCGCCGACGCCTTCCTCTACGAGAGACGGCGCTGACGCCTCACGCGCCGCGACCCCCTCTGTCGCCTTCGGCGACATCTCCCCCTCAAGGGGGGAGATCAGCACCCTCACCTCCGCCACGGCGGGACCGGCGCAAAGCGTTTGCCGATCCAGTCGGCGAAGGCACGTGTCTTGGCGGCTTGCCCCTTGGCCGAAGGCATGACGACATAGACGGCGCCCTCGTCGGCAAGCGTCCAGTCCTCCAGCACTGGCACCAGACGGCCGTCGGCGAGCTCGCGTCCGACCAGCCAATCCGTGCTCATCATCAGTCCGACGCCTTGCACGGCGGCTTCGACCAGTACCTCGGCATCATCGGTGACCAGCGGCCCGGAGACCTCGATACTGACGCGACGGCCCGAACTGTCGGTCATCTCCCAGGCCGGAAAGGTCTGGAAGCCTGAGAAGCCCAGGCAACTGTGTTCCAGCAGTGCTTCAGGTTCAGTCGGCGTGCCCCGGCGGGCGAGGTAGGACGGCGCGGCGCACAGCAGCCGCCGCCGTGTAGCGACCTTGCGCGCCACCAGCCGCGAATCCTCCAGCGCGCCGAGACGCACGGCGACATCGAAATTCTCGGCGACGAGATCTACGAAGCGGTTGGAGAACTCGGCCTCGATACGGACATCGGGAAATTCGGCGAGAAACTGCGGCAGCAGCGGGCCGATCCACATGCGCCCGAACGAGCCGGGCAGCGCCAGCCGCAGCACGCCGCGCGGCCCGCCGCCGGCATGCGCCGACGCGGCAGCCTCGGCCTCGTCGACCGCAGCCAGGATGGCGCGGACGCGAACGAGAAATTCCGAACCCGCCTCGGTCAGCGACACGCTTCGTGTCGTCCGGTGCAGCAGGCGCACGCCCAACCGCTCTTCCAGCGAGGCAAGGCGCCGCGACAGGATCGTCGCGTCGCGGCCGATGCGAGCAGCCGCCTTGGTGAAGGAGCGTGCTTCGGCGATGGCCGCGAAGGCGGCCATTTCGACCAATGCTGCCGGTTCGTGCGATTGCTGCATCAGGCGCAGAGCTCAAATGTAAAACACAAGGATTATATACCAATAGCGCAGCAGCTAGTTTCACTCAATCCCGGCCCGTCAATCGGCCATCAACCGGAGTGAGACATGAAAGCGATCGAACTGACTGCCCCGAGACTGGACGCGTTTCGCGCGGCCACCGTTCCCACGCCTGAACCGCAGCGCGGCGAAGTGCTGATCCGCCTGCGCGCCGCAAGCCTCAATTTTGTCGATGTCGCGATAGCGAGCGGCAACTATCCAGGTCCGAGCTTTCCGCTCATTCCCGTCGTCGACGGCGCCGGCGAGATCGTCGGCATCGGCGAGGGCGTGTCGAGGCTCGCCATCAACGACCGCGTCATCGCCCATGCAAAACCGCGCTGGATCGGCGGCCGTCCGCGGCCTTACGAGACCAGAGAGATGCGCGGGCTGACACTGCCCGGCTCGCTCGCCGAATATGTCGCGCTGCCGGCCAATGCCGTCGTGCCGATGCCGGCGCATCTGTCCTTCGAAGCGGCAGCGACGCTGCCGATCGCCGGCACCACCGCGTGGAATGCGCTTCGCGCCGCCGATGCCGGGCCGGGGTCGGTCGTCGTCCTGCTCGGTACCGGCGGTGTCTCGATCCTGACCCTGCAGCTGGCCAAGGCAGCCGGCGCCACGGTCATCATCACCTCGTCGTCTGACGAAAAGCTGGCGCGCGCCAAGGCCTTGGGTGCGGATCATCTCATTAATTATCGTGAGACGCCGGACTGGGACGCCAAGGTGCTCGAGTTGACCGACGGGCTCGGCGCCGATCTGATCGTCGAAACCGGCGGCTCGGCCACCTTCGCCCGCTCCATCAATGCCGCGGCGCCCGGCGGCACGGTGTTCGCCATCGGCTTCGTCACCGGCGCCGAGGCCACCACGAACCTGCTACCGATCATCATCAAGGCACTCAAGGTGGTGGGCAACAACACCGGTTCGGTATCCGATCTGTGCGACGCGGCGCGGGCCATCGGCGCCGCCCGTATCGATCCGGTCATCGACACTGTCTACAGCCAGCACCAGGCGACCGAGGCCTACGCCCACATGGCAGCCGGCGGCCGGCATTTCGGCAAGCTCGCGTTCAGTCTGTCGTGGTGAGCCTGAAAAAGGCAGAGCGTTGAAGCTGCCGATCTCCCCTCTCGTGGGGAGATCGGTCGTCACCTCGGCTTTTGCCAATCGCCAACGCGCCGACAGTCCCAACCTCCGCCTAAATCAGCTTCTCCAGCGTGATCGGCAGATCCCGCACCCTTTTCCCGGTGGCGTGGAATACCGCGTTGGCGATCGCCGGCGCCACGCCGACGATGCCCAGCTCGCCGACCCCCTTGCCGCCCAGCACCGAGGAATGCGGATCGGGAATACCGACCGAGATCACCTCGATGTCGGGAATGTCGGCATTGGTGGCGATGAGATAGTCGGCGAGATTGTTGTTGACGATGCGCCCATGCCGGCGGTCGACGATGCCCTCCTCGAGCAGCGCCTGGCCGATGCCCATGATGATGCCGCCCTTCCATTGGCTTTCGGCGAGCTTGGGATTGTAGAGCCGGCCCGAATCCAGCGCCGACACCACGCGGGAGACGCGAACCGTGCCAAAGTCCTCGTCGACGCGGACTTCGATGAAATGCGCGCACCAGCTGTGGCGGGAATAGTCGCCCTCGGTGTGTGGCAGCGCCATGGCTATGGTGGTGTAGTTCTTGTAGCGGTCCTCGACCGTCGAATTGGCCGGCATGGTGTCGCCCTTCGCCTCGATATGCTCGCGCCCGACGCTGCTGAGCAGTTCGGCGATCGAAACCTCAGGGCCGTTGCCGCGCGGCGAGGCGATGCGGCCATTGGCGACGACGAGCGTGTTGGCCTGCAGCGCATGGAACGGCGAAGCCGGATCGCTGATGGCGAGCCCGATCAGCTGGTCGAGCGCGGCACTCGCCGCCTTGTGGACGGCGCCGGTCATCACCCCGGCCAGCCGCGAACCGCCGGTGACGCCGGCACGGGCATAGCGGGAATCGCCAAGCTTGACGACGACGTTTTCCGCCGGCACGCCCACCACCTCGGCGGCGGTCTGCGCCAGGATCGTGTAGGTGCCCTGCCCCATGTCGATCGATGAGCTTTCGACCTCGACCGAGCCGTCGGCGAGAATGCGCACGACCGCCTCGCCATAGGCGCGCCGCACCGGATAGGTGCCTGCCGCGACACCCCAGCCGATCAGCTGGTTGCCATCGCGCATCGAACGCGGCCGGGGGTTCCGCTTCGACCAGCCAAAGGCTTCGGCGCCGGCCGCGAAGGCCTCACGCAGCTGCCGTGTCGACCACGGCTTCTTCGCATGCGGATCCTGCTCGGCATAATTCCTGAGCCGGATTTCCAGCGGATCGATACCGACCTCATAGGCGAGCTCGTCGATGGCGCTTTCGATGCCGAAGGCGCTCGGGTTCTCGCCCGGCGCGCGCAATGCCCCCGGCACCACCGTGTTGACCCGCACGACGTTCTGCCGCGACGAGAAATTCGGCGTCGCGTACATGACCGAGGTGACCGAGCCGAGCGGCTCGACCCACATGCCGTCGACCGAGGTCTCGTTGACGCCGCGATGCACGATCGACTGGATCTGGCCCTCCGCGTTGGCGCCGAGCGCCACGGTCTGGCGCGTCGCCGCCCGTCCGCCATAGGCGGTGAAGGTCTGCGGCCTGGTGACCGCCAGCTTCACCGGCCGTCCCAGCATTTTCGCGGCGACTGCCGCTACAGCGCCGTAGCCATAGGCAAACGCCTTGGAGCCGAAGCCGCCGCCAATATAAGGCGAGACCAGTCGTACATTCTCGAACGGCACGCCGAACCATTCGGCATAGGTCCGCGCCATGCCGTCGAGCCATTGGCTCGGCTCCCAGACCGTCAGCTGGTCGCCCTGCCACTTTGCGATCAGGCCATGCGGCTCCATCGGCGCCTGGTATTCGCGCGGCGTGTTGTAGGCGTTGCAGATCCTGACCGGAGCCGAGGCGAACGCTGTCTCCGCCTCGCCCCATTCCTTGGTCATCGCATCGACGGGGATGCCGTCGCCGGCCTTTGGATCGCTGAGGTCGACGATCGCCGGCGCCTCGTCATAGGCGATCTTGACCAGCGCCGCGGCGGCGACCGCCTGCTCGAAACTCTCGGCCACCACCGCCGCGACATGCTGGCCGCTGAAGGTGATGTCGCGCGCCAGCGGGCAATAAGCGACGTCCGGCGGCGGCGTGCCCAGCCAGTCCGTTGCGGTTCTCAGCGGCAGGATATTGTCGGGCGTCAGCACCAGCAGCACGCCGGGCGACGCCTTGGCCGCGGCCGTGTCGATCGAACGCACCCGGCCGGCGGCAATGGTGCTCTCGACCAGCACCGCATGGGTAAGCCCCTCGAGCTGCTGCTCGACGGCGTATTTGGCGGCACCGGTGATCTTGGCCGGGCCGTCGACGCGCGACAGCCGGCCGCCGACCTGGTCGGCGAGGACGGCACCGTCCGAAGCGTCGCCGCGTTTGGCATCGCCGGGTCTTGTTCTCAACTCGTGAACGGTCATGCCGTTTCTCCCATTTTGAGGATGGCGCGGGCGACGACGCGCGGCGCCAGTTCGATCTTGTAGTGGTTGGCGCCATGGTCGACGGCGCCCTCGACGGCGAGCAGGCTGGCTTGCCTGACGACCTCCGGCTCGAGCACTTTGCCTTTCAGCGCCTCTTCGACGGCAAGGGCGCGCCATGGCTTGGTGGCGACGCCGCCAAGCGCGACGCGCAGATCGCGGATCGTCCTTCCGTCGGCCTCGAATTCGATGCCGACCGCGGCACTTGCCGCGGCGAATTCATAGGACTGGCGGTCGCGGACCTTGAGATAGGTCGAGCGGCGGGCGGCCGCCGAAGCGGGAATGCCGATCGCGGTGGTCATCTCGCCGGGCTCGATCGCATGTTCCCTTTCGGGTGTGCTGCCCGGCAACAGGAAAAAATCATCGACGGCGATCTGACGGTCGCCGAGATGGACGATCGCGTCGAAGGCGACGAGTGCAACCGCCAGGTCGCCGGGATAGGTGGCGACGCAGGCCTCGCTGGTGCCGAGCACGGCATGGCCGCGGGTGACCCCGCCGATCGCCGAGCAGCCGCTGCCGGGCGAGCGCTTGTTGCAGGCGGGGAAATTCGCCGGATCGCGGAAATAGGGGCAGCGTGTACGCTGCATCAGATTGCCGCCGATCGTCGCCATGTTGCGCAGCTGCGCCGATGCCGCCTGCCACAGCGCCTCCGAAACGGCAGGGAACCGGCTCTTGATACCGGCATGGTCGGCGACGGTGCTCATCCTGGCCAGCGCCCCGATCGTGGCGCCCCGGTCATCAACGGCAATCGTGTCCAGTCCCTTGAGATGGGTAATGTCGACCACGGTCTCGGGTTCGGCAACGCCGCATTTCGCGAGATCGACAAGCGTCGTGCCGCCGGCCAGAAGCATGACGCCGGGAAGTGCTGCTGCCTCACGGGCTGCATCGACGGAGCCGGCGCGGAGATACGAAAAGTCCCTCATGACGCGGCCTCCATGGCCGCCTGGCGCACGGCGGCGACGATATGCGGATAGGCGCCGCAGCGGCAGAGATTGCCGGCCATGTATTCGCGGATCTCCTCATCCGAGCCGGCATGGCCTTCGCGAATGCAGGCGACCGCCGACATGATCTGGCCCGGCGTGCAATAGCCGCACTGGAAGGCATCCTGTTCGAGGAAGGCGGCCTGCACCGCATGCAGCGTGCCATCCTCCCCGGCAAGCCCTTCGATGGTGGTGATGTCCCTGCTTTCAGCCTGAGTGGCAAGCGTCAGGCAGGCCAGCACGCGCTGGCCGTCGATATGAACGGTGCAGGCGCCGCACTGGCCCTGGTCGCAGCCCTTCTTGGTGCCGGTCAGCCCGAGATGGTCGCGCAAGGCGTCGAGCAGGGTAACGCGCGGTTCGACCTCCAGCTCATGTCGATGTCCGTTGATTCGAAGTTGGATTGGAGTTCGGGTTTTGCTTGTCATGGGGCGTCTGGCTCCAGTTGCTTGACGCGGGAGGGGATGATCTGGTGCCCGGCCGGCGAGCGGCAAGGTCAGCTTATGGCTAGGTGAAGGCTATCTTCCCCTTGGGGGAAGTGCCCGGCAGGGCAGAGGGGGTCGGTTCGACTTGGCGCGAGCTCCGGGGCTGCGGCTTGGGAGGTCGAAAGACGTGACATACCCGATCCCGTGATTACATGAGAAAGGCGCTCCACAATCGGAGGCGCCTCCGTTTGTTACCTAAGGGCCTGCTCCGCCCTGTTCAAGCCCCGGATCGAAAATGATCAAAATTGGAGGAAATTGGCAGGGCAGCCGGCCGTCATGTCTGGAGACAAAAAAGCACCACCGGCCCAAGCCGGTGGTGCTCTCTGAACTGTCTGTAGGGGCAGGACAGTCCAATGATCCTGAGGGGATCGTGCTCAACATGGGCTCATTTTTGCCCCACGGCATCGGCCGAACAGATGACGAGTGCCGGCCGCGAGGAAATATCCTCCGTCGTCATCCACCGGACGTCATCCACGGGCCGTGCACCGGGGGCGGGCAAGATGCCTCGCCTGCCGGAACGCCGGCCCAGATTCGATCCTGTGATTATATTTACTTGCGATTATATTTGTCGGAGACGTAACGAAGGTGGAAGCGTCTGCGTTCTTGAAACGGGGCCTGCCTATCCGGGTATGCTTCGGATCAGCACTGGAGAAAAAATTGGCCGCGGAGCCGCCCGTCATTTCTGGAGACAAAACCGAAGCCGCCGTTGCAAAGCCGCTGCGCGCCGACGCGCAGCGCAACCGCGATGCTCTGGTCGAGGTCGCGGCAAAAGCCTTTGCCGCGCAAGGCGTCGATGCCTCGCTGGAGGAGATTGCGCGCCAGGCCGGCGTCGGCATCGGCACGCTCTACCGGCATTTCCCAACCCGCGAGCACCTGGTCGAGGTGGTTTATCGGCGCGAGGTGGAAGGACTGTGCCAGGCGGCCGACGAACTCGCCCGCGATCATGCGCCCGACATGGCGCTCGAACAATGGATGCAGCGCTTCGTCGACTACATCGCCACCAAGCGCGGGCTGTCGACAAGCCTGCGCATCCTGCTCACGACCAACTCAACCCTGTTCTCCGACGTTTCCGGCAGGGTGACGCTCGCCTTGCGGCGGCTGATCGATGCCGCGGTCGCCGACGGCTCGATCCGCGGCGATGTCGATGCCTCCGACGTGCTGCATGCGCTGGGCGGCATCTATTCGGCCCCGGACACCAAGGACTGGCGCGACCGCTCGCGCCGATTGGTGTCGCTGCTGATGGATGGGCTGCGGTTTGGAGCGGCCAAATCCGGCCCATCCAAGGAATAGCGAATGCAGTGACTGTCCTTATTTCAGCGAGATGCTCATACCGCTGAGATCGGCATTGACTTGCAGGCCTACCTGCCTGCCCGTGAGTTCGAGTTGGGCACCCTTGTCATTGGTCATGACGATCACCTGGGCTCCTTTGCCGAGCGCGCCGCCACCGCCCGCTGCACCGTACACCCCCGTCACATCCCGGGCGCGGCGTATGTGGCGCACGGTACCTTTGAAATAGGTCTTGGAGGCGCCGAAGGCGAGGCCGCCCGAGATGCCGCCGACCGAGATGGGATATCGGCGACCATGGAAGGTCAGTGTGCCCTCGCCTCCGGAGCCGCCGATGAAAAAGGCCGCCTTGTAGACGGCGAAGCGGATCGTACCGCTGTCGGCATGCGCGACGCTGGCAAAGCTAACTGCCGCCGCAGCGATGACGGCAACTGCGACTGAACGAAATCTGGACGAAATCTTCATGATGAGAACTCCTCAAGATCGCCGCATGCCCAGCCGGCCGGGCACGTCGGCGTCGTATCAAAGTCATAGCTGAACAGTCTCGCCCGTCATTGGTTCCAAGCACGCGGCCTGAATCCGGCTGCGAGAAGACCGCCACGAAACGAGGCGGATGGCGAGCGTAGTCCTGGCTGTAAGAACAGTGGCCGAATGGTGGGGATGATCGTAGGTGTTGAGGCGGAATGGTATTAGTCTGCGCTGTCTGGGGTTTCGGGAGCGCGGCAAAGCAATGGACTTCAACTCACGACATGGCTACCTGCTGATCGGTGGCCTGATCCTGGTCGGCGCCGGGCTCCTGGTCGTTTCGCTGATCGTCAATCTTCGCGTGGCGCACAGTGTGCGTGACGACGTACGCCATCGTGAAAAGCTGCTGGAATATTATCGCAATATCTTTTCGCAGCTGGGCGTGATCCTGATCGGGATTGGCGTGTCCCTGTTCATCTTCTTTTTTCAGCAGAATTATCAGGACCAGCGCAAACGCGAAACGGAGCTCCAGCAGGTTCTCGCCAAACTGGCGGCGCGTGTTGCCCGCGGCAGCGCTGTCGTGGAGGCCCTCGGCGAATTCGACGCGCTGCTGGATGATGGCGGTGCCTATGTCAGTCCGGAACACGGCGGTGACAACGCCGCTGTCAGCGCCCAGGGAACGGGGCTCGCCAAGCAGGTTTCCCAGATCCTTCTGGTCGAGCGCGACGTCGATGTTCAGGGGTTCGATATTCTCAATCTGTCACGCGATTTCGAAGCATCGTTCGTCGTCAACGAGCTCAACCCAACGCTATGGTTCAACATCGTCCGGGACGAGAGCGACATCAAATATGCCACCACCCAGATCGCCCTGGATTACAAGGACCTGCAGGATGCAATCGGCGGCGAGCCGATCGAGGTTGCGATCGCCAATCCCGAAAAGGAACGGAAGATCAAGCAGGAGGTGCTCGACGTCTTTTATGATGCCGACCTCCTGCGCCAGCGCAGCAGGCGGTTTCTCGGCCGCGCGTGCTGGCTTTTCAGCAACGGGCGCGGCTTCGTCAAGCTTGCACCGGCCAATGAAATCGAAGCCGATGCGAGATCGCACCAGGAATGGCTCGACCGGTCGAAACCCTTCCTGACGCAGTTGAAGTCAGGAAGCGGCGATTGCTTCAAATTGCTCCAGTTCGGCCCGGCGCCTTTGAGTTGAGAACGAGCCAAACACTCAACGACCAGGTTCGACCCCATTGCGGACGATCAGTCAAGCGCCACAAACGCGTATGACTTCATCAGATCAAGTGTTGTCTCGGCGCGTACAGAAAGGTTGTCTGGCACCTCGATCCGAACGAGTAAAATGTCTGTTCCTTGATCAATTCCGAACAAAGCGGCAATCGGTCGGGGACCATCGAAATGCCACGATGCCCATCGCTGTGGAGATGCATCTGTATCGGTTTCTTTGAGCTCGTCTTCGAGAATCCTACGCAATCCGACATCAAGGGCCTCGCCAGCCATGTGACCGAGTTCATCGATCAGCGGGTTCCAATTAACTAGCCAGACCCAATTCTGCACCCAGGCCACCTGCTGGTCTCCAATTTGGGACGAAAGCCGACTGGTCTCGTTAGTCGGTCTTTGCATGATTTGTCGAATCCGCTATCGGCGATTCCTACCATAATAAGCTTGACTGCTTTTTGACCATCTCGGCTGTTGACGGCAGCCAGCTGATTGAATTTTGACCTAAAGCGGTCCAGCTTTTGATAGTCGCTGACCCGCTCCAAATATCTGTTTTTACGCAATTATGGACGGAAAGCCGCTCCGGACTTTCCTGGAAGTGCTCTAATCTCCCACGCGTTGCAGCGTGCCGAGATGATTGTCGTCGAGAAATTCGATGGTCATGGTTGACGCCTTGCCGTCGGGGCCGACTGCAAAGCTGACGGCCGAGGGCCTGTCCGGCATCTCGGCATCGGGGAAGGTCACGAAGAGGTCGCGGTCGAAATGCTTCAGCGAATAGGACCGCGCGCCGGCGGGCCCGACCTTGAGGACAAGGGTGTCTCCTTCGCCCGACACAATAGCTTCGCCGAAGAAGTCGTTGAAGTAACGGCCTGCATAGGCACTGGCCGGCTCGGCCGGACTTGCTGGAGAGGGCGGCGCGGCATAGGTGGCCTTGGCCGCCGCAATCACCGGGCCGAACATGCTCGCATAGATATCATTCCATGCCTTTATCTTATCCTTGCCCAGCGTTCCGTCGAAGACGAGATCGGCGAAGCTGTCGGACAGCCCGTCCGGCACGCCTGTCGGAAAGGCGTTGGCGATGACGACGATGCCAAGCTTCTCCTCGGGGAAGAGCATCACCAGACTGCGTGCGCCGGTGCTGAAGGCGCCCGCATGACCCCAGATCAGCCCGTGCCGGCCGAATTCAATATTCCAGCCGAGGCCGTAGAAGGCCTCGCCTCCGGAGACGGGATTCTTGCCGCGAGCCGTCAAGGGAATATGTGTCTGGTCCAGCGCATCGGCGGCAATGAGTCTCTTGCCGGCATAGACCCCGTTGCCGAGCACAAGGCGCATCCATTGCGAGAGGTCGCGTGCGGTGGAACTGACGCCGCCTGCTGGCGCCTGCGCATCCGGATAGCGCTGGACCTTCGCGGTCCAGGCGCCATCGATTTTGGCGTGGAGCTCGGCGCGGTTGGCGTGTTTGATGAAGTCCGAATGACGCGAGCTGGTCGAGGCCATTCCAAGCGGACGGTAGAGCTTCTCTTCGGAGACCTCTTCCCATGATTTACCCGTCGGCTTCGCGGCCGCGACGGCACCCTCGGTCAGTCCGAAATTACTGTAGGAATAGCCCGCACGAAAGCTCGATGACGGCGACACGAACCGCAGCCGGCGCAGGATCTCCGCGCGGTCATAGCCGATATCCTCGAGGTCGTCGCCGGCGGTGCCGGGAAGCCCGCTGCGGTGCGCAAACAGGTCGCGGACCGTGAGTTCGCTGGTCGGATAGGGCTGAGCGAGCCGGAAAGCCGGATCGAGGTCGGCGATCTTGGAATCCCACGAAGCGATCCCGTCGCTGACCAGCGCCGCCACGGCGGTGGCGGAGACCGGCTTGGAGAGCGAGGCAATCTGGAAAACCGTGTCAGCATCGACGATCTCCGGTTTTCCGGCTTCGCGATGCCCGAACCCCTTGAGGAAGATCACCTCGTCGCCATGCACGACGCCGATGGCCAGACCGGGCACGCTACCATCCGCGACGACGCCTTCGGCCAGTAATTCGAGCTTCGCAATGGCCGCGGCGATCCGGTCGGGCGTAATGGTGTCGGCCGACGCCGCTTTCGGCGAAAGCGTAATAAGGGCGATGAAGGCCAATATCCTCCACCGGAGGTGATTCCGGTTTGTGAATAGCCGCATGCTCAGCCCCCTCCGCCTCCCCGGCGTGCACTATCGCAGGCCAACGCAGGGAAGGCCAGCCTCACGCTCGACCCACCATCCATTGACGGATGTCCGCTTCGCACCAGTCGAAATTCAGACAGCCGCGCCTGAGCTAGGATGCAGCGCGCAGGCGAAGGCGCCGCCTGCTGGCGCGGGCCTTCTCCGCCACCGCGGCGGTGATCTCGACCACGCCGTCTTCACGCGGTCTGGCGTTGGTGACCTTGTGGAGCCGCTCATAGGGCAATAGTTCCTTGACCCGGGCTTGAAGCGACGCGACTTCGGCTCGCAGATCCTCGCATTCCTGCCGCTGGACGTCGAACTGTATCTGTTCGGATGCCTGCTGCAGGGAAAGCTGCGAAAAATTCGCGCTGATTGCGGAAAGGTTCATCTTGTCGCTTTCGCTCTCCTTCGTGAGAGCGGACAATTTTTGCTCGACAATTTGCTTTTCGGCCACCGCGTCGCTCGCTTGGGCCTTGAGCCTGGCGATCTCGCTGGCGGCTTCGCTGTTGTGCTTGGAGGCGGCCTCCAGTCGCGATCGAAGATCCTCGATTTCAGAACGCAAGCCGGTCATCTCCGCGACACTGCGTGCAAGTTCGGCTTCCCTGTCACCGTCCCTGATGCGGGCCGCTTCCGTTATTTCCGATAGCTTCGCCTGCGCCATATCGAGCGATTTCTGCAGTCGCATCTCCTCTTTCTCGCTCTTGCCAAGCGCGGCCAGCAGTTCCGAAACCTGCGCGGCATCATTGGCATGGACAGTCGAGAGTTCGTCCAGCCTGTGCCGGGCCTCGGCCTCCCGTTTCAGCGCCTTGTCGAGGTCGATCGACAGGCTGACATGTTTCTCCCGCAGCATCTCGTTCTCGCGCGAGCGTCTGTTGGCCTCGACGGCTCTGGCCGAGAGTGTTTTGACAAGCTCGCCGAACTCGGCCTCGCGTTTTGCGCTCGCATTGCCTGCGACGACGAGTTCCAGCCTTGCCGCAGCCAGCGCGCCGCGAAGTGCTTCCTTGTCCTCGACCAGGCTCGCCTCGTGCTGCTGCAGGGCCTCGATAGCGCTGTCGCGCTCGCGCTGCTTTCTGGTTGCATCGTGGAGCTGTTCGGACAGCACCCTTTGCTGCGCGGTCAGGCCGGTATTTGCCAGCTCCAATTCGTTGGCGCGAAGAATGTCGCCGTGAAGCAGTTTCAGGAATTCGCCCGTCAGATGATGCGAGGTCGCGATCTCCGACAGTTTCGCATTGATCTCCCCCAGATACTCCTGCGCGTCGTGAAAGAGCCCATCGACCGCATTTAAGGCAGCCAGCCGGGTTTGCGTATGGGGGGACAGCCGTCGCGCGGTCTCGAAGGCGTCCGCATTGGCTTCGAGTTGCGAGCTGTCATCCGTTGCCGCGAGATTCTCATCCGATACCGTCTCATCCGGCACAGTGACGTCGTTCAACGGCGACTGATCGTCCACATTGAGACATTCGCTAAACGCATCCGCCAAATCGGTTTCGAGCTCCTTGAACGCTCTCTCCACTGTCTCGGCACGCTTGATCAAACCTTTGAAATTCATGACCGAATATCCCTCTCGTGCAGCGCCGGCAAGGAGCGGATTTTCAACACTTGACCCTCGCCTCCCCCGAATGCGGGTTCATCTCCTGACGTGCGCTCTGGCCGACGCACGCTAGGGACAGGCTTGGCCACTGTCCTCGTGTGTTTGAATGACGCAAAGCCGTGTTCTGCCGCGCTCCATACCCGAGGCGTTGGCACCGCTCGCAAAATGCCTACTCATTTCACCCGAAACGGATATGAAGCGGCGCAAGCCCTGAGGATCGCCTGGTGATTGTCTTGAGGACCGGCCGAGCCCTCGGTGTTCTGCAGCAGCTACAAGGTCACGGCCTAAGACGACGCGTGTCACTGCCGGGAGGCCTGACCTAATAAATGCCTGACCTAATAAATGATTGTGTTGAATACGTTTCGCTGATTAGCTGCTGTGCATAGACCAGGGACAAGACCGATAAAATGTTGTCCCGGGAGGACCGCGATGCCGGTGCTTGAGGTTCGCCACGTCTCCAAGAATTTCGGGGCTATCCAGGCCCTGACCGACGTTAGCTTCCAGGTGGAGCGAGGCGAAGTCGTTGGTCTGATGGGGGACAACGGCGCCGGCAAGTCGACGATAGTCAAGACTGTGGCCGGGAATTTTCCTCCGAGCGACGGCGAAATTGTAGTCGAGGGCGAGGTGTGCCACTTCCACCAGCCCGTGCAGGCCCGCGCCAAGGGGATCGAAGTTGTTTATCAGGACCTGGCGCTCGCCGATAACTTGACGGCCGCGCAGAACGTCTTTCTGGGGCGCGAGATCAAGAAAGGCTTCTGGCCGATCAGGATTCTTGACAAGCAGGCGATGATCGATCGCTCGGCAGCGCTGTTCAAGGAACTCAAATCGGAAACCCGGCCGCGCGACCTCGTCAGGAAGATGTCGGGTGGGCAGCGCCAGGCGGTCGCCATCGCGCGGACCCGGCTTTCAAATGCCAAGCTGGTGCTGATGGACGAACCAACGGCCGCCATCTCGGTGCGCCAGGTGGCGGAAGTACTCGAACTGATCCGACGCCTCAAAGCACAAGGAGTCGGCGTCATGCTGATCAGTCACCGAATGCCTGACGTGTTCGCCGTGGCAGATCGCATTATCGTCCTCAGGCGGGGCTCGAAAGTTGCCGACAAGCCAGCCGACAAAACATCGCCCGAGGAAATCACTGGACTGATAACGGGGGCCATCCGTGGCGAATAGTGTTCAGGAGTCAGTTGGCGTTCGGGGCTCAGTCGAAGAACATGGCCGGCCGGCCATGTCGGATTTCGTCCCGACCAAGGAAAAAACAGTTCTCCAACGTGTGATTTCAAGTCAGCCCTTCTGGGTGATGATCGCGCTCATCGCGCTCGTCATGTTGATGACTGCGATGGAGCCGAGCTTCGGCACCTCTGAAAACGTCGCCAATGTGACGCGCAACTTCGCACCTTTCGGCATCATGGCACTTGGCATGACGATCGTCATCATCACCGGCGGTATCGATCTGTCGGTCGGCTCCGTCATGGGTCTCGTGGTCATCGTCGCCGGCCTGTTCCTCACCTGGCATTATCCCTGGTACGTCGCCTTCGCCATGGGCCTTTTCTCCGGTCTGGCCTGTGGCGCGGTCAACGGATTCTTTGTCGCCTATGTCGGGATGCCGTCCTTTGTGGTCACCCTCGGCATGCTGTCCGTCGCGCGCTCGCTGGCGGTCGTATTCTCGGCCAACCAGATGCTCTACCAGTTCGGGCCCGATGCTCCGATCGTGAAGGCAATCGGTCAGTGGAAATGGCCGCGGCATGGTCCGAACGACTGGGCACCGCATTGGATACCAGAACTGTCGTCACAGTTCTGGACCATGGTGATCCTGGCCCTGATTGTCGGCTTCGTATTCAACTTCACAGCCTGGGCCAGGCATCTCTTCGCCATCGGCGGCAATGAGGAGGCGGCACGGCTCACCGGCGTTCCGGTCAACTGGATTAAATTCGAGGCCTATGTCTTCTCGGCTTTCACCGCCGCGCTCGCCTCGCTCCTGCTCCTCGGCTATAACGGCTCGGCTATAAATGCCATGGGCCAGGGCTACGAACTGCGCGTTATCGCCGCGACAGTCATTGGCGGCGCCAGCCTCATGGGCGGCGCCGGCACGGCCTTCGGTGCGATCATCGGTTCGGCCTTCCTCGAGGTGATCAGGAATGCGCTGCTGATGGCCGGCATCGATTCAAACTGGCAGGGTGCCTTCGTCGGCGCCTTCATCGTTCTTGCGGTTCTCTTGGGCATGCAAACGGGCGGCAAATCGATTCTCGCCGCGTCGCTGGCAGTCTTGATGCCCAAAAAACGCCGCTAGAAACCCGCCGGCGGGAGGCTTGCGGGACATCACACCAAGGAGGAGAACGTCACATGAAAAAACATCTGCTGACGGCCGCCGTCGCGCTTGGCGCAATGGTGCTTGCCGTTTCCGGCGCCCAGGCGAAATACACCTTCGCCCTGGTGCCGAAGAACATGAACAATCCTTTCTTCGACCAGGCACGCGACGGCTGCAAGAAAGCCGAGGCCGAATCCAATGGCGCCGTGGAGTGCATGTATATCGGCCCCGGCGAGCATGGTGGTGGCGACGAGCAGGTGCAGATCGTGCAGGATCTCGTGGCCAAGAAGGTGGACGGCATCGCCGTGTCGCCATCGAACGCCGCCGCGATGGCGGTTGCGTTGCAGGCCGCCAAGGAAGCCGGCATCCCGGTCCTCACCTGGGACTCCGATCTCCTGCCCGAAAACAAGGATCTGCGCGTTGCCTATATCGGCACGCACAATTATGAGATCGGCGAGAACCTCGCCAAGCTTGTTATGCAGATCAAGCCCAAAGGCGGCACGATCTGCATCCAGTCCGGCGGCGCCGCGGCGGCCAACCACAACGAGCGCATGCAGGGCATTCGCGATACGCTTTCGGGCACCAAATCGGCGGCCTCGCCCGGGGATCGGCTGACGGGCCAGAACGGCTGGACCGAAATCGAAGGCTGTCCGCTCTACACCAACGATGATTTCCCGCTTTCGGTGCAACAGTTCGAGGATATCATGGCGAAAAACCCGAACCTCGACGCATTCGTCCCAACCGGTGGCTTCCCGCAGTTCATTCCCGACGCCAACCGCGCCGCGGTCGCACCGTACAAGGACAAGATCGCCTCGAAAGCCCTGGCCCTTGTCGTTGCCGACACGCTTCCGGTACAGATCGACCAGATGAAGGAAGGTTTCTCCCTTGGCCAGGTCGGTCAGCGGCCGTTCGAGATGGGCTACAAGACGATGATGGCGCTGAAGGACATGAAGGAGGGCAAGGCTCCGCCGGCCGACCCGACCTACACGGGCCTCGATGTCTGCACTCCGGAGACAGCCGACACCTGCGTCGCCAAATAGCGCTTTTGGGCGGGAGGAAACTCCCGCCCTTTTCATAGGGGATCTCAATGCCGGAATTGTTCTCGCTCAAGGGCCGTGTCGCATTGGTCACGGGTGCCTCGCGTGGTCTTGGTTTTGCCATGGCCAAGGCACTTGCCGAAAACGGTGCGACGGTGATCGTCAATGCCCGCGACGTGGCCGCCCTTTCCGTGGCGGCCGAAAGGATCGGTGCAGAAGCCCTGCCGTTCGATGTCACCGACGCGGCGATCTCAAGGGCGTCGCTCGAAGGAATCGTCGAACGCCACGGCCGCCTCGATATTCTGGTCAACAACGCCGGCATCCAGCATCGGAAACCGCTGGTCGAATGGCAGGACGAGGATTTCAACCATGTGGTTGCCGTCAATCTGTCGGCTTGCTTCCGCATGATGCGCGACGCGGTGCGCCTGATGCTGCCAAACAAGTTCGGGCGCATAATAAACACCGGATCGGTCGCAGCGATCCTTGGCCGCCCCACCATTCACGCCTATGTGGCGGCAAAGGCGGGCCTGCACGGGCTGACACGCTCCACTGCCGCTGAGCTGGGCCGTCACGGCATCACCGTCAACGCCATCGCCCCCGGCTATTTCGCCACCGAGCTCAACACCGCACTTATGCACGACGAGGCCTTCACCAAATGGGTCGAGGCACGAACCCCCGCGGGCCGCTGGGCCCAGCCTGAGGAGCTCGGCGGAGCCGTGGTGTTTCTCGCCTCCGACGCTGCCGCTTACGTCAACGGGCACGTGCTGGCGGTTGACGGCGGGCTATCGGTTTCCCTGTGATTTCAACCGGCGACACCGTGCCGGGAGGGCGTGCCTGCTAGCCGCCTGAAATGACGACTTGATGCATGCGCTGCTGGCCCGGTCCCCTGCGCGGACGCCGACGCCACACGATTGGATGCCGCGCCGCATTGCAGCCGCCGACTTTCGATTCGCAACAGGTTATTTCGACGTCTGGCGGCATCGATGCTTGATGCCGCCAATATTTCATTCCACACACCGGTCACGATGAGAGACGACATACGGGATCAGCGCCGGGTATTCGGGTGGGCCTTGCCTGCCTCCGCGGTCGTGCATTTGCTCGCCGCCGCGCTTCTTTTGTCCGCACTGCCGCTGTCGTCCCCGCAGCCGCAGAAGGAGCAGCCCATCGCAGTTGATATCGTGCCGCCGCCTAAACCGCCGGAAAAAACCAAACCTCCGTCCCCCGCTGAACCGCCCAAGCCGGAAAAGCAGCCGGAAGCCAAGGTCGAGACGCCGACGAGCCGTGAGGTCACCGCGCAGAGACCTGTCTTCCAATTCGGTGAGAAGGACGCCGGTCCTCGCAAGTCTCTGGACGGCAACAGTGCGGAGGATGGTTCGGAACAACCGCCAGCGCGGCAAGATCCCAATAAACAGGACCCTGCACAGGCGCCGGACGTGACCGCGGTCGACGGCAGAGACTCGGCTCCGTCGCCTGGCGCATCCGCGCCGCCTAAGCCCAAGCCAGCGAACGTCGCCAAGGAGCAAAAACCCTTGAAGCTTCAGCAAGCCAAGACGTTGTTCTCGGAAGCAGCAACCGGTGATCCGATAGCGACAATCGCAATGGCTGCTTTGCCGCGCGGCGAACGGGTCGGGCAGCTCTGCGCCACGGAACTCGGCGGGCAGTTGCTCCACGCCTCGCCCCCCTATTTTTTTGACAGCATTCCCAAGTATCGGTTGAAGGAGGGCACGGTCCTTGACGTCGCCAGTGCACCCTTTCCCGTCAACGGGCAGTGGTACGACCTGAGCTTTCGTTGCGAGGTCGATCCGGACGCGACGAAAGTCATTTCCTTCGGCTTCCGTGTCGGAGATCCGGTGCCGCGCAGCGAATTGAAGCGTCGCGGGCTGCCGGCCGAATAACTCGCTGAGGCTAGTCGAGGCCGACGCGGGGACATCAATCCGCGAAGCAACCCGGCATCCATAAGTTAGCTTTCGCCAACGGCTCCCCGAGGTGGACGAATGCTCGCCCGCCTTGGCAATCGCTGTGTCGAGGTTTAGCTTATGCTAAGGGAGGGTTCGATGACTTCAAGTTTCAACGTTCACCATGCTGCCGGCTATGAGCAGCTCATGGGCCGCTGGAGCCAAAAGCTCGCGCCGCTGTTCATCGGTTTCGCGGGCCTCAAGGACGGCGAAAAGATCCTCGACGTCGGTTGCGGCACCGGCAGTCTGACCTTCGCGCTCGCCAAGGCCGCTGACCTCGGTGAGGTCGCGGCGATCGACTTTTCGGCCGTTTTCGTGGAGGAGGCAATCCGGCGCAACACCGATCCGCGGATAAAAATCCGTCAGGCGGATGCCTGCGCCCTGCCCTTTGAGGACGGCGCGTTCGACCGTGCCCTGGCCCTGCTCGTGCTCCATTTCGTGCCCGAAGCCGGCAAGGCAGTCGCCGAGATGCGCCGCGTCGTGCGGCCGGGCGGCGTCGTCGCGGCGACGGTATGGGACCATCTCGGCGGCATGCCGGGGATGCGCATGATGATCGACACGGTGGCGGTGCTCAGTGAAGGCGGACGCCAGCTGCGTGCCCGCTATTGCACGCAGCCGATGATGCAGCCGGGTGAAATGAAACGGACCTTTGTCGAACAGGGTCTCCGCGACGTTACGGAAACCCAGTTGATGATCCGCATGGACTACCAAAACTTCGATGATTACTGGGCGCCGATTGCCGCCGGCGAAGGGCCGCTCGGCAAGTATGTGGCCGCGCTCGACCCGGAAGAGCGGGCGCGCACCGACGCCGCCATGCGCGACGCCTACGAGGCCGGCCGGCCCGATGGCCCGAGGTCCTTTGCCAATGTCGCCTGGGCCTGCCGCGGCGTCGTTGCCTGACCTTGGCGCTAATGCATGCCGCGAAAAAAGCGCGTCGCATGAGGCCGATCGAACGCGACGCGCTTTAGCCGATCCCATAGACCAGCCCGACGCGGCCGTCCGAAAGCTGTTCGACCTTGCGCAGTTCGAGCCCACGACGATTTTTCGCCGTCCCAAACAGCGCCTTTCCGTCACCGGCGAGCAGCGGATAGACGATCAGCCTGAGTTCATCGACCAGCCCGGCATCGATAAGGCTCGCGGTAATTCGGGCGCCGCCCATAAGGTAGATGTCCTTGCCGGGCTGCTGTTTCAGCGCAGCGATATCCTCGAAATTCCGCACGAAGCGCGTCTTTGGCCAGGCCGCCGAAGTCATTGTGTTCGACAGCACATAATGCGGCGTCTGCGCGGCGAAGCGGGCCCATTCTAGCTCGGCCGGCTTCGGCAATTTGCCGGTCATCGGCAGCGGCTTGTCGGGCTCGTTCTGGATGGCGCTCCAGTAGCGCTCGTAGCCGGCATACATGACGCTGCCAAGCAGGCAGACATCGATTTGCGGCGTCAGGCCGTATTCGTCCGACCACGCGTCGACCCAATCGGCGTAACCCTCGGGCCCCTCCATCTTGCCATCGACGGAAATCTTCATTCCAGCGATCAATTTGCGCATGACTTCCTCCATCAGGCTTGCGGGATGCAAGCACGTTTCATCGGTTCAGCGTTGCTTCGTGTTGCTGGCGGCGACCTCAGGGATAGCCGCCGCGAGTTACATCAGGCCGGCAGACGGCGGTCGTATTCTTCCCGCAGGTGGCTCCAGCCGTCCCAGAACGAGGTCGGCGTCTTGCCCGCCAGGCGGGCGGCCAGCAGGTCGAGGTGGATGTGCCAGCCGGCGGTGATGTTGAGCTGGATTGCACGTTCCGGCAGGCGGCGATGAACGACGGTGAGCAGCACATCGCTACCCTTCGCCTCCAGCAAGAAGGAGACGCCGCCGGTGTTTCCCCAGGTGATGGAAAGCTTGGACGGCGGATCGAGTTCGGTGATCCGGCCCTCCATACGATGCTCTTCGGGAAAGCCCGCGGGGCGCTGGCCAGGCGGGTCCGTCAGCTCGTCGTTACGCCAGACCAATTCGAACGAGCTGCCGGCCTTCAGTTCCATCTGGCCCGCGGCCATCCATTGCCGGCGCAAGTCACTCTCGGTGAGATAGGCCCAGACGCGCTCGATGGGGCCGGGCAAGAGGCGCTGGATGGTGAACGTGGCGGGCTCGCTCAGCTCGCCATAGGCGTCGATGCTTCTCATCTGGTTCATTGCTCGTCTCCTTCATTCGGGTTGGGCGATTTCCTGGACTCATCCTGGGCTTTGCGTGCGTCCTCTTCGCGAAGAAGGCGTTCGAGAACATCGAGACGACCGGTCCAGAAGCGCTCGTAGAAGCTGAGCCACTGATGGGCGCTGGCCAGCGGTCCAGGGGCTAGTCGGCACAGATGCGTGCGGCCCCTCACCTCTCGACGAATAAGCCCTGCGTTCTCCAGCGCCTTGATGTGCTTGGAGGCCGCCGCGAGCGACATCGCGAAGGGTTCCGCCAGCTGGCTTACCGTTTTCTCGCCATCGGCGAGATCGCGAAGCATGTGCCGCCGGGTGGCGTCGCCAAGGGCGTGAAAAACCGCGTCCATCTGGGGTGTCTCTAATTCAACCATGTAGTTGAATATAGACGCGCGCTTTGAGATAGTCAACCATTTGGTTGAATAATTTATGCGAAGCGCCGCGGGGCCGCTTGCGCCACCGAGCGCGTCGACGTGACGGGAGATAGGGACGCGCCCCGCGACAGTAAGGGCGAGGCCCTTATTTGCCGTCGAAGAAACTTTGGATCGCGGCTTCCAGCTTTTCGATAAGCTGAGGGTTGTGGCAGCTGCCAGCCCAGATCAGGGCGTTTAGCCTCATCTCTTTGTTGATAAAGCTCACTTTCCCAGAATCCAGCAGGTATTCCGCGATCTCGTAGTGCCGCCCCTTGATAGCCTCGATGAGCGCGTTGTTTCTCCCCGTCTTGTCGGTCAGATTTACTTCCGCGCCATTCTCCACGAGCAACTTGACGACTTCGAGATGCCCGTTCTTCGCCGCCTCGATAAGAGCCGTTCTGCCGTAGTAGTCAGCTCGCGCGTTGATCTCTATTTGGGGGTGTCTCACGAGGACTGAGATACACGCGTAATGTCCCTTGGCCGACGCAAGGCTCAAGGGCGTGCTCTTCCACTTGTTTCTGGCATTCACGTCGATTTCCGGGTCTTCGATCAGCGCCTCCACCACAGCTGTGCGGCCATTGAGGGCTGAAAGGTGAAGTGCAGACCAGCCGCCGTCGTCCGACTGATTGATGTCGGCGCCAGCCGCCAATTCCGATCGAACCGCCTCCGCATCGCCTTGTTCTGCCGCGACCAGCAGGGGCGACCAGTCTCTTGCCCCTTCGGCTTCCAAGCTGTTGGTCAACGCAGTCGCCTCCTCGGATCGTCCACAGAATACCACAGAATCCGCGATAGTGGGGTCGTCCTGTATAGAGTTCCCTGGAGTCCGTGGGTCGCAGAGAGCTGTCGGCCCGAAGCGGAGGATCAGCGCTTCACGTCCGTCTCCTCACATTCTCCTGATATCGACTGGCTTTGGCGGCCATTCAGACTAGATAGAGCCTGCGCCGGGCGGAACGATGCAGAAGGACCTGAACATGCCTGAACAGATTACACTGAATAGACCTGAACAAATCAGATTGAACGACGGCTCCGCCATTCCGCAAATCGGCCTCGGCGTGTGGCAGGTCGATCCAGCCATCACCGCCAAGGTGGTGCGCTGGGGAATCGAGGCCGGCTACAGGCTGATCGACACCGCCGAAGGCTATCAGAACGAGGAAGGTGTCGGGCAGGCGATCCGCTCGGCCGGCGTCCCGGGAAGCGAGTTGTTCATCACCTCGAAACTGCGCAATGGCGCGCATCAGCGCGACGCCGCCTTGCGCGCCTTCGACGAGACGATGAGCAAGCTCGGCATCGAACAGATCGACCTGTTCCTGATCCATTGGCCGGTGCCCAGCCAGGACAGATATGTCGAGGCCTGGAAGACGCTGATCGAACTCAGGCAATCAGGCCGGATCAAGTCGATCGGCGTTTCGAATTTCAACCAGGACCACCTCGAACGGATCATCGGCGAGACCGGCGTCACGCCGACCGTCAACCAGATCGAGCTCCACCCCCGCTTCCAGCAGCGTGACAAACGTGAATTCCACGACAGGCACAACATCCGCATTGAGAGCTGGAGCCCGCTGGGCAGCGGCCGGCTGTTGAGCGATCCGACGCTTGAAAGTATCGCCAGGAAACACGGCAAGTCGGTGGCGCAGACGATCGTCAGGTGGCACCTTCAGGAAGGGCTGATCGTCATTCCAAAGTCGATCCACCAGGACCGCATCGCCGCCAATTTCGATGTCTTCGATTTCGAGTTGGAAGCGAAGGACCTCGAGCTTATCCGGGGCATGGATTCGCCCGACGGCCGCACCGGCCCGAACCCCGCCACGGCCGCATTCCTGTTCTAACGAGGCGGGCCAACCGGGACGTTGGCATTCCTTCACACCCCCTCTGTCCTGCCGGACATCTCCCCTTCAAGGGGGGAGATCGGCAGCTTCAATAGCCGCGCCCTTCTTGCAGCGTCGGAGATTAGCGAAGGCCGCGATGAGGGCCAATCCCCCCTTGTGGGGGAGATGTCCGGCAGGACAGAGGGAGGCGTTGTCCCGCCAGCGATCAAAACTACCTTCCCGCTAGCTCATATCCCGGAGCCATCCACCAGCGGCACATCTTCGCCCTCCCAGGGGCTCGGCATCGATCCCTTGCTGAGATTGGCCGACGGCAGCGGCATCCAGCACTTCAGTTCGGGTTCGGCATATTCGACGATGCGTCCTGGAGACGAGTCGGAGGCGCGCCAGCCTTCGCTGCCGAACTGATCGGCGCGGGCCCAGTAAGCCATGTCGACCTCGGCCGGACCCTGCTCGGACGGCCGAACCGTGACAAGGATTCTGCTGCCGTCCCTTGGCGCGCTCGACATGTGGCGCCACTGACCGGGCTCGTCCATTGCATTTCCTCCTGCGATCTTCGCCTCGAACGGATAGTCGCTTCGCGTTCGGAAGTGGTCAACCTGAACTTTTTTTGCCTGAGACAAAACCCCTGTCCGGTCGTCGCGGAACAAGTCATGGCACGCCGGGTTTGGGCAAGTTGTTGAAGGAAGCAAAATGAGACCAGCGCCGCGACCCATCCTTACCATTATTGCATGGCAGGCCGCGTCTTTCGTTCGCAACCCGGTCCGGTCGCAATGAGGCAGGCCGGTTCCGATCATTCCATCCCACCGAAGGAGGGCAAGGGCGGCATAGGACGAGCGCTCGGCCTCGGCCTGATAACAGGGGCGGCCGACGACGATTGTTCCGCTATAGGCACCTATGCAAGTGCCGGCGCCCGTTTCGGACCCGACCTGCTCTGGACGGCCCCGGTGACGTTGCCGATGATGTACGCGGTTGTCTATCTGTCGTCGAAGCTCGGCCAGGTGTCGGGGCGCGGATTGTTCCACGTCATCAAGGACTTCTACCCGCGGTGGCTGCTCTGGTCGGTGCTGTTGGGTGTGCTCGTCGGCAACACCATCGAGGCAGCGGCGGATCTTGGTGGAATGGCGGCGGCGATCAACATATTCGTGCCGCTTCCCATTCCGCTGATCGTGCTGTTCGTCGCCGCCCTCATCTTCGCCCTCCAGGTTTTCGGCTCCTATACTTTGATCCGCAACATCTTTCGCTGGCTGGCGCTGGCGCTGCTCGCCTATGTCGGTGCCGCCATTCTGGCCAAGCCGGACGCCGCGGCGGTGCTGCGCGGGACGTTGCTCCCCAGGATCGAATTCAATCGCGAGTTCCTGTCGATCCTGGTCGCCATCATCGGCACGACGCTGTCCGCCTATCTCTATACGTGGCAGTCCAATGAGGAGGTGGAGGAGGAGATTGCCCAGGGGCGCACAACGCTCAGCCAAAGGAAGGGCGCTACCGAGAGCGAACTCCGCCGCTCGCGCCGGGACATCCTCATCGGCATGATGTTTTCAAATCTCATCATGTATTTCATCATCCTGTCGACGGGGGCGACGCTCTACAAGGCGGGGCATCACGATATCGACACGGCCGCGCAAGCCGCGGAGGCGCTGCGGCCGCTCGCCGGCCAGGCCGCAAGCGTTCTGTTCGCCGCAGGTGTGATCGGCGTCGGTTTCCTAGCGGTTCCTGTCATGACCACCGGCGCTGCCTATGACGTGGCACAAGCCATCGGCTGGAAAAACAGCCTGCACGCCCGGGCTCGAGAGGCGCCCAAATTTTACCTCGCCATCGGATTTTTTACGGCGATCGCCGCTGGCCTGAACTTTCTCGGCTTCAATCCGATGAAGGCGCTGGTCTGGTCCGGCATCGTTCAAGGCTTCTCGACACCGCCCTTGCTGCTGCTCATCATGCTGATGACGAACAGCCGCAGGATCATGGGCGATCAGGTTAACAGCCGCAGCACCAACATACTCGGCTGGGCAACGACCGTCGCCATCTTCTCGGCGACGATCGGCCTGGTGGCAACCTGGTTCATGTAAATCCGGCAGGACAAGGGACGCCGCCAGTTGGACTACCCGTTCCCGCTTGCGGATTGCCCCAGCTTTGCCGGCCTTGGAAACTCCACAACATCTCCCACCGGCCGCTTGTATTGCGCTGCGACAATTGCATCGATCAGGAGATCCAGAGCCGCACGAGCCGTGCGGCTCGTCTCGTCCTCGCCGCTCAAATAGTGGCAGGCTCGTTCAAGGTGCAGGTGTGCGGCGGCAAAGTCGCTTGTCATAGGCATCTCCCTGTTGCCCGCCCGCCGGCAAGATGACCGCCTCGATTTAGCTAAAAGCAAATATCCACAGCCGGATTTGAATCAAATTGGCCTGACTCACTGCATGCCGCGGAGCCACTCCAGCGCCGTGGCCTGTGCCTCGCTTGCATCCTCCCCGAGGACCGCTAGGCCGTCGAGGATCGTGGTATCGGGACATAGTTCCTCGACGTCGCGCCGGGAGCGTCCGAGGGCGACTTGCCTTATATGTCCGGCCGGTTCATGCGCTCTGCCCGACGCGCTGCGCCATCGCGGCTGAAGGCGCTGTGGCGGGTTTTCAGCGCGCTGCGGCGCATTGAATGAACCAATTGTGGGCGATGTGCCGCAAACTCCGTTCGCCCAATGCGCTACTTTTGAAATTTTCTCACTCTCTTAATTCTACAAACTCTCTAGATTTAACATAGATCGCTAGACCCAAGATCTTAAAATAGAGCGCTTGAGAGGGAGCCAGGAATGTCGAAAAAGCTCGTGGTGGGGCTGTCGGGCAATTTGACCCGGCCCTCGAAGACCAAGGCGTTCGTCAGCCACATCGTCGGGCAGGCCGCCGAAAGCATCGGCGCGGCCTCGGCCGTCTTCGATATCGAGGATCTCGGCGCTTCCCTGCCGCAGGCAAGGCGCCTCGGCGACCTCGACCCGGTGGCGCGCAACATTGTCGAACGGCTGCTGGGCGCCGACATCCTGGTGGCCGGCTCGCCGACTTTCAAAGGCAGCTATACCGGGCTTTTCAAGCATTTCTTCGACCTGCTCGATCCGTCGTCGCTGAGGGGCAAGCCCGTCATTCTCGCCGCGACCGGCGGCGGCGAGCGCCATTCGCTGATCGTCGAGCACCAGTTGCGGCCGCTGTTCGGCTTCTTCGAGGCGCTGACCGTGCCGACCGCGATCTACGCCTCCGACAAGGATTTTGCCAATGGCGTGCTGGTGTCGGAAGCCATCCACGCCCGCGCCCGGCAGGCGGTCGCCGAGGCATGCCGTGTAACCGGGGTGCCCTACGGCGTCGGCCTTGCCGCCTGAACGCACCACTGACCCGAGATCCCCTTTCCGATCCGTCCAGGAGCACGCCGCGATGACCAGATCCACCAAATCCAGGCAAATCAAACTGGGCGCTTTCCTGCCCGGCGGCGGACAGCATATCGCCGCCTGGCGCCACCCCGAGGCGCCGGCCGACGGCGCCACCAATTTCGAGTTCCACAAGCAGCTCGCCCTGACCGCCGAGCGCGGCCTGTTCGACGCCTATTTCCTCGCCGACAATCTGACGGTCGGCCTCGGCGCGCGTGAAGGCGGCAATGCCAAGATCGCCGGCTTCGAGCCAGTGACGCTGTTTGCAGCGCTGGCGCCGCTCACCACGCATCTCGGCTTCATCGCTACCGCCTCGACCACCTACGAGGAGCCCTACACGCTCGCCCGCAAATTCGCCTCGCTCGATCATCTGTCGAACGGCCGCGCCGGCTGGAACGTCGTCACCTCGGCCGGCGACGAAACCGCGCGCAACTTCAATCGCGAGACGCAGCCTGCCCACGCCGAGCGCTATGCCCGCGCGCATGAGCACGTCGAGACGGTCAAGGCGCTGTGGGACAGCTGGGAGGACGATGCCTTCATCCGCGACAAGAAATCGGGGCGCTTCTACGACAAGGACAAGCTCCACGACATCGACCACAAGGGCGCGCATTTCAGCGTGAAAGGGCCGCTCAACGTGCCGCGCCCGGTGCAGGGGCATCCGGTCGTGGTGCAGGCGGGGCAATCGGAAGACGGTCGCAAGCTCGCCGCCCACTCGGCGGAAGTCATCTTCACCGCCCATCAGAACCTGGCGTCGGCGCAGGAATTCTATCGCGATATCAAGGCGCGCGTGACGGCCGCCGGCCGCAATCCCGAGCAGGTGCTGATCATGCCGGGCGTGGCACCTTTCGTCGGCCGCACCGAAGAAGAAGCGCGCGCCAAGTACCAGCAGCTGAACGATCTCATCCTGCCCGAAGACGGCGTCGCCCTGCTCAACGGGCTGGCCGGCCAGACGCTCGACATCACCGGCTATCCGCTCGATGGACCGCTGCCGCCGAGCAAGGAGACCGAAGGCATGAAGAGCCGCCAGGCGCTGATCCGCCAGATTGCCGACGAGCACAACTTCACCATCCGACAGCTTTACCAATGGGTGGCAACGGCCCGCGGCCATTATACCGTCATCGGCAGCGCCACGCAGGTCGCCGATCAGCTGGAGGAATGGTTCGGCAACGAAGCCGCCGACGGCTTCAACATCCTGCCGCCCTGGCTGCCCGGCGGGCTCGACGACTTCGTCGAGCTGGTGATCCCCGAACTGCAGCGCCGCGGCCTGTTCCGCACCGCCTATGAAGGCAGGACCCTGCGCGAGAACCTCGGCCTCAGGCGGCCGGAAAACCCCTGGACCGCCGCCCGCTCGGCGGTGCTGGCCGCCGAATAATCCCGAGAAGCCCGATATTTTCCAAGCAGGAGGCAACCCGATGACCTTGCAGCACATCGAACAGGCCGCCAGCCTCGGCACGCCTGACAGCACGACAAGCCTCGGCACGGACTTCCTGCGCCTCGGTGGCCGGGCGGGCATCCGCTTCCTGTCGCGCTACGGCGTCCTCATCGCTTTCCTCGCAATCTGGCAAGTGTCGAGCAGCGCGGGCTGGGTCAACGCGGCCGTGCTGCCGCCGATCGACATGATTGTCGCGGCACTTTGGAAGGGGCTGGTCGGCGGCACTCTGCTCGGCGACATCGCCATCAGCCTGCAGCGCGCCGGTCTCGCTTTCGCGGCCGCCGTGCTGGTCGCCATCCCACTTGGCCTGTTCATGGGTCAGGTGCGCACGGTCGAAACCGCGCTCGATCCCATCCTGCAGGTTTTCCGCCAGACCTCGGCGCTGGCGCTCTATCCCGTATTTATCCTGCTGCTTGGGCTCGGCGAGGCCTCCAAGGTGTTCGTCATCTTCTGGGCGACGCTGTTCCCGTTGCTGCTCAACACCATCGGCGGCGTCAAGCAGGTCGATCCGAAACTGCTGGAGATGGCCCGCGTCTACGGTGCCAGGCAGCTCACCGTCTTCCGTCGCGTCGTGCTGCCCGGCGCCGTGCCGTCGATCTTCGTTGGGCTTAGGCTCAGCGCCACCACGGCGCTGCTGCTGTTGATCGCTTCCGAAATGATCGGCGCCAACAAGGGCATCGGCTTCCAGGTGATGAACGCGCAATACAATTTCCAGATCCCGCTGATGTTTGCGGCAATCGTCATCCTCGCCGGCCTCGGCCTGATTGCAAACCAGGCGCTGGTCAGCCTGCAGCGCCGGCTCTGCCGCTGGAGCAATTCCGTCGACTGACCACCCGCCCTTACCAATCTCAACCAGGCCAGAACTCAAATCAGGAAAGACCCGGACCATGAAAATCTCCCGCCGTTCCCTGCTTGCCGGCGCGCCCTTCGCCGCCGGCCTTCTCGCCGCGGGCCTGCCGCGCTTCGCCTTTGCCGAAGCGGAACCAGTGAAGTTCCGCTCCCTCGCCAGCCGTGGCAGCATCTCTCCGCATGAGCTGGCCGGCGAGCTCGGCTATTTCAAAGGCCTCGGTATCGAGGTCGAGAATGTCGGCTATTCCGGCGGCGGCCCGGAATCATTGTTTGCGCTGGCCTCCGGCAGCGTCGATATCGGCTCGGCTGCAACCGCAGCCGTGATCAACTCGATCTCCGGCGGCAACGACTTCGTCGCCGCCTATCCGAGCAACGGCATCAACAGCAAGGTGCGCAGCGTCTTCTACGTGCTGGACGACAGCCCGATCAAATCGATCGCCGACATCGCCGGCAAGACCATCGCCGTCAACACGCTCGGCGCCCATCTCGACTACACCGTGCGCGAGGCGCTGCACAGCGTCGGCCTGCCGCCGGATGCTGCCAATCTCGTCGTCGTGCCCGGACCGCAGCTCGAACAGACCTTGCGCTCCCGTCAGGTCGACATCGCGGCGCTCGGCTACTGGCAGGCGACGTTTGCCGGCGCCCTCGTGGACAACGGCGGCGTGCGTGGCGTGTTCAACGACACCGACGTGCTGGGCGAGCTGGCCGGCGGCTTCGTCGTGCTCAGGCGCGACTTCATCGCCGCGCATCCGGACGCCGCCCGCAACTTCGTCGAACAATCGGCGCGCGCCTCCGACTGGTCGCTGCAGAACCCCGACGAAGCGCGCAAGGTGCTCGCCACAATCCTCGACAAGCGCGGCGAAAACGGCGAACTGGCGCGTTACTGGACCGGCTTCGGCCTGCGCCAGGGGGCCAAGGCGACGGACCGCGACATCGACTTCTGGGTCAGCGTGCTCGAGCGCGACGGCCGCCTGCCAAAGGGCAAGCTGAAGGCAACAGACATCCTTTACCGGCCGGGCGAAACCAAGACCAACTGACAAAGGCAACCGACCAACCAGTTGGGAGACGCGCGCGATGAGCAGCACAAGCGGCGGTCAGGTCAGCATACGCGACCTGTCCAAATCGTTCAGCATCAGTGGGCGCTCGCTCGCTGTTCTGAGGACCCTCAACCTCGACATCCGCTCGGGCGAATGCCTTGTCATCGTCGGCGCCAGCGGATCGGGCAAGACCACGCTGCTGCGCATCCTTGCCGGGCTGGAGGCCGCCGACAGCGGCGGCGTCGCCATCGACGGCAAGCCGGTGCACGGCGTCGGTGCCGAACGTGCGGTGATCTTCCAGGAACCGCGCCTACTGCCCTGGTTGACCGTGCTCGGCAATGTCGCCTTCGGTCTCGAAGTGCGCGGCGTGCCAAAGGCCGAGGCCGAGGAACGGGCGCGCTTCTATATCGCGCTCGTCGGCCTCGCCGAATTCAGCGATGCCGTTCCCCGGCAGCTGTCGGGCGGCATGGCGCAGCGCGTCGGCATCGCCCGCGCCTTGACCGTGCAGCCCGAAATCCTGCTGCTCGACGAGCCGCTGGGCGCGCTCGATGCGATGACCAAGATCGGCATGCAGGAGGAACTGGCGCGCATCTGGAGCGAGGAGAACGTCACCATGGTGATGGTGACGCACGACCTCGAGGAAGCAATCTACCTCGCCGACCGGGTGCTGATCCTGCCCAAGGAGAAAGGCGGCGCGGCGCGGCTGATCGACATCGACCTGCCCCGCCCGCGCGAGCGCAGCGAAAGCCGCTTCGTGCGCTACCGCGAGGAATTGCTGCGCGAATTCGGCCTGCACTGAAAGCCGCCTAAGACCCCTGCCCCGCTCTTTCCTGGAACCGGATTCCCCGCCCCCGCATTTCCTTAACCGGGAGGCGAAGGAGCGCGGCATGAAAGCCTTGTTCGCAATCTTTGGCGGCTTCGTGCTGACGCTCGCCGTATTCGCCAGCGGTCTCGCCTTCGCCACCTGGCTTCTAATAGCCAAGCCGGTACGGCCGGCCGCCCCGGCCTCCAGCGTCGCCGAACTGTGGGCCAAGGATCCGCGACCGGTGAACCCAGCCTCGCAGCGCCTCGAGCGCCTCCCGGCCCGCCCGGTCCCCGTTCGCACCTCGGAAGTTGATCGCACCGCGAAACCCGCCGACACCGCAGCAGCTTCGACACCCGACACCACCGGCTCCATCAAGCCGGTGGTGGAAGAGCAGCAGACGCTACCCGCCGCCCATGTCGAATGGTGCGCCAGCCGCTATCGCTCCTACCGGCCAGACGACAACCGCTACACGTCCTACAGCGGACAACAGCGCCCCTGCATCTCGCCCTATTTCGACACCGGCGCCGCCGATGACGGCAGCTATTTCGAGGCGAGCGATACGTCGTCGGTGGAGGGCTACCCGCCATCGGATGAACCCGGCGCCGCCGAGCTCTCATTCGACCACGTGCAATACTGCTTCAGCCGCTACCGGTCATATCGACCGGAGGACAACAGCTATCAGCCGTATTCGGGCGGGCCGCGCAGGCAGTGCGAGTAGGCAGGCCGTGGGGTGGCTGGCGGCCGCAGTGCATAGCGCCTTGTGCGACCCCACCCAACGATCACGCAGATTTCTTGGATCATTCGGGTTGGCGCGGCGTTCATCCGATACCCAAAGGAGAAATCAACATGGGCGACGACCGGGAAGACAAGATTCGTGAGCGCGCATACCAGATCTGGGAACGCGAAGGCGGGATCCATGGCGATCCCGAGCGGCACTGGCACCGGGCCGAGGCCGAGATCGACAGGGAGGCGGCCCTGCCACTGACGGCAGGCGATGCCCTGCCGGAAACCCGCGAGGTCGCGAGCTCCGACGTTTTGACGGTGGAGGCCCTGGCGGTGCGCACCGGCATATCGGGCGAACAGGCGCAGGAGCTGATCGACAGGCTGGGAAACGACAGGGCGGCTATCGAACAAGCCGCGCGCAACCTTAAGGGGAAGCAGCGGCTCGGGGAGTGACAGATGATCAGAAAACTCAAAGACGGAAAATACCGCCTCTATTCGCGCAAGAAGGACGAAAAGACCGGCAAGCGCCGCAATCTCGGCACCTTCGATACCCGCGAGGCCGCCGAAAAGCACGAACGCGAGGTGCAGTATTTCAAGAGGCATTGAGGCGGCGTGCTGTCGCTTCGGTGCCTCCATTAGTTGATATTGAACAAAACGGGAACAAAAATGTCAAGAGCGAATTGACTCTGCGAGGAATGCCTTCCTATTTGTCAGTAGGTGGGGCGGTTGCTCACAAATCGAGGAGAGCCGCGATGGGCAGACGAAAAAGCCGGTTCGACAGGCTGTCGGCGAGGGATGCGGAGGCGATCATCAGGGACACTTTGAGCCTGCGCCGGACGGTGCTGTCGTCGCAGCTGCATCTGAAGGCGCATGGCGAGCTGTTCTGGCAGCTTTGCGGGCTTGTCGAGAAATTGCATGAGGTGCTGGCCAGCGTAGCGGAGAAGGAGCCAGATTATCGGATGGCGGAGCTTGGCCTGCTTCCGCTGCCCGAGGATTACTCGACCCGGAAATGAGCCATGGCCGGGCCGATGGACAGCGTTGGACGTGCCGCCAAGGCCAACATGCTGCTTATCGTGGAGTGCGGCCACTGCTACCACGTCGGGCGCTTCAGGGCGAATGACGTGGCCCAGGTGGTGGGCTGGAACAAGCCGCTGGAAGCGATCAGGTTCAGGTGCAAGCGATGCAGCCGCAAGGACACGATGGTGAAGACGCAGTTCATCGACCAGGATCATCCGCCCAAGGGCTACATCTGGGTGCTGCAGAAATTCAAGCGCTAAAACAATGAGCCTTGCGCCGGCGCCTGCTGCGGAAACTTGATCTGTGTCGCCGGTTTTTCGACGATCACCAGCGCGTCATCGGGCGCCGTGCGCTGCAGGTGCCTTGCCTCCGACCACGGCGCGGTGAGCCAGGTCTCGGTTTCTTCAGGCGTGGTCAGGATCACCGGCATTGCCTTCTCGTGGATCGGCGCGATCAGCGCGTTGGGCTGGGTCGTCATGAAGCCATGGACCTGGTGATCGCCAGGGCCGTCCTTGACCTTGCGAATGCCCTGCCAACGTGTCCACAGGCCGGCAAAGAAGAACAGCGGGCGGTCCTCGCCGAGTGCAAACCAGTAGTTGCGCTGAATGCCGGTCTCGGGGTCCTTGTCGCCGGGCGTCGGGCTGGGCTCGGCGAAGCTGGTGACGGGCACAACGCAGCGGTTCTCGATGCCGAGATATTGCTGCCAGTGGCCGTATTGCGGGTTGCGGATGTTGGTGGTGCCGTAGTCGGCCTTGCCCTTCACCCGCTCCAGCGGCGTCGGCATGCCCCACAGCAGATTGGCCAGTTCGCGTTCGCCGTCCAGCGCATTGCGCACCACCGGGCCTGGCTGGTTGGGATAGATGTCGATGGACGGTTCGAGATTGCCGAGGATATCGCGCAAGGCGCTTGTCCATTGGCGGATGGCCTCCTGGCTGGTCGTGATATTGTAAAGATTGCACATTTCAGGCCGTTCCCGGATGCTCAGGCATCTTGTTGGAAACGGTCCAAAATTTCCAGCGCTGTCCGTTGGGTTGCTGACACGGCAGGCCGTGTCAGCAATGGTTTTGTGAGACCTACCGCGCCGATTGTCTCATAGCTTGTGCGGCGACTGCCGCGAGAAAGGCCCTCGCCGCGGCATCGCAGGCCGCTCGAGACGGGCCTTTGGCGAAAAGAAGAAGCTCGGCGGCTCGAATGTTGAGCCCGTGCTTCCTTGCGAATGTGGCTAGATCGTAAGGCTTGTTGTCGTAAGGTTCGTCGTCGTAGTCGATCGTCAGATCGTAGTTTTCTTTCATTTTCTTCCTCCCTTTAGCGATCTCCCCCCTCCTGTCGCTAACGCAAAATTAACGTCGATGGCGGCGGGCGAGTCCACCAATCAGAGATTGTGTAAAAAACGTACGAGCTCGCATGCTCGCCCTCGCAACGGGCCTGCGAGCAATCGCCGCCGACCGGACCGGTCGAAAGAGCCGATTATGATGGCAATGTTGGAAAGGCTGCCACGGCCTGGTGCTACGAGGTGTCCGCGACGCCTAGCGTGCCTAAATGGCCGGCATTTTCATCTTCCAGGCCCCGGTCCGCAGCCGGCCTCGTTGGGTCCGGCTAAAGGATAAATCCGGCTAATAACACCGTAAGGAGTAGTGACAGCGGAACGGCCGCAAGCCACCAGATCTCCAACGTGTTGTTTTGCAGCGGGTCCATCATCAGCCTCACTTTTTGGTTTGTCATTGTGACACTAACGGTTGGTCGGAGGTAGCGGTTCCAAGCGACGCCGTTCATAGAGCGCTGCGTGTGCTGCATATTAGCAACAGCTTGACGACCGCTACGTACCGCTTGGACAACTTCACTGGCGCCGGTGGATGCGTATTCCGCAGGACTGCAAGCGCCCCTCGGCATCAGTCGTGCGGGGATCGATCGCCGCCCATGATCAGCGCCGAGCCGGTCATGCCCCGGAACCCGATGGCTGCATCTACCTCCGGCCGAAGTCTCGCTACCACCGAGCCGATCCGATGTTCACTCCGGCCAGCGATGCCCGTTTACAGGGACCTAAGTCTGACCTGCCTGCGCAATGGTCTTGTGTACGGCCGGCGTCGGGAACAACTGCGCCAGTCTTCAGTTGATGGCGTCACCTCCTCGAGGAGACATCGGCGCAGAATCAGTCCCTTCATGCGCTGATTAGGGTCCGCCTGCCATTGCTGGATTTGGCAGGCGGACCCTTGGTTCTGTACGCTCCAGATGAAAAGCGGGTAAGCTCGGGATCACTCATCATCCCAGAAATCCCGTAGAGACGTATGGCGGAGGTCTTCCTCGCCCCTGAGATGCTTGACCTGGCTTGACATCCGAGACGACCTCCCAGCGCGCGCGCAGCGGGGTCGCCCTCAGCCTTCCAGCGCCTCGTGCTGGTAAAGCTCGTCCATGCTGAGCGTCGCAAGCGCGGCGAACGGCGCCTGCTTTTTCACACGGCCGTGGCTCAGGATCACGACGTCGTCGCAGAACGAGATGGTGCTGCGATGATGGCTGATGACGATGGTAGTGCGGCGGCCGGCCCGCGACTTGAGCGTCTCGACGATTGCCGCTTCCGACAGGCCGTCCACCGCATTGGTGGCTTCGTCCAGGATCAGGATATCGGGATCGCGCACCAGCGCTCTGGCCAGCGCGATCCGCTGTCGCTGTCCCGCCGAGAGATTGACGCCGCGGTAGCCGACGACTGTCAAGTAACCCTGCGGCAGTTGCTCGATGAAGCCATGCGCTTCGGCCAGTTTTGCCGCGCGCTCGGCGTCATCGGCCGAGGCCGCGTCCTGGCCGTAGATGATGTTGTCGAAAATCGTGCCGTCGACCAGCTCCAGCTCCTGGCTGGCAAGCGCGATGTGCTTTCGCCATTGGCTGGGGTCGATGCGGTCCAGAGGCGATCCATCAACGAGGATCCTGCCGCTATCCGGTTCGACGAAGCGGCACAAAAGATTGACGATCGTCGTCTTACCGGCGCCCGACCGGCCGATCAGCGCGGTCGAGCGGCCGCTACGGATATCGAAGCTCGCCGCATGCAGCACCACCGCGCGCTGCTCCGAGCCGGAATAGGTAAAGGTGACGTCCTCGAACTTGATGCCTTGGCTGAGCCCGGGGAACGCTGCGCTGCCTTGCGGCGGCGCTGGCTTGTCGGATGGGTCCAGCATCCACGTCACCTCTTCCAGCGATCCGCTGAGGCCCTGCAGCTGGCTCCAGGCCATTTGCAACGATCGCATGTAGGGCTGCAGCCGGTAGAGCAGGATGACGAAGGCGACGATCAACGGGAAGCTGACATTGGCGAACCAGGCGCCGATCACCACCGCCAGGAACAGCATGGCGTGCAGAACCTCGGTCAGCGGCGGCAACGCTCCCTGACGCGTCAAAAGCACGAACGCCGCCCGGCGCACCGCATCCGATGCCTGGTCGAAAGCCGCTTTCTCGCGTTGCTCCTGGCCGAAGATGCGGATCAGCCGCCCGGCATGCACCAGATGCAGCATCTGCGATGCGAGCTGGCTGTTGCGGGAGGCGACGCTGCGGCTCGGCGCCTTCAGATTGGCCGACAGCACGGCGTGCGCGACCTGGACCAGCGCCAGACCCAGCGTCACCAGCAGCGTCATTTGCCACGACAGAAGCAGCAGGAAGGCCAATAGGATGATTGCGGCCGATGCATTGACGATTGCCCCCAAAGTGATCTGGATGGCATCCGAGGCCCGCCAGGATTCGTTGGAGATGATGTTGAGCAGCCGTCCGGGACTTTGCTGCAGGAAGAACGGGTAGCCCACCCGCAGCAGCTGCTCCGACAGCGCGCTGCGGATCGAATGGCTCGCCTTGCCGTAGATGAAGGTGGTCAGCAGCGTGTTGGCGAAAGCGAACAGGTTCTTCAGTACGATCGAGCCGAGAATCGCGACGGATATGACGATCAGGCGGTCGCGCTCGCTCAAACTCGATCCGACATGCTGGAAGACGGCGGAAAAGCCGGCCATGCCGGTCTGCCCCTGCTGCCCCATGATTATGTTCAGCAATGGGATGATCAGGCCGATGCCGAAGCCTTCAAGCGCGGCGCTGAGCAGCCCGAGCACCACCACGGCCGGAAGCAGGCGCAACTGCTTTCTCCCCAGCGCGCGGCGCAGCATCGGCAGGCTGGGCGGCATCAGTCGCATGATGGCCGATCACCTTGCCTCGGCATTTGCCTGTTGCTCCTGTCGCATTTGCGCCGGCTGCGGCGATTTCGCCAGCAAAAGCACCGCGAACTTGGCCGCGCCGAGCAAATTCATGCCGACGATCGGCCAGTGCGACAGCTTGAGTTCACGGTCGAACAGAGGGCCTTTCACCAGTTCGCGCAAGGCCGCCCTCATCGACCAGTAGCAATGGCGAAGCAGCCACGGCGCGTGGCGGATATGTTTCAGGCAAAGCCCGCCATTGCCCATGCTGTAGTCGCGGTGCAGCTTCTCGATGGCCTTGCGGTCGCGCCGGCCGTGATGGTGATAGATGGTCATGTCGGGCACGTATTCGACCGGGATCCCAAGTAGCACCGCCCGCACTAGATAGTCCGTATCCTCTGCGGAGCGCAGCGGGCCGCCGGCGCCGAACCGTTCGTCGAAACGGCCGATGCGGGTGGCAACATCGCGGTGCATCGTCATGTTGCAGCCAAGCACGAAGCCGCCGGGATGGACGTCTGGGGTAAGCCGCGCGCGCACCGGCGACCGCTTTATGGTGAACGGCAGGTCGCGGGGGTCGCCGATCTCGACCCGCCCACCGCGGATGACCCGTTCGCCGGCCGCATAGTGCCGCTGCAGATCGCGCAAATAATCCTTGTGGACAGCGCAATCATCGTCGACGAAGACCAGCACGCGGCCCCGCGCGCGCTCCAGCCCGGCGTTGCGCGCGGCCGCCAATCCGGGTCGCGGCTCGCGAATGGCCGTGAACGGAATGTCAGAAAGTTCGGCTATGCCGGCCAGCCGCTCTGCTGTGCAGTCGGTCGAGCCATTGTCGACAACCACCAGTTCGGCAGAGAAGGCGGCGTAGGCGCGGCACGCGGCCTGGATCGACTTTATGCAAGGCTCGAGCACGTTGACGCGGTCGCGTGTGCAGACAATGAAGCTGACCTCCGGTGCCGGCCCGTGCTGCGGCCGGGGCGACATGGCCGCCGGCACCGTCGAGCGGCCGCGCTGCTGGAGCTGATGGGATTTGACGAACATGCGCTGCTAGCTCAACTGGTTCGAAGGCAAAACCGCCGCGGCCGGCACGGACTGCAGATACCGCGACAAGGCATCCACCTGCCTGGTGACCGACATCGAGGCGAGACTGAAGCGCGGCGCGAAGGCACCGGTGCGAAACACGTACTGCTCGCGCCGCCGGATGAGTTTCCATTTCGCCGTCCGCGTCAGGAATTCGTGCATCAGCAGCGGCTGCCTTTCCCCCGATATCAGCTGGTAGAGGAAATAGAACAGGTTCAGCGTGCCGGCCTGGTAGCTCGGCCTCGTCTCGGCCGGCAGTGCGGAAATCCTTTCTTCCAGCGCAAGGATCCATTCGGCGGCACGGCGAACCGTGTCCATCGACAGGACCTCACCGATGTCGCGGAGGCCCTGCGTCTCTTGTGCGAGCCCTTCGCGCTCGAGGTTCTCGGCGACGATCTTCAAATGGGTCCTGCGCATTTCGCGCTTGTGCCTGTTGGTCACGCTGTCGTCATGGATACGATAGGCGATCAGGCTTTCGGGGATCATGGCCGCCGGGTAGCGGTCGGTCAGCCGCCTGAACAGGTCGAAATCCTCGGCATGGTTGTATCTGGTATCGTAATATAGAACATCTTCTTCTATGACCTTCCTGTTGTAGACGACCGTGGAATGCATGAAGATCGTGAAGAACATCGACAGTATTCGCAGGATATTGTCCTGGAATATCGGATCGGGCGAACCCCTGACGATGCGGTTGCCGAGCAAGGTATCGAAACCCGCGCCGCATAGAGCCAGGTCAGGCTGCTGGTTGAACAGCGCGACCTGCCGCGACAGGCGCTGGGGATAGGCGATGTCGTCGGCGTCCATCCTGGCGACCAGATCGCCGCGCGCCACGGCCAGGCCTTCGTTCAAAGTTGCGATCAGGCCACGGTTTTCGCGTGAGATGATCGAGATGCGATTGTCGGCCTGGCGGTATTTCTGCAGGATCTGCAGCGAGTTGTCGGTCGAGCCGTCATCGATGGCGATGACCTCCAGACGCTCGTAATCCTGGCGCAGGACGCTGCCCAGCGCAGCGGCGAGATAAGGTCCCGCATTGTAGATCGGCAGCAGAACGGAAACCAAGGGAGCAGCAGCCATGATCAGCTCCGATCGGTTCGGTGCAGCTTGCGCGGCAAGGGTGACGTGCCACCATCAAGCGGCCTGCCCGGATATGCTCCGGCCGCGATCCATCCGGCATTGCCCACGTCCATGCCTGCCGAGATGGCGCCGCGGCCTTTTCCAGCAACATAGGGGAAGTGGCGCTTGAGGCTGTTGAGCGGCTTTTCGAAAAGCAGCCACGAAACCGAAGCCAGCATGAGCGTCGCAGTTCCCGCGACCAGGAACCGCCCCGGCCCTTGCTCCGAGACGTTGAGCGGGATCCAGGGCTGCGACTTGACAACCAGAGCCAGCACTATGGGATGGTAGAGATAGACGCCGTAGCTTATGCGGCCAAGGCCAAGCAGCGGCGGCAGTTCGAGAAGTTTTCCGACGCGACCGCCAATGCCCGTCGAACAGCTTGCAACGATGACCACCAGAGGGGCGACAGGCAGGATCTGCAACAGCAGCCAGAGGCCCCATTCCTGCACCGGATTTGCCGGCGCCGGCGCAAACCACTGCAGAACGAAAAACGCCGCGGCGAGCCCCGGCCAGCTACCTCGAAGCCATTGCGGCAAGCCAGCAACTCTTGACCGGTAAGCGGCAAGCAGCGCGCCTGACGCCAATGCATCCATCGACGCCGGCGGCAGCAGGTCGCGCGCCAGGCTAGGCGTTCCAGCGATCGGCCAGTAAAAGCGATAGGCCAGCGACAGCACGATAACGCCGACGCAGATCGCTTCGAGGCGCCGGCGCGGCGCCAGCAGGACGATCAGCGGCCAGGCGATGTAGAACTGCTCCTCGATGCTCAGGCTCCAGAAATGGCAGAGCAGCCAGGGCGTCCATTCATTCTGCGCCGCGTACCAGAAATTCGACAGATAGAGGGCATGCCAGGCCAGCGATCCTCTGGACTGCTCCAGGTCCACCAGCCAGACGAAACCCAGCACGGCGAAATAGGGCGGGAATATTCGCAGCGCCCGCCTGATATAGAAGGATTTCAGCGCCGGTCCGGTTTCGAATTCGGCGGCCGAGCGGGCTTCGAGCAGCAGGCGGGTGATCAGAAAGCCGCTCAGCACGAAGAACAGGCGCACGCCGATATGGCCCCAGAACGAAGACCCACCGGCCGCGAAGAAATGGGAGTACAGCACCATCGTCACGGCGATGGCCCTCAGCGCGTCCAATTGGGTGTCGCGCGCATTTCCCATTAGCGGCATACGCCGGCGGGACGGCGAAACTGCCAATCGGTCAATATAGCGGCGTCGTTCACGGCGCATTCCAATCGGAAGCGCCCCCCTCAGGCAGAATAGGGCCACCATTGTGCAACGCAACACAAAAAGTTGACACATTTGAAACAGGAACGTGAGGCGCAGCTAATAAAGGCTAAAGAACAGCAGAAAGCAGCCTGAATTGTCCACTTTTGACGATTTTCTCGCGCTGCCTTGGCCCGCCGATATCGGCGGGAGGGTGCTGCGGTGCAGCATGTTCGCCGCCATCACGGACGCAAAATCGGGGTCTGGACACAGATTAACCCCACAGGACCGGCCGGCGACCGACGCTCCGCGACCTTTTTTCTGCGCTGGCGCGGCTGCTGTTAGCGCGACAACAGTGGGAGCAAGCGCGAGCTTCCCACTCCCGAGTTACGCCTCCTTGTTGGCATTCGCGAGCGCCACTGTGCGACGCTCCGGGAGCCCCATTCCGACGAGCGCACCGGCGAGCGAGAGCAGAGCGGAGACGTCGATTGCCGAGGTGAAGCCATCGCTGAACGCGTCGGTGGACGAGAAGCTTCCAGTGCCGGCGAACACCGCACCGGCGATCGCGATCCCGGATACGCCACCGAGAAAGCGGAATGTGTTGAACGTGCCGGCAGCCTTGCCGACCTCCGGCCGGGCGACCGCATTGAGAACCGCGTTCTGCGCGGCAGGCATGGCCATCGACACGCCGGCACCGGTAATGATCAGCGGGGCGACTAGCTGGATATAGGGCAGATCAGGTGCTGCGATCTGCGCCAGCCAGGCCATTCCAGCCGCTTGCAGGATCAATCCGGCCACGACAAGCCAGCGCTCGCCAACGCGGTTGATCAGGCTGCCGGCGATCGGTGCGACCACGAAAAGCGTGGCGGTCCAAGGCAGCAATCCCATGCCGGCGCCGAGCGGCCCACGGCTCTGGGCAAACTGCAGAAGCTGCGGCAACAGGAACACGAGGCCATACATGGCCGCGCAGAGCAGGAAGTTCGCCCCTACGCCCGAGGAGAATGCACGCGCCTGAAAGAACCGCAAAGGCAGCATGGGCTCACGGGTACGCAGCTGCCAAAGGACGAATGCGGTGGCGAAAAGCAGCCCGGCCGTCAGCGCCGTCAGCACTTCAGAGCTGCTCCAGCCCACGATGTTGCCGCGCATCAGACCCCAGACCACTCCAAATGCCGCCGCGGTTACCAGCACGACGCCGAGGACATCGATTGCCGTGCCCGGCCCGTAACTCTCCGGAATCCGACGCAGCACCAGCGGAATGAGAACGATACCGACCGGGACATTGAGCCAGAAGATCCAGTGCCAGGAGAGCCCTTCGGAAATCGCACCGCCCGCCATCGGGCCGATGATCAGGGCCAGGCCGGTGATGCTGCTGAAGATACCCAGCGCCTTGCCTCGCTCCTCCGGGGGAAAAGCGACGCTCAGCAGCGCCATGGCCAGCGGCATGACCATTGCGGCACCTGCGCCCTGGACCGCACGGGCCGCAATCAGCAATCCGGCATTGCCAGCGAGCGCGCAGGCAACCGACGCTGCGACGAACAGCGCCAACCCGGCAACGAGCGTACGGCGGCGGCCGAACCGGTCACCGAGCGCAGCCCCGGTCATGAGCAGGACGGCAAAACTCAAATTATAGGCGTTCATCGTCCATTGCAGCGTCTCCAGCGAGGCATCGAGCTCGACCCGCATCGTGCTCAATGCGGTCGCCACGACCATCGCATCGAGAACGACCATCAAGGAGCCTATCGACGTGAGGGCGAGAACCCAGACCTTCGTTGATCCCGCACTTTGCTTGCTCATGACTATGGCGCCTCCGGCTTGAACAAAGGGCCCGCCAGGTTGACGGGCCCGTGATCCAGAGACGCGTAGGGAACATCAAAGGATTCCAGCAGGAGAAAGTTTTTTCGACCGAATCCTTTTGCCATCGTCGAGCGTCTATAAGACGCTGCGCCCGATGGCGGGCGCCTCTGCCTGGGAGATACGCATGAGATCGACCCTTGTGCGATGACCGGATCCGCAATCGGCACGCCAGAAGGACGGGAGCCATTCGACCGGCTGCTCGGCGAATTGCGGCCGAAACTGCACCGTTATTGCGCCCGCATGACCGGTTCGGTGATCGATGCCGAGGATGTCGTCCAGGAAGCTACGGTCAAGGCGCTTGAGGCGTTCCCCGGGACCGGGCCGATAGCCAATGTCGAGGGCTGGCTGTTTCGCATCGCGCACAATGCCGCGCTCGACCACCTGCGCCGTCGTGCCAGGTTGGATGCCGCGCATGTCGTTGAGGATATCGATATGATCCCTGACCCCGGTATGTCGGCCGAGGGTCGACACACTGCGGCCGCAAGCCTGCAGACCTTCATGCGCCTGCCCGCGGCGCAGCGTAGCAGCGTCATCCTCATGGATGTGCTCGGCTATACGATCGAAGAGATCGGCAACATTATCGACAGCAGCGTTCCGGCGGTGAAAGCCGCACTGCATCGCGGCCGTCTGCGCCTGCGCGAGGTCGCCGGCGAGTCTGAGGATCGGCCTGCGCCGGTGTTGGCCGAGCCCGAGCGGGCGCGGCTGGCAGCCTATGTAGAGCGGTTCAACGCCCGCGACTTCGATGCGATCCGCGACATGCTGGCCGAGGACGTCCGGCTTGATCTCGTGAACCGGCTCCGGGCGAGCGGCCGCACGAAAGTGGGCCGGTACTTCCACAATTACGCGGGTATCCACGATTGGCGGCTGCTTCCTGGCCTGGTGGATCGGCACCCAGCCATTCTTGTGATCGATCCGGACGACTCGGCCGGAGGGCTAAAATACTTTATCCTGCTGGAATGGGCCGGCGACAGACTGGCGAGAATTCGCGATTTCCGCTATGCGCGCTACACGCTTGATGGCGCCGAGGTGGTGCCTCTGCTTGCATAGCAATACGCGTTTCATAATGCCGAACACTGCCAGCTATTTTGGATCGCGGCCGCTTGCCATCCAAGCGGCCGCCCTTTTCCACCGATCGTGCTTTAAGCCGGTTGCAACTCCCTGCGCGGCAGCGGCGGGAAGGCGATCGCAATCGCCATCGCGCCAAGCCCGACAAGGGCCGAGCCGATGAACAGCCAGGAATAGCTAGCATAGGCATCGAACACCATGCCGCCGGCGAGCGGGCCGAAAGCCATGCCGAGGCTGGACAGCATGGTTACTGCACCGAACACCGTGCCGAGGATGCGCTGGCCGAAATATTCGCGCGCCAGCACCGCATAGAGCGGCATGACGCCGCCATAGGTGGCGCCGAAGATGACGGCGAGCGTGTAGAATTGACCAAGCTCGCTGACCGCCAGATAGGCGGCGATAACCACGGCCTGTATGGCCAGCCCGGTGATCAGCACCGGTTTAACGCCCAACCGATCGGCAAGCACGCCGTAAAGCAGCCGGCCACCCAGCCCTGCCAGGCCCTCGATGCTGTAGATGCTGACCGCCGCCATCGGCGCTATGCCGCACAGCATCGCATAGCTCACCATGTGGAAGATCGGCCCGGAATGCGCCGCGCAGCAGGCAAAGAAGGTCAGTCCCAACACGATGAATTGCGGCGAGCGCAGCGCCTGCGGAACCGTCATGCCGGCACCCTCGGCGGCAACGCTTGGGGCAGCGCCGTCGGCAGCGGGCTTGGGCGGCTGGCGCACCAGAAGCGCGGCCGGCAGTAGCAGCACCCACGCGGTTATGCCGATGTCGAACATTGCGGTGCGCCAGTCGTAGGCCGAAATCAGCCAGCGGGCGAAGGGCGAGATGGTCATTGGCGCCACGCCCATGCCGGCCGAGACCAGCGAGACGGCGAGGCTGCGGTTCGTGTCGAACCAGGCGGAGGTCAGCGCAATCATCGGCGCGAAGAAGGCGCTTGCCGCGAGGCCGACGAGCACGCCGTAGGCCAACTGGAAAACGAGCAGCGAACCGGTGCGGCTGGCCAGGACCAGCGCCAGGCCGAGCAGCACGGCGCCGGTCATGACGACGATGCGGGCGCCAAAGCGGTCGTAAATGGCGCCCCAGGCGAAGCCGCCGAGGCCCATTACCAGGAAGTTCAGCGTCATCGCACTCGATATGCCGGCGCGCGACCATTGTGTGTCAAGCGCCATCGGTTCGAGAAAGATCGCCAGCGAGAACATCGCCCCGAGGGCGACACAGGTCATCAGCGCACCAGCCGCGACGATAACCCAACGATAGGGAAGGCTCATTTCACTTTTCTCCCATGCCGGAAGCGTTGATACGGCACGACCTTTTCGAGCTTCGCCGAGCCGCTTGCGTCCGAAGGACGTTGGATATGTCATGAATCCGACAATCCGGTTGCATTTTTTATCCAGTCGGCGCGATGGCGCCATTCCACGGCTTTCTGGATTGACCGCGCACCATTCGAAGCTAGATTTCCAACCGGCGATCAGGAGCTGTCAAGCATGGCAAATCAGGAACTTCATCGCGGCCGTCTCATCGACCACCTCCAGCTGGTGGTCAGGGATCTTGCGGCCAGCCGTCGTTTCTACGAGGCGGTTCTCAACGTGCTCGGCATACCGATCGGTGGCGCCGGCAATAATTATTTCTGGGCCGACGAGCTGTTCATTTCCAGCCCCGACAGCCCGGCGGCCCTGGGAAAGCTGACCGGCCGCCACCACCTGGCCTTCCAGGCAAATGACCGCGCCATGGTCGACGCATTCTACAGGGCCGGGCTTGAGGCCGGCGGCACCGACAATGGCGCGCCCGGCGAACGATCCTACCATCCCGGCTACTACGCCGCCTTCCTGCTCGACCCCGACGGCAACAACATCGAGGCCGTGCACCACGGCGCGGCCAACCGCAGCGCCGATTCAGTGAAGATCACGTTCTAGCTCTATGGACAGGTAACGAAGGCGGGGTCGCTTGTGCTACTAACAGGGTAATCTCGAAGCCGCCGCTGTCTTTGCCACGGAGTCCTGCGCTATCGCGCCAGCGCCGCCATTTGGCCCGCAAGGAAATCGACGAACAGCCGCGCGCGAACGGGCAGCTGTCGCCCGTACGCATGGACAATGTGCACCGGCATGGTTGGCATCGCCACCTCGGGCAGGATGCGGACCAGGCGACCCGTGTCGAGATCGTTCTGCACGGCAAACCGCATCAGATGCGCGATGCCGGCACCGCCAAGTGCTGCATTGCGGATGGCGCCGCCGTCGTCGGTATCGAGCCGCCCATCCGGCACGATCATCGTACCGTCGGCAAATGTGACCGGATAAGGCCGGCCAGCCATCTGGTGGCGGACGAATTCATGGTCCCGTAAATCCTCGACCGATGCCGGACGGCCGCGCCGCTCGACATAGGCCGGTGAGGCCACCAGCATGATCGGCAGATTGGCGATCTTGCGCGCGACGAGCCCGGTGTCTGAGAGCGGCCCCATGCGCACCGCAACGTCATAGCCTTCGCGGATCAGATCGGCGTGACGGTCGGTGACGCTGAGCTCCAGTTTGACTGCGCCGTGCTGCGCAAGGAACGCTTGCGCCCATGCCGCGATCAGGCCACGCCCAAGCTCGACCGGCGCTGTAACGCGCAGCAGGCCGCGCGCCGTATCGGCCATCTGAACGATGTCTTCGGCATCGTCCAGCGCCCTGAGCAGCGGCGCCACGCGCTCGTAATAGGCGATGCCTTCGCTGGTGAGCCCGAGCCGGCGCGTCGAGCGCTGGATCAGCCTGACGCCGAGCCGACGCTCGAGCCGCGCCACGCTTTTCGACACTGCCGACGGGCTGGAGCCGACCAGCCGGCTGGCGGCATGGAAAGAGCCGGCATCGACGGTTCGGATGAAGGCGACGAGACCGGCGGTCTTTTCGAGGATGGTGGTCATTCCGGAATTCCAGGAACGAAAGAACGGATTTCGGGCACCATAATACGCGTTTCGATCATGATTAAATACCGCTCATCGTCAACAAAGGAGAGATTTGATGAGCAAGCTGAACGGCAAGGTCGCCATCGTCACCGGCGCCTCCAACGGTATCGGCGCCGCCATCGCCAAGAGTCTTGCCACGGCCGGCGCCGCAGTGGTCGTCAACTACGCCTCGTCACGGGAAGGCGCCGACCGCGTCGTCGCCGAGATCGACGACGGTGGCGGCCGCGCCGTCGCCGTCCAGGGCGACGTGTCGCAAGCGGCTGATGTGCGCCGCCTGTTCGAGGCGGCGAAATTGGAGTTTGGCGGGCTCGACATACTGGTCAACAATGCCGGAGTCTTCGCATTCGAGCCGCTGGAAGCGGTTACCGAGGCCGAGTTTCACCGCGAGTTCGACACCAATGTGTTGGGCATCATTCTGACCACGCAAGCAGCAGTGAACCATTTTGGCGCGGGCGGCGGCAGCATCATCAACATAAGCTCGGTCGCCAGCCGCAATCCGCAGCCGAACTCGCTCGTCTACGCCGCGACCAAAGGTGCGGTGGACACGATCACGCTGTCGATGTCGCGGGAGCTTGGCGCACGCAACATCCGCGTCAACGCCATCGCGCCCGGCGGCATCGATACCGAGGGCCTCGCGCGCATCGGCATCGTCGGCAGCGAATTCGAGAAGCAGATTATAGCCATGACGCCGCTCGGTCGCTTCGGCCTGCCCGACGACGTCGCCCGCGTCGCGGTGTTCCTCGCCTCCGACGAAGCGTCCTGGCTGACCGGCGAGCGCATCACCGCCTCCGGTGGCTGGCGATAGGCATGGAGGGCACGAACCTGCCGGCTCGCGGGCCGTGCTACCCGCGGCGCGACGCACTGCAATCGATGACGAGAGCGATCTAAGCCCTATGTTGCGGCGAGGGAGGAGCGCCGTGCGCCATCGATGACGGCGAGATGCCAGGGAGGTAACGAATGACGGGCGACGAAAAAGCAATCCGAAAGCTGGTCGAGACGTGGATGGACGCGAGCAAGCGTGGAGACATCGCGACCGTCCTCAGCTTGATGACGGACGACGCAATCTTCATGGTTCCCGGCCGGGAACCCTTCGACAAGGAGATCTTCGCGGCAGCCGCGCGGGAGACGGCCGGCGTTCATATCGACGGCACGAGCGATATCGTGGAACTACAGCTTCTCGGCAATTGGGCCTTCATCCGCAGCCGCATCAATATGACCGCGACCCCGCCGAATGGCGAGCCGGTCCATCGATCGGGATATGCGCTGACGCTCCTGCGCAAGGAGGCGGATGGTGAGTGGCGGCTCGCACGCGACGCAAACCTGCTGACCCAGCAAGGCTAGAGCCGGTCTCCGGCATCGCTGCACCTGGGCCAAGATGCGATGCAGGTCGCTCTGATTCCCTCCACCTGATCACACCGGCAAGAGGGCGTTCGGCTTGACATCGGCGATGGAGGCGAACGTGTGCGTTTCGCGCACGCCGGGCAGCGGCAGGATGACCCGCTGCAGGAAATCCTGGAACACCGCCATATCGGCGATCCGCGCCTTGACCAGATAATCGAAACCGCCAACCACCATATGGCACTCCAGAACCTCCGGAGCTTTCGCCACGGCTTCGGCGAAGCGGTCAAAGACATGAGGCGCCGTGTGGTCAAGCCGGACCTCGATGAACACCAGCGTTCCCCGGCCGACCTTGCGCGGATCGAGCATGGCCCTGACCGCGGTGATGAACCCGTCGCGGAACAGGCGCTTAAGCCGCTGGCTGGTTCCGGTCGGAGACAGCCCGACACGCCCGGCAAGATCAAGCGTCGTCCGGCGTCCGTCTTCCTGGAGCAGCCGGAGCAGGCTGCGGTCTATCTGGTCGAGGTCGCTCATTTCACAATCCACGCTATCTAAGGGATTTGCGTGTTGATTTCACGCAGAGACACCGAAATCAACGTATTTCACAACATAAAACCTCGCAATAGCCTTCGCTTCCCTCACCGCTGAAATCAAACGTGGTGAGCCGATTTCGAACACAGGAGTGCAGGATGACCAAGCAAGCGTTCAGCCCAGCCGGCAGGAGTGCGGCAGAAATCAGCAAGGGAGCGACCGAGATCCTGGTGCTGAGCGAAACCGACGTGATGGAATGCATCGACCTCAGTCAGCTTCTCGATGTTCTGGAAGACGGCTTCAAGGCGCTGTCACAAGGCAAGGTCGTCAATCCACCCCGACCACAGCTCGACATCCCCGAGGCCGGCTACAGCCTCGCCATGCCGGCCTGGATGGAGGGCATGAACCTGACCGTCAAGATCGTCAACGTCTTCGAAGGCAACCTGGCCAAGAACCTGCCCAGCCACCTCGCCACCATCACCCTGTTCGATCAGCTGTCCGGCCTGCCGGTCTGTATCATGGACGGCACCTTCATAACCGCGGTGCGGACCTCAGGCTCCGCCGTGCTGTCGGTGCGCACGCTTGCCCGCAGGGACGCCAGGATAGCGACCGTGGTCGGCGCCGGCGTGCAGGCCAACCAGCACCTGCATCTGTTGCCCTTGGTGCGCGACTTTGCCGAAATCCGTGTCGCTTCGAAGAGCTTCGACGATGCGGCAGCGCTTGCCCGGCTGCATCCGTCGGTGGTGGCGGTCGCCGACCTCGAGACGGCAGTGCGCAGTTCCGACGTGGTGTGCCTGGCGACCCACTCCTACCAGCCGGTGATCGACGCAGGCTGGGTCCAGCCGGGCACGCATGTCTCCTCGGTCGGGGTGGCGCCGCCCGGCGGTGAAATGCCGATCGAGCTCATCCGCAGATCCAGTCTTTTTGTCGAAACCAAGGATGCATTCAAACCGACCCCAGTCGGATCTTGCGAGCTTGCCGGCTTCGACCCGGATTTCGGCACCGAGCTTGGCGCCATGCTGCTCGACCGCGCGCCGGGCCGCGTTTCGGATCAACAGATCACCACCTACAAGGCGATGGGCATTGCGATGGAAGACATGGTCGCTGCCGACCTCGTCTATCGTTGCGCCCGGCGTCTGCGCAAGGGAAAGCTCATCGTGCTGTAGGGGCGCGCCGCACGCCAGGCGGATCGACGGTGCTGACAATGGCGCTTTCGCGCAAGCGGCCGGGCTAAAGGCCGGCCCCTCAGGCCGGCTCGCGCTTCAGCGCCTGCGCCATGCAGTGAATGCCGCCGCCGGTCTTCGAGATCTCGCTCATGTCGATGGCCGCCACCTCGAAGCCGCGCGCCTTGAGCTGGCCGATCAGCGTCTGGCTCGAGGTCGGGGCGATTACCCTGTCCTTGCCCAGCGACATGAAGTTGCAGCCGAGCGCCATAGTATCCTGGAACGGCACGTCGATGATCTCGTGGCCCTTGCCCTTCAGCCAGTCGACGATGCCGGGCTCTGTACAGGCAAGGCAGACGGCGGTCAGCTTTTCGGCGATCGGCACCACCATCAAGTCGATATGGACGTAATACTCGTCGATGAAGGCGATGCGGGTCTCCCAGCCCTCCTTGTCGAACCAGGCCTGGACCTGGCGCGCGCCCTCCTCCTGCGTGCGGGCGCCACCGCAGCCGATCAGCACGACGCCGTCCTCGATGACGTTGAAGTCGCCGCCCTCGAACGTGCCGGCGGTGACCATGTCGTAGATCGGGATGCAGAGCTTCTCATAGGTGCGGATCGCCGCGTAGTTCTCGCCGCGCCGCCACCACTGGGCCATGGCGGTGATGATGGCGCCATACGGCGTCATGACGCTGGAATCGCGCGAGTAGACCTGCATCGGCAGTTCCGGCGTCGGCTCGTGCCAGTGGATGTTGACACCGAAATGCTCATAGGCGGCGACCAGATCCTTGTGCTGCGCTTGGGCGATCTGGACGTTGCATGGCGCCTCGCGCAGATGCTTGCGCGACAGCGAGCTGGTCGAGAGATGGCGCAGGAAATTCGGCGAGCCGAGCAGCACGTCGGTCAGCACGTCGGTCTCGTTGGCGAAGCCCCAGGCGGTCAGCGGCTTGGTTCCGCCGGCCGGGTTGCGGCGCTGCAGCGAAAACGGCTCGGTGACGATGCGGTCATGGACGGTCATGGGGTTTCTCCTCGTGAAGGGCGGCTTGGTTGATCATGCGGGTTGGTTGCCTGGTATCCACCAATCCCGTCCGCGCGGGGTGGTGATGTATTCCGGCCAGCGAAATCCGATGGGCGGATCGTAGTCGCAGAGCGGCGCGATCCAGTTCGAGCCGCCGATGCCGCCGCCGGTGCGGGCGACGAATTCATCCATCGCCGCGTTGCGCGCGGCATCGTCTTCCAACAGGCGAAGTGCTGCCAGCGCGACCGTCTTTGCGGCGCAGATGACCATTGGGTCGATGGTGGCAGAAATGCCGCCCAGCGCATTCATCGCCCAGGACGGAAACGCGTGGCCGTTCTCGGATCGCAGCGCCGGCCGGGCGACGTAGAACCGCGCCGTCGGCGTCTGCCACGACATGTCGGTGTAATCGTCGGAGGTCGAATTCAGCTGCGATGGCGGCAAGTCACGGCGCAGGATCGCCTCGGCATCCTGTGGTGCAATCAGCCGCTCCAGTTCGTCGATGAATGGTTCCTCGGTCGCTTCGCCGCCGGCATTGACCTGGATTTCGCGGGCGATCGCCTTGGCCGTCTTGTCCCAGCACGGCGGCCCGACCGCCGCCAGCGCGTCGAAGGCAATGCCGGCCATTGCGTGGTTGGCAAGCCCCGGCCGCGACTTCGACACCCAGTGCCGCTCATGGCGGCAGCCGCTCATCCTGGCTGCGGCTTCCGCATTGCGGTCGAGCACGGCGGTGACCTGCTCGGCCATCGCAAGCGTCGGCACGCGGATCATGTACTGGATCTCGGCCAGCCCGGCCGGCAGATTGTCGGCGGTCGCCTGGCCCGCCGTCAGGATCGCCTCGCTGATCGACCAGCCACCCTGGTGCGGCAGCATGGAATCGCGCAGCGCCTTGGAGGCCATGTACATCATCATGAGCGCGTCGTTGGCGCCGGGCGCCCTGACTGCCGAATGCGCCTGCGGGATGGGTGCTGCGCCGCCTGCCGCCCTCGCCCAATGTTCCGGCTCGTCGCAGATGAAACGGTAGATCATCGCATAGGCCGCACCGCAATGCGTGTCCCAGCGCGCCGTGTTGCACAGCGGCAGCATATAAAAAGGATGGAAGGAGACCATGCCCGCCAGCCCATCGTAATAGCCCTTCGCGGCATGGATCGGCTTCGATCCCCTCACCTTCTCCGCCGGCTCGCCGGTGAAGCGCAGCGTGCCTGATATGCCGTGACGCTGCATCGCCGCCTTGGTCGCCAGCAGCCCGCCGAGGCTGGCAATACCGAGGCCGGAATGCGGATCGGTGTGGCCGCCGGCCTGTTCGCCCAGCCCCGGGCGCGGTCGCTTCACCGTCGCCGCATCCTGGCAATTGCCAGGCACCGCGTCGTACTCGGCATACATGCCGATGGTCGGGCCGGTCCCGTTGGTCCAGTGGGCGCAGAAGGCGGTCGGCATGCCGCCCGATCCTTCCTCGACCGAAAATCCTTCGTGTTTCAGATGCTCGACATACCAGGCGGCCGACTGGTATTCGCGCCAGGCGGTCTCGCCGAAATCGAAGATCGTCCGCGTCCACGCCGATAGCGACGGCTGGATGTCGTCCAGACAGGCAAGTGCGGTCGCTTGCGCGGAGGTCACCGGTTTCTCCATGGCGGAAAGAAAGCAGTGAAGCGCCCCGCCAAAAAGTGATATGTTTTCCCGGCTCATGCAAATTCGGTTCACCTCTTGAGAATTCCCTCGACGCAGGCGCTGCGCGCCCTCGACAGTTTTGCCCGCCACGGCAGCGTCTGGCGCGCCGCTGACGAACTGCATCTGACCCGCAGTGCCGTCAGTCATCAGTTGCGCCTGCTCGAACGCGATCTCGGCTTCGATCTGCTCGAACGTATCGGCAAGGGCGTGGCGCTGACGCCACGCGGCCAACGCTATGCCAGCGACGTGCGCAAGGCGCTGACGGTGCTGGGCGACGCGGTGACACGCCATGCCGGCACCGGCATCGGCGGTTCGTTCAGCGTCAGTTGTACGCCGGGTTTCGCCTCGCTGTTCCTGTGCACCCATATCGGCGAGTTCCGGCAGATGTACCCCGATGTCGCGCTGCGCATCCTGACGCCGCGCCGTCTCGACGACGTGAGCAATGCCGAGGCCGATGCCTTCATCGCCTTCGGCGTCGGCAATTGGCCGAACCGCGCGGTCGAGCTGTTGTGCGGGATCTCCTTTACGCCGCTGTGCAGCCCGACGCTGCTCAACAAGATCGGCGGCTTCTCCAAGCCGGCCGACGTGCTGCGCGCCAATCTCCTGCATCTCGGCGATACCGAGGACTGGGCGCGCTGGCTGGCGCTGTCCAAGGTCGAGAACCCCGACCCGGAAGGCGGCATCTTCTTTTCCGACATGAACCTGGTTTTTTCGGCGGCGATCGCCGGCCAGGGCATCGCCATGGGCGACGAGCTGACCAGCGGCCGGGCACTGAGCGAAGGCCGGCTGGTCCGCCCCTTCGACATAGCGATCAACTCCCCGCGCTCGTATTTTCTGGTTTCCGAGCACGCCAAGGCGGCGCATCCGGTGCTGGAGGCGTTTGGGCGGTGGCTGAGGTCGAAGCTGTCGGAGAACCAGCGTTAATCTCCCCCCTTGAGGGGGAGATTGGCGCATAGATGAATCAAATTTGCCGATCAGGCGAAAACTATTCGGTTGCGGTGAGCCGCCGCCCTGCCTACGATTTCGGCTACGCTAAGGAAAGGGCAGGATGCAGCAACCCGGCCGGGCCGCAGAGATCAAGGCAATCGGGATCGGCAAGAGCTTCGGCTCGTTCCGTGCGCTGGACGATCTGACGCTCGATATCGGCCGTGGCGAGTTCCTCACCCTGCTCGGCCCCTCCGGTTCCGGCAAGACCACCTTCCTGATGATCCTTGCCGGCTTCATTCAGCCGACCGACGGTCGCCTTTACAGCGACGGCGTCGACATCACCGAGCGGCCGGCCGAGCAGCGTGCCGCCGGCATGGTGTTCCAGGGCTATGCGCTGTTCCCGCATATGAGCGTCGAGGCCAACATCGCTTTTCCGCTCAAGGTGCGAAAGAAACCGGCGGCCGAGATCAAACGCCGCGTCGGCGAAATGATCGAGCGCGTCGGGCTCAAGGGCCACGAAAAGAAACTGCCGTCGCAATTGTCAGGTGGCCAGCAGCAGCGGGTCGCACTGGCGCGGGCGCTGGTGTTCGAGCCGGGCGTACTTTTGCTCGATGAGCCGTTTTCGGCACTCGACAAGAGCCTGCGCGGCCAGATGCAGGCCGAGATGAAGCGGTTGCACCAGGAGACCGGCACCACCTTCGTCTTCGTCACCCATGACCAGAGCGAGGCGCTGGCGTTGTCATCTCGCGTCGCCATCTTCAACCATGGCAAATTGCTGCAGGTCGGCGCGCCGGACGAGGTCTACGACCGGCCGGACAACCGCTTCGTCGCCGAGTTCCTGGGCGAGATCAACATGCTGCCGCTGAAGGGCGTGCGCCCGGCCGACAATGGCTCGACAGGCCTCTGCGAAGACCGCGCGATCAGCATGCGCTGCAGGGCCGAGAAGGTCCGTGGCGATGCCATCCTGGCGATCCGGCCGGAATACATGTCGATCGCCCGCGAAGCCGCGGCAGGCGAGAACGGCATTGCCGCGACTGCCGTCGCCTCGACCTATCTCGGCGCTGCAACGCGGCTCGATCTGACGACGCGCCAAGGCGCCAAGGTGACGGTCTCGGTGCCGAACGAGGTCGCCGCCTCTGCCCTCAGCAAGGGCAATTCCGTCTGGCTGACCTGGCCCGCGGAGAAAGGCTTCCTCCTTCCGGGTGGAGAGCAATGACGATCGGCGTGGCGAATTCGCCAAGCTGACATTCAGGAAATACCAACGACAAAAAAGGGGAACTGACATGACAAACCAAACCAAGAAAAATTCCATCGAGGCGCTATCCGCCAGGGCAGTGCGCGGCGAGATCTCGCGCCGGCAGTTTACGCAGCTGGCCGCACTGGTGCTGGCCGGCACGCCGATGCTGCTGCGCTCGACCGGCGCCTTTGCCGCGGCTAAGGAACTGGTGCTCGTCAACTGGGGCGGCGACGCCATTACCGCCTATGACGCGGCTTACGGCCAGGCCTTCACCAAGGAAACCGGCATTGTCGTTAAGATGGACGGCTCCGGCCCGACCGAAGGCGCGATCGCGGCGCAGTTCAAGAGCGGCGCCCCGACCTGGGACCTGGTCGACGTCGATCCGTTCTCGGCCATCACGCTCGGCGCCCAAGGCATGCTCGAGCCGATCGATTATGCGGTCGTCGACAAGAAGAAGATGCGGCCGGGCTTCGGCTGGGAATACGCCGCCTCGACCTATTTCTTCTCCTATGTCATCGCCTATGATGCCGAGAAATACGGCAGCCAGGCACCAACCGGCATGGCCGACTTCTTCGACGTGGCAAAATTCCCCGGCAAGCGCTCGCTCTACAAATGGGGCGTGTCGAGCTGGGAAGCGGCACTGCTCGCCGACGGCATCGCACCGGCATCGCTCTACCCGCTCGACCTCAAGCGCGCGCATGACAAGATCGCCGCCTTCAAGGAAAACGTCGTCGCCTATTGGGGTGGCGGCGCCGAAAGCCAGAGCGTGCTGCTCAATGGCGAGGCCTCGATGGCGATCGTCTGGTCGACCCGGGCTTCGCTCATCGAGCAGGATTCCGGCGGCAAGATCAAGTTCATCTGGGACCAGGGCCTGATCTCGCCCGGCGCGCTCGCCGTGCTCAAGGGCAATCCCGGCGGCAAGGACGCGGCGATGAAGTTCATCGCCAGCACCCAGGACCCGGAGAAGGAACTCATCATGTTCGAAAAGCTCGGTCAGGGTCCGGCCAACCCGGCCACCGATGCGCTGATACCCGCCGACAAGAGGCGCATCAATCCGGTCGATCCCGAGAACATGAAGAAGCAGATCCCGCTCGACATGGATTGGTACGCCAAGAACTACGGGGCGGCACTCGACGAATACACGAAGATCATCTCCGCCTGACAAGCCGGGATAACCGGATGAGAGCATACCTCTCCGACAGGATGGGCGCGGCGCTGTTGATGGCGCCGCTGCTCCTCTTTCTTGTGCTGGCCTATGCCTGGCCATTCCTTGGCGTGGTTAAATGGAGCTTCACCCTGCCCACGCCGGGGCTGGGGCAGTACAATGCGCTGCTCACGGATCAGTTGGTGCAGTCGGTCTTCATCCGCACGCTGCGTATCGCGGCGATCGTGACGATCGTTTCGGTTGTCGCCGCCTACGCCATCACCGTTGTCTGGGTACGCGGCACGCCGGTGCAGCGCGTCGTGGCCGAGTTCTGCATCCTGGTGCCGTTCTGGATCTCGGTGCTGACGCGCGCCTTCGGCTGGGTGGCGCTTTTGTCCAATCGCGGCCTGATCAACACCTGGCTGCAGGCGGTCGGCTTCATCTCAGAGCCGCTGGCGCTGGTGCGCAACGAGTTCGGCGTTATCGTCGGCATGACGCATTTCCTCATTCCCTTCGCCGTGTTTCCGCTGGCCTCATCGATGCGCAGCCTCGACGACCGTGTGCTGCTGGCGGCGCGCGGCCTCGGCTCCAGCCGTATGCGCACCTTTTGGTCGGTATTCGTGCCGATGACCAGCTCCGGCATCATCGGCTCGGCGCTGATCGTCTTCGTCTTTTCGCTCGGCTTCTTCGTCACGCCGGCGATCCTCGGCGGCGGTCGCAGCGTGATGATCGCCGAGCTGATCTACCTTCGCATCTTCCAGAGCCCGGACTGGGGCCTGGGCGCCGCAATCAGTGTCGTGCTGGTGCTGTTTGTCGGCGCGCTGATGGCGCTGCTGTTCCGCTATATCAAACCCAAGCAACTGGTGTAGCGCGATGCCGACCTACCGCCCCGGTCCCGTCTCGCTGGTCCTCGCCGCCCTCGTCGCGCTGTTCCTGCTGCTGCCGCTGCTCGCCGTCATCCCGGTATCGCTGACGCCGAGCCGCATGCTGGCGATGCCGTCGGGCGAATTGTCGCTGCGCCATTACCGGGCGCTGATCGAGGATCCGCGCTGGATCGATTCGATCCTGCTCTCGATCAGGATCGGCATCGTCAGCAGCGCCTTTTCCACCGTGCTGGCGCTCTGCTTCAGCCTCGGCATCTGGATGTTCCAGCCGCGCTTCACGGCAGCATTGGTCGGTTTCGTGCTGCTGCCGATGGTGGTGCCGCCGGTGGTCTCGGCAATCACGCTCTACTTCCTGCTGACCTCGATCTCCGGGTTCTCGTCGTTCTTCGGCTATGACACCTGGCTGGGTGTCGTCATGGCGCATGCGGTGATGACGGTGCCCTTCGCCACGGTGCTGATCCTGGTGTCGCTCAGCCAGCTCGACCGCCGCATCGACCTCGCCGCCCGCGGCCTCGGCGCCACCGTGTGGGAGCGCGCCACCCGCATCATCATGCCCAACATCAAGTTCGGCATCGTCACCGCGGCGTTGTTGTCTTTCGTGCTGTCCTGGGAGGAGATCGGCGTCACCCTGTTTATCACCTCGGTCAACGCCATCACGCTGCCGCGCTTGATGTGGATGGGCCTGCGCGACAACATCGACCCGGCGATCGCCGCACTCTCGGTGATCCTGATCGTCATCACCGTGCTGGTGCTTGTGGCGCGCAGCGTCGTGGTCAGGCTGCGCGCGGCGCAGTGAGGGCCGCCTCACGCCGTGGTGACTGGCGCAAATGAAACCTTGCGCTACGATTTTCGTTATAGATGGTTCAACACGTCGAAGGCTCCGCCATGACCCAAGGATGGTTTTCCAAGCCGGTTGCGGTTGCGGTCGGCATCGTCGGAGATATCCGCAACATTTCCAACGCACGTCAGGCTGTCGAGTTGCTGGAAGCCCACTGGCGTGACGCCGGCAGCGCCAAACACGGCTTGGCACTGCGCACATGCCGCCGCGCCATGAGCGACGATCGCTGGACCGAAGCCGCCAGGGACGCGTTCGTCGAGGCCGCGCGGGCGGCGCATGTCCTGGTCGAGCGCGCCGTCGAACCGGAGAACCGGTCCAGGCAGGCAGGACCGTGATCGATTTGTGAGAGCCTCGGTGGTTCGGCCGATCTATTGCATCTCAGGCAGCATGCAGCCTTGGAATGGCGCTGACGTCAACCTCGCGTTCCGCGTGCCACGCATCATAGGCGGCCTGCATCCTGAGCCAGATCGCGGCGCCGTCGCCGAACATCTTTCCAAGACGGGCAGCGACAGCCGGCGACACCGGCTTCTTTTCGCGGATGATGTCATAAAGCTGCTGGCGCGAGATTCCGAGCAGATTGGCGATCTCCACCTTGGTCTTTCGGGTTGCCGGGATAATGTCGTCAAGCAGCGCTCCAGGGTGGGATGGGCAGCGCTCCATCGGACGCATCGGCTCATAAGAGGTCATGGGCTGGTTGTCCTTTCGCTTGGGGCGCCACGTACCCATAATGATATTGTTCGAAATCTACCCGGGTTGCCAGACCTCCCGAAAACCTGGCGGAGTTGTGGCACAGCGCCACCCACTATCCCATGGCGTGGCGGATGGTCTTGGACAGGCGGCTCAAAAATGCCGGCCTCGACGACGCATCAAGCTTCCACGACAGCACCGCGGTCGCCATTTTCCGCGGCAACACCCCGACCGACAGGAACCAGGCGGCAAGGATTGCACGCCGCCGCAGGGATGCGGTCATTTCGAGGCTGGCGACGGCGCCGGCCGCCCCGAGCGCCAGCCGGGAATCGTCGGCCACGGGATGTCGGCCGCTGTCCGCGCAAAGCGACGCCAGCCGCTCTTCCAGGTGGACCGGATCGTGGCGGACAGCATCCGACGGCACGATGGTCAGGCCGATCCCGGAAGCCTGGTCCGACAGCGCCTGCATGCGGCGGAAATCGTGGGTTACCCGCCAGCGTGCCCGCTCGGCGAGCTTTTCACCGAAGACTGAATGGTTGGCGCCATGGATCCGGTAGGCGCCGAGGCATTCGTCGATGGACTGGACGTGCCCGTACATCGGCGCCAGCGTTGCCAGATAGCCGTCGGCGCCCTGGCGGAACTCCGGCTCCGGTATCGGCATGATCGATTCGAGCGTTGCGCGGTCAAAGGCCAGCCCGCTGGTCACGGTCGTCTGATAGCGGCCCTTGTGCAGTAGTTTCGGCATGACGTCGCCGCTGTCGAAAGGCAATTCGGGCGGCGGAAAGACATCCTTGATGCGCTGTCCTTCGTCGACGATATGCAGTCTGGACTGGACCTGGGCGGTTGCCTCGTCCCAGGTTTCGACAATGGTGGAGACGGCGGTTGGATAAAGATAATCGTCGGCGTCGAGGAACAGGACGATCTTGCCCGAGCTCGCAGCGAAGCCGGTGTTGAATGCCGCCGCGTGTCCGCCATTTTGCGCTCGCGGGCATGCGAGGATCTCGTCGCGATAAGATTCCATGATTGTCGTGGAATTGTCCTGCGATGCATCGTCGACGACGATGACCTCGACATCCGCGTAGTCCTGCTCGAGAGCGCTGTCGATGCTGCGTTTGAGGAACCGCGCGTAGTTGTAATTCGGGATGATGATGGATACCGGAATCCTGTTTTGGACAGACTGCATCGCGTTTGACCTCGCATCTTGCTTTGGTTCGGCAAAGGCCCGCTCATGGGCCCGCCCCCCTCTTCAAGCGCCCCTCTTGGCGCGCAACGAGTTCCCTGGGAGAAAGCCTGCGCTTCCCACGAGGAGACGGGTCACGTTTCGCTTTGCGACTTCGTACTGAGGCCGCCATTGCCTTCGAGGCTGCTGCCATGGTCAGGGTCGGCGGCAGCAAAAGCTCCGACGGTTCGGCAAGGATGATGTTGCAAACCGAGCCCGACGGAAATGTCTCGCCTCGCGATCAGGTCGGGAGCGAAGCGGACGGTGCCATGAAGGCACGGCGGATACTGGCCTGCAAATGCGGCTGGAACAAGCCCCGCGTCGAAAATAGCGCCACTTCAGGTTGCGTTTCAGGCGGCATGCCGCGACCGCCGCCGCTGTCGCCCCGAAGCCGGCGAACCGCCTCCGGGGCCTTGTGGTCATGTGGCCTGGACGGTCAGGCGGCCTGCAAACCCGGCAGCGACAGGTCGACTTCCTCCGGCAAGTCGCCGGCCATGGCGGCGGCAAACTTCGTCTGGTCGAGTTCTCCCTCCCAGCGTGCCACCACCACTGTCGCCACCGCATTGCCGATGAAATTGGTCAGCGCCCGGCATTCCGACATGAATCGGTCGACACCGAGGATCAGCGCCATGCCGGCGACCGGCACGGTGGGGACGACCGAAAGCGTTGCCGCCAGGGTGATGAAGCCGGCGCCGGTGATGCCGGCGGCACCCTTGGAGCTCAGCATGGCGACGGCGAGCAGCAGGATCTGGTCGCCGTAGGTGAGTGGCGTGTCGGTCGCCTGCGCGATGAACAGCGCCGCCAGCGTCATGTAGATGTTGGTGCCGTCGAGGTTGAAGGAATAGCCGGTCGGGATGACCAGGCCGACCACCGAGCGGTTGCAGCCGGCGCGCTCCATCTTGGCCATGAGGCCCGGCAATGCCGCTTCCGAGGACGAGGTGCCGAGCACCAGCAGCAGCTCTTCCTTGATGTAGCGGATCAGCGCCAGGATCGAGAAGCCGTTGTAGCGGGCGACAGTGCCGAGCACCACCAGCACGAACAGCAGCGCGGTCAGGTAGAACGTGCCGATCAGCATGGCGAGGTTGGCGATCGAGCCGATGCCGTATTTGCCGATCGTGAAGGCCATGGCGCCAAACGCGCCGATCGGTGCGGCCTTCATCAGGATGGCGACGAGGCGGAAGATCGGCGTGGTCAGCGCCTGCAGGAAATCGACGACCGGACGGCCGCGATCGCCGACCAGCGCCAGGGCGACACCGAACAGCACCGAGAAGAACAGCACCTGCAGGATGTCGCCCTGCGCGAAGGCGCCGGTGATGGTGTCGGGGATGATGTTCATCAGGAAGCCGACGATGGTAGTGTCGTGCGCCTTCTCGGCATAGGCCGCCACCTTGGCGGTATCGAGCGTCGCTGGATTGATGTGCATGCCGGCGCCGGGCTGGACGACATTGGAGACGACCAGGCCGACGACCAGCGCCAGCGTCGAGAACACCAGGAAATAGATCATCGCCTTGCCGGCGACGCGGCCGACCTTCTGCAGGTCGGAGACACCGGCGATACCGGTCGCCACGGTCAGGAAGATCACCGGCGCGATGACCATCTTCACCAGCTTGATGAAGGCGTCGCCGAACGGCTTCATCGCCTCGCCGGTTTCGGGATAGAAATGGCCGAGCAGCACGCCGGCGGCGATCGCCGCGAGCACCTGCACATAAAGATGCCGGTATAAGGGAAGTTTGCCGCGCGGCTCGGCGGCAGCGATTGCTGTCTGCATAACGTCCTCCATGGCGCCCCGATCGAAAGCTCGACTCCCCGGGGCAGTTGTTTTGAGACCAGCAGCCTCGCGACTGCTGAATTCGTGTTTGCAACAGTCGTGCCAGATACGCAGAAGAGCTTTTCATCATTGATTTTGTTGAGCATTCGCAAACGTCCGCTGTGCTGGACGCATGGATAGGTGCGAATCTCCGCATAGGTCGAATTGTGCTTTGTGCGAATTCATGCACAAATGGGCGATGCTGCAACGCCCCGCCGGTGCCTTGTCTTCGACGCCCGAGCAACTCGCCAGGCGGGCGCGCCGAGCCTGGCTGCTGTTTGCGGCCATCGCGCTTTTGATCGTCACGGCAGCGCTCTACGGCGCCGGCCTTTACGGCCGCACCGCCGAGGTCGGGACCCTGGCGGCGCAGGGGCGTACCGACGCCAATCTGAAGGTCGCGCTGCTGCGCGCGGTGCTCGAAAGCCCGCGCGCCCTGCCGCTGCTTTTGTCCGCAGACCAGCAAGTGCGTGACGCGCTGTCGCAGAAAAATGCCGCGGCAATCGATGTGCTGAACCGCAAGCTCGAGGGGCTGGTCTCCGGCACCAAGGCGTCGGTACTCTATGTCGTCGGCACCGATGGACTGGCGGTCGCCTCCAGCAACTGGCGCGAGCCGATCAGCTTCGTCGGCAATGACTACCGTTTCCGCGACTATTTCTCCGGCGCGATGCAGGCCGGAACCGCCGAGTATTTTGCGCTCGGCAATGTCAGCAAGCGCCCCGGCCTCTACATTTCGCGGCGCGTCGGCGACACAGACGCACCGCTCGGCGTCGTCGTCGTCAAGATGGAGTTCGACCAGCTCGAAGCCGACTGGCGCGAGGCGAACCGCCCGGCTTATGTCAGCGACGAGAACGGCGTCGTGCTGATCACCAGCGTGCCGTCCTGGCGTTTCATGACAACCGCACCGCTGGCCGCACCTAAGCAAGCCGCGATCCGCGACAGCCAACAGTTCGGCGACGCGCCGCTTGTGCCGTTGCCGATCATGCACGGGCAGGCGCTCAGCCCGGATGTGTCGATCGTCCACGCAGTAACGCCCGGCGGCAGTGACGCGGAGTATCTCAGCCTTTCCACCACGATTCCTTCGACCCCTTGGCGGCTCGACTATCTGATCCCGGCTGAAGCGCCGATCGCCGCCGCGGTCCGCGAAATGCGGCTTCTTGCGCTCGGCGTCGTCGTCCCGCTGCTCGGCCTTGCCGCGTATCTGTTGTGGCGCCGGCAGTCGGCGCAGATGCGGATTGCCGCTGAACAGGCGGCCCGCACCGAACTCGAACGCCGCGTCGTCGAACGGACCGAGGATTTGAGCCGCGCCCGCGACCGGTTGCAGGCCGAGATAACAGGCCACCGCAGCACGGAAGCCAAGCTCCAAATAGTGCAGCAGGATCTGGTCCAGGCCAACCGCCTCGCCATCCTCGGCCAGGTCGCGGCCGGTGTCGCCCATGAGATCAACCAGCCGGTCGCCACCATACGCGCCTATGCCGACAATGCCCGCACCTTCCTCGACCGCAAGCAGACCGGGCCGGCCGAGGAAAACCTCGGCGCTATCGCAGCCCTTACCGAACGCATCGGCTCAATCACCGAGGAGTTGAAGGCATTTGCCCGCAAGGGCCGCACCGCCGCCGAGCCTGTCGAATTGCGCGGCGTCATCGAGGGCGCCGTCATGCTGTTGAGAAGCCGCTTTGCCGGCCGGCTCGACGCGTTGGTCATCGACCTGCCGCCGCCGAGCCTCAAGGTCATGGGCAATCGGGTGCGGCTCGAACAGGTGCTGATCAATCTCTTCCAGAACGCGCTCGAAGCACTCGACGGCCGCGACGACGCTCATGTGCAGGTGTCGGTCGAGGAGACCGCGGACGGCGTGACGGTCGGCGTGTCCGATAACGGACCCGGCATTCCACCCGCGATCCTCAAATCGCTGTTCACGCCGTTCAACACCTCCAAGGAAAAAGGCCTTGGCCTTGGCCTCGTCATCTCGAAGGACATCGTCGCCGATTATGGCGGCCGCATCGAAGTTTCGAGCGACGACAGCGGCACCCGCTTCACCATTCATCTCCAGACAGCAGCGTAAGCCATCATGACGAACGACAATGCCGCGCCGGTGATCCTGATCGACGACGACCGCGATCTCCTCAAGGCCACCGTGCAGACGCTGGAGCTTGCCGGCTTCTCGGTCTCGGCCTTTGCGGTGGCGGCTGAGGCGCTGGCCGGGCTCGACGCCGGTTTTACCGGCGTCGTGGTGTCGGATATCCGCATGCCTCAGATCGACGGCTTGCAGCTTTTCAATCGCATCCTGCGGCTGGATGCCGACATTCCCGTCATCCTCGTCACCGGCCACGGCGACATCGCCATGGCCGTCAAGGCGATCAAGGACGGCGCCTACGACTTCATCACAAAGCCCTTCGCCGCCGACCGGCTGGTACAGAGCGTGCGCCGCGCAGCGGAAAAGCGCCGCCTGGTGATGGAGAACCGCGCCTTGCGCGAGGCGGCCGGAGAGGCGCAGGACGGCCTGCCGCTGATCGGCCAGACGCCGGCGATGGACAGGCTGCGCCGCACACTACGTCAGATCGCCGACACCGACGTCGATGTGCTGGTGACCGGCGAGACCGGCTCCGGCAAGGAGGTGGTGGCAAGCCTTCTGCATCGCTGGAGCCGCCGCGCCAAGGGCAATTTCGTCGCGCTGAATTGCGGCACGCTGCCGGAGACCGTCATCGAGAGCGAGTTGTTCGGCCATGAGGCCGGCGCCTTCACCGGCGCGCAGAAGAAACGGATCGGCCGCATCGAGCACGCCAGCGGCGGCACGCTGTTCCTCGACGAGATCGAAAGCATGCCGGTCTCGACACAGGTGCAGATGCTGCGCGTGCTGGAAATGCGCGAGGTCACCCCGCTCGGCACCAACGAGGTGCGGCCGGTGGATCTGCGCGTCGTCGCCGCCGCCAAGGTCGATCTCGGTGATCCGCGCCAGCGCGGCGCTTTCCGCGAGGATCTCTATTATCGGCTCAACGTGGTGACGATCTCGATCCCGCCGCTGCGCGAACGCCGCGACGATGTCGCCCTGCTGTTCTTCTATTTCGCCGAGCGCGCCGCCGCCCGTTTCCACCGCCAGGTGCCGGCAGTGCCGGCTTCGGTGCATCGCCATCTGAGCGACCATGGCTGGCCGGGCAATGTGCGCGAACTGGCGCATTTCGCCGAGCGGTTCGTGCTTGGGTTGGAGGAAGGCGCCGAAGCACAACCCCCTGCCCCGACCCAATCGAACACCGCCATGAAGCTGCCGGAGCGGCTGGAGCGCTACGAGGCCGACATCATCCGCGAGACGCTTGGCCGCAACGAGGGCGACGTCAGGCGCACGATCGAAGCGCTGGGGATCCCGCGCAAGACTTTCTACGACAAGCTCCAGCGCCACGGCATCGTGCGCAGCGATTTTTCGAGGTAATCGTCGCCAGGGCTTGACCGGGCGGCCCGGTTACTTGGCGTCGTGGAAGATGATACCGACAGTGTGGCGCATGCCGGAGCGAAGCCGGCTGACGCCGTGCCTGAGATTGACCCGGTAATTGCCCTTGCTGCCCTGGACCGGTCGATTGTGGACCGCGAAGGCGACCGCGTCGCCCCGGCGCAGCGGCACCACCTCGGCGCGGCTCTGCATGCGCGGACGCTGCTCGGTCAGCACGAACTCGCCGCCGGTGAAATCCTTGCCTGGTTCCGACAACAGGATCGCCACCTGCAGCGGGAAGGCCAGATCGCCGTAGAGATCCTGGTGCAGGCAGTTGAAGTCGCCGGGAACATATTGCAGCAGGAGCGGCGTCGGCCGCGTCTGGCCCTGCTCGTGGCATTGCTCGAGGAACGCGGCGTGTTCGTCGGGATAGCGCTGCGCGATACCCATGCGCTCGTTCCAGTCATTGGCGACCGCGGCCAGGCGCGGATAGAGCGCGGTGCGCAAGCCGCCGATCAAGTCGGGCAAGGGATAGCGGAAATAGCGGTACTCGCCCTTGCCGAAGCCATGCCGCGCCATATGGACATGGCTGCGGAAATGGCTCTCGTCCGAATAAAGTCCGGCGATATGCCGGCACTCCTGCGGCGTCAGCAGCTTTTCCATCACCGCGCAACCATAGCCGCTCAGCTCATCGGCCAGCGTCCGCCAGTCATATCCGGCAACGCGCACCTCCGCCGATTTCACCGCCGCTTTCGCGCCTATCGAATGGATGGTCATGGCTTCGCCTCCTGTGGCTTCTCTGTCATTGAGATGGGTGAAACGGCGCGCGCGGACCACCCGTTTCTTGCCGGGTGAGCTCGTTAGCGATTGTCTCGGGGATTTCGTTGAATACAATGCAGCTGGGCTTGCCGCGATGGGGGGCGAATTGATCCGACGGGTTCGACAAAGGGACGGGGCAGTCCGGCAATTCCTCGTTTGCCTCGTCGTCATGCTGGTCTCGGCGCTCCCGGCCTTGCCCGCCAGCAGCGACTGCGTCAGCGACGACGAGGTCGAGGCAAGCACGCGGATCGCCGCCTGTACGCGCATGATCGAGGATGCGACAGAGCCCCTCGAAAACCGCGGTATTGCCTATTTCAAGCGCGGCAATGCCCTGACGGAACGAGGCGACTATGACCGCGCGATCGCCGACTACAGCGCGTTCATCGGCATCGCACCGACCGTCGCCAGCGGCTACTACAACCGGGGCATCAGCTGGGTCTTCAAGGGCGACTACGACAAGGGCATCGCCGATCTGGACAAGGCGATCAGCCTGGACCCGAAATATGGCGATGCCTACTACAACCGCGGCGTCGCCTGGACCTTCAAGGGCGAGAACGACCGGGCTTTGGCCGACTATGACAGGGCAATCAGCCTCAATCCGGGAGACGGCAGAAATTACCACAATCGCGGGCTGATCTGGTCACGCAAAGGCGACGACGACCGCGCGATAGCCGACTTCGACCGGGCCATCAGGCTCAACCCGAACGACGCCGGTTCCCTGAACGATCGAGCCGATGCGTTGACCAGCAAGGGCGATGAGGAGCGCGCGCTGGCCGACTATGACAAGGTGATCAGCCTCGATCCGAAAAACGCGCATGCCTACTACCGGCGCGGCAACGCCCGGCTGACGGCCGGCGATTTTGACGGCGCCATCGCCGACTACAGCCAAGTGATCAGCCTCGATCCGAACGATGAGAGCATCTGGTACAACAGAGGGGTGGCCTGGTCAGGCAAGAGCGACAATGACCGCGCCATCGCCGACTACGACAAGGCAATCAGCCTCGATCCGAAAGACCCCAACGCGTACTTCAATCGAGGTATCGCCTGGGCTAGCAAGCGAGACAATGATCGCGCCATCGCCGACTACGACCAGGTAATCAAGCTCGACCCGAAACAAGCCCTCGCATATAATAATCGTGGCTTGGCCTGGGTGGCAAAGGGGAACGATATTCGCGCCTTCGCGGACTACAGTCGCGCAATCGATATCGACCCAACACTTGCCATCGCCTACAACAACCGAGGCTTTCTCTGGAACAAGCGAGGTGAGTCCGATCGGGCCATCGCCGAATACGACCGGGCGATTGGTCTCGATCCGAAAAATCCAAGAATTTACCACAACCGCGGCATTGCCTGGATGGGAAAGGCAGACGACGGTCGAGCCATTGTTGACTTCGACCAGGCGATCCTGCTCGATCCGAATTATCCGTACAGCTACTCAAACAGGGGTGTTCTTTATTTCTATTCCGGCTCGCTGGCGAAGGCGCAGGCTGACTTTGAAAAGGCGGCCGCTCTCGAGCCCGACTACGCCTATTTTGCCATATGGCTGGATATTGTTGAGCGACGCAACGGCGCGGCGAGCCATTTGCGGGAGGCAGCTTCCAAACTCGACATGACGAAGTGGCCGGCGCCCGTGGTTCGAATGCTGCTTGGCGAAAAGACGCCCACCGCGACATTGAACGACGCCGATGACTCGGATCCAACCAAGAAACACGGCAAGTTTTGCGAGATCGGTTTCTACAACGCGGAACTCAGCCGGCTCAAAGGGCAACGCGATCAGGCACTATCGCTTTACAGGCATACCATCAGCCATTGTCCAAAGAATTTTATCGAATACCGTGCCGCCAACGCTGCATTACGCGAGTTGGGTGTTTCGCCGTAACTCTGCCCGACGGATGTTCGTTTGCTAAGAAGACTGATCCGAACACGATAGAGGTGCATTCTGCCAGACTGATCCAAGCCGGCCGGCGTCCATATGTCAGGAGCCTTCGCCAGCGCGATTCCGGTTTTCACTGGCCCGCGCTAGACTGGCAGCAACCGCAACCGGACTGCCCCCGGCATGATCGTCCAGACCTGCATCAATGGCGCGCGCAGCGCCGATTTTCACCCGCGACTGCCGCTTGATCCCGAAGCCATGGCGCGCGACGGTGCGACCTGCGTCGCCGCCGGTGCGGCCGAACTGCATGTCCATGCCCGCGGGCTGGACGGTCGCGAAAGCCTGGCTCCGGCGGCGATGGACCAGACTGTGCTAGCGCTTCGTCGCGCCTGCCCTGGAACGCTGATCGGCGTGTCGACCGGCGCCTGGATCGAGAATGACGACGAGCGGACGCTGGCCGCGATCGCCGCTTGGAGCGAGCTGCCCGACTATGCCTCGGTCAATCTCAGCGAAGACGCCGCGCCCGCTATCATGGAGCGTCTGCGCCAGCGCGGCATTGGCATCGAGGCGGGGCTTGCCTCCGTCGCCGACGCCGAACGCCTGGTGAGCCTCGACCATTGCAAACGCGTGCTGCGGATCCTGATCGAAATCTCCGAGCAGGAGTCGGACGCTGCGCTGGAGATCAGCGACGATATCGCCGCCGTGCTCGACGGCGCCGGAATGCGCCGGGCAATCCTGCTGCACGGCGCCGACGCCACGGTCTGGCCTTTCGTGCACCGGGCGGCGGAACGCCGTTGGTCGACGCGCGTCGGACTGGAAGACGGCAAGGAGCTCCCTGATGGAACAGTAGCATCTAGTAACGCTGCGCTGACAGCGGCAGCCGTCGCTATCTTCGAGTCCAGCCGTTAACGCGGGAACGGCCAATCTCCTCTTCACTGGGGAGATGCCAAGTTTGGCAACGAGGCAGGCCAAAGTCGGCCGAGCATAAGTGTCGCGGCACGCTATATCAATAAAACGTATCTAGGACTTTACGTGTTAATTAAACCAACAATTAGTCGGCACATCAACGATCACGTATGTTAATGCTCTCCTGCACCGGGGACCATTTTTTGATGAACATCATTCCACAGAATGATCACGCTGCGCCGCGTCGGATTCAACAGTATACATCGATACAGGTACTGCGGGGGCTAGCAGCTCTCATGGTTGTTATCTATCATCTTCCGGCCGCGCTGGGCATGCTCGATCTGCGTATTCCCGTTCTAAACAGCGGCGTCGACCTGTTTTTCGTCATTAGTGGTTTTGTAATGGTTCTCTCGACAGAGAACAGACGCGCCGACCACCGTGTTTTTTTGATGCAGCGCTTCACGCGCGTCGTTCCCTTCTATTGGGTTATGACCTTCCTCATGGTCGCCGCACTTTGGTTGTTTGCCGGTCGTGCAGTGTTTCTTGAGCAGATCACCAATAGCCTGCTTTTCATAGCCTATCTCGATACGGTCACAGGCTATGTCCAACCGGTGCTTGGCGTGGGTTGGACGCTCAATCTGGAAATCCTGTTTTACATTCTGTTCGCAGCGACTATGCGTTTCGGCACGCTGACGCAAATGGCCATGGTCGGCGTTGTCTTTGCAATCGCCGTAGCGGCGCGCATCGTCTTCAAACCCGCCGCCGACACTGTGCTGTTTTTCTATACCACGCCAATCCTGTTTGAGTTCCTTGCCGGCATGGCGCTCGGCCACCTGGTCGGCAGACTGGCGCGTTTGCCTACCGTCCTGGGTGTCTCGGCGCTCGTGGTTCGCCATCGTGTCCATGCTGGTGATGGTACTTGGCTTCAACTTGCCGCGAACCCTTGCTCAGGGAATCCCGGCCTTGATCCTTGTCGCCGGTTGCATCAGCCTGGAAAGCTATTTCCGGCTTTTTGCTCCTCGCCTGCTGGCAAGATTGGGCGATGCCTCCTACTCTCTCTATCTGAAGCATCCTATCGTGCTGCTTGCGACCGCTCCTGTCGTTGCAAGCGTCAGCGTATCACCATGGCTTGCTGGCATGGTTATTGTCACCGCCTGCATTGCCGTCTCCCTGGCCAACTACAGTTTTGTTGAAAAGCCGATTTTGGCCATTTCGCGGATGAGCCTTTCCGCCCGTCACGTGAAGGCATGAGTTGCGGCTGCGCTCCGCGGAACCACGGTGTCCCGCCAATCTTAGACCGGCGGCGCTGAACCTTCAAAAGATCCGGAAACAAAAACCCGCCTCGGGAGGACGGGTCGTTGGAGCCAAATTGGCACCATACCCAAATTAGTAGCATAGCTGCCGGCACAAAGCAAGAACAAAATGTGGCGACATCGACGAAACTGCCGATAGGCGCAGCGGCACGGCGGATGACATGGCTCTTGCCGTTGTTAAAAATCTCTCATAAGGTATTTTCATATCAGAAAGAAAATACGATCATTTCTTTCCCTTTATGAAAGCCTGAGCGTTTGCGGGAACATCTCGATCAGACCGACCGGCGACTGGTCAAGCTGCTGTCGCAAGATGCGCAGCTTGGCGTTAACCGCCTCGCTGAGAAGATGGCGATCTCGGTGCCGACCGTGCGCATGCGGCTGCGCAACCTGCTCGACCGCAACCTGCTCAAGATCGTCGGGCTGCTCAACCTGACCGAACGCCCTGAGCTGATCTCGGCCATCGTCGGCATCAATGCGCAGGGACGCGGCCGCGCCCGGGAACTGGCGCAGCGCATCTCCGAACTGCCTTTCGTGAACTCGGCGGCCGTCGTCACCGGGCGCTTCGACATCATCGTCGACGTGACCGTGGCCGGTGATGTCGCCGATCTCTACCGCGTCACCAGCGAGCTGATCCCCGGCGCCGGCGAGCCGGGCGAAGTCGTGCGCAGCGAGACCTTCGTCGTCATGGCGTCCTGCAACAAATGGGTCAGCCTGCCGGAAGGCTGCTGGTCGGACGAGACGCGGAAGGAAATGGCATGAAGATCGCGGTTCTCGGCGGCCTCGGCCTGCAAGGCCGGGCGGCGATCGCCGATCTCGTTGCCAGCGACGGCGTCGAGCAAGTGGTCTGCCTCGACACGGCAACCGACGGCGCTGCGCGGCTTGGCGGCCTGACCGACCTTGCCAGGGTGCGTTTTGTCGTGCCGGAGGGCGCGATCGGTCCGGTGCTGGCCGATGTGATGAGGGACGTCGATGCGGTCATCGACCTGTTGCCGCAGCCGCTGATGCGCGACGCGGTGCAGGCGGCGATCGCGACGCGCACGCCGCTGGTCACCACCAATTACGGCAAGGCCATCGCCGATCTCGCTCCCGAGGCCGAAAAGGCCGGCGTGTCGATCGTGACCGAATGCGGGCTCGACCCCGGCATCGACCTGGTGCTCTACGCGCGCGCCGCCAGCCAGTTCGACACCATCACCGCGATCGATTCCTACTGCGGCGGCATTCCCGAGCCGAAGGCGGTGGTCGAGCCGCTGCGCTACAAGGTGAGCTGGAATTTCGACATGGTTCTGGTCAGCCAGAACCGCGACAGCGTGCTGGTCGAGGACGGTAAACGGGTCGATGTGCCGGCCGCCCGCCAGCACGACAATCGTTTCATCCACGAGATCGAGGTGGCGGGACTGGGCAGGCTCGAAGCCTTCCCCAATGGCGACGCGCCGCATTATGCCGGCATGCTCGCCGCCGCCAAGGGGCTGCAGCGCTCCGGCCGCTATTCGCTTCGCTGGCCCGGCTGGTCGGCGTTCTGGGCGCCGCTGAAGCAGCTCGGCTTCCTGTCCGAGGACAAGGTGCAAAGCACCGGTGCCAGCCCACGCGAATTCCTCGGCCGGCTGCTTGGCCCGCAACTGCAATATGGCGCCGACGAAAAGGACCTTTGCGTGATGCGCAACGTCTTTGTCGGCAGCGAAGGCGGCCGCCGCAAGACGGTGACCTCGGAGCTGGTCATCGAACGCGACCTCGCCTCGGGCCTATTCGGCATGAGCCTCGGCGTCGGCTATCCCGCCAGCATTGTGGCGCAGATGCTGGCACGGCGCGAGATCGCCGCGCCCGGCCTGCTCAATCCGCTGCTGCATGTTCCCGATGGCCGCTTCCTCGATGAGCTGGCCAGGCGCGGCATCAAGGTTGCCGAAACGGTGAGCTGGGACTGAAGGATTTTCGAACGGTGGTCGCCGCCGGCAACGGCGCTGCCGCTCAAAAAGCACCTCGATGGGGTGAAACAACAAGTGGAACAACAAACGAAACAAGGAGGAATGCCCAAATGAAGATTGCCAAGCTTTTCATCGCCGGCCTTGCGCTCGCTGGCCTTACCGCTGCCGCCAGTGCGGGAACGCTCGACGAGATCACCAAGCGCGGAGAGTTGCGCGTCGCCGTGCAGACGCAAGGACCGCCCTTCTCGCTGGTGGGTGCTGCCGGCGAACGCACCGGCAGTTCGGTCGAACTCGCCGAACTGATGGCCAAGGAAATGGGCGTCAAGATCACCTTCCTCGACTTCGACTGGGACGGCCTGATCCCGGCGCTGCTGTCGGGCAAGGCCGATCTTCTGGTCGCCGACATGACCCCGACACTGGCGCGTGGCATGAAGGTCGCCTTCACCAAGCCTTACATGTACACGGGCAGCACAGTCTTCACCAAGGCTGGGACCGCCTTCAAATCCACCGAGGACTGCAAGGCCAAGGGCACCAAGATCGCCGTGCTGCTCGGCGCCACCGGCGAGAAGGAAGCCAAGGCCGCCTTCCCCGACGCCGATATCAAGAGCTACAAGGGCGGCGGCCCGCTGCTGCTCGACGCCGTCAACAACGGCCAGGCCGATTGCGGCGTCAACGACGTCTCGGCGGTCAAGGGCCAGTCGACCGCTTACCCCGCCGGCAGCTTCATCATCATGCCGGACATGCTGTCGAAGGAGCCGCTGGCCTTCGCCACGCGCTATGACGAGCAGGACCTGCTGGTGTGGATGAACCTGTTCCTCGACCAGGTCAGCCTCGACGGCCGCCTGCAGAAGAACCTCGATTACTGGGTGAATTCCGACGCCTGGAAGAAGGATCACTGAGTAGTGTGAATAGGGAGTAGGGAGTAGGGAGTAGTAAAGCGCTACTCGCTACTCGCTACTCGCTACTCGCTACTTGCTGCTCCTATTCCCAATTCCCTATTCCCTATTCCCTATTCCCTATTCCCTATTCCCTATTCACTATTCACCATTCACCGTCCAAAATGCTCGAAAACTTCAGCTTCCGCACCATCGTCGAATATCTGCCCCTGTTCGGGCAGGGCCTCGTCACGACCGTGTGGCTGTCTGTCCTCTCCTTTGCCGGCGCGCTCGCCGTCGGCATCGTGCTCGCCGCCATGAACCTGCAGCGCGGCCGGCTGTTCCGCGTCCCGGCCAAGGCCTATATCGACGCGGTGCGCGCCACGCCGCTGCTGGCGCAGCTTTATTTCCTCTATTTCGGCCTGCCGCGGCTCGGCTTCGTCCTGCCCGAGTTCGTCGTCGGCATCTTGGCCCTGTCACTGAACAGCGGCGCCTATGTCGCCGAGATCATCCGCGCCGGCATCCTGTCGATCCCGCGCGGCCAGGTGGAGGCCGGCGTCGCCTCCGGCATGACCTATGTCCAGCGCATGCGCCTGGTCATCCTGCCGCAGGCGTTCAAGGTGACGATCCCGCCGCTGCTCGGCCAGGCGATCGTGCTGGTCAAGGATTCCGCCCTGTTGTCGCTGATCTCGGTTGCCGAGCTGACGCGCGCCGGACAATTGCTCGCCTCCGACCGCTTCATGCCGGCCGAAGGTTTCATCACCATCGCCGCCTTCTACCTCCTGCTCTATTACGGGCTGAAGGGGCTGGCGGCGCTCTCCGGGCGCTGGCTCGGCCTGGCGGGGGCACGGACATGATCTGGCAGCAGCTGCAAAGCATCGCCGGCAGCTATCCCCTCGCCTTGCACGGCCTCGGCATGACCGTGGTGCTGTCGCTGATCAGCCTGGTGCTGGGCACGCTGCTCGGCTTCGGCCTCGGCATCCTGCGCACCGGCGGCAACCGGCTGATCAGCGGCGCGATCGGCGCCTGGGTCGACCTGATCCGCGGCACGCCGTTCCTGGTGCAGATCTTCCTGATCTTCTTCATCCTGCCGGAACTCGGCATCGAGCTCGACGCCTTCACCGCCGGCATCATCGCGCTGACCAACCTGGCCGCCTGCTTCATCTGCGAGATCGTCGTCGCCGGCATCCGCTCGGTGCCGACCGGCCAGGTCGAGGCAGCGCTTGCGTCCGGCCTGTCGCGCTGGCAGCGCATGCGCCAGGTAGTGCTGCCGCAGGCGATGCGCATCGTGCTGCCGCCGCTGGTCGGGCAATATGTGCTACTGATCAAGGATTCCTCGGTCGTCTCGGCCATCGGCCTCACCGACCTCACCCGCGTCGGCTGGCTGGTGGTGCAGCGTGTACCCAATGGGCTGCTGGTCTTCTTCCTGGTCGGGCTCGGTTACTTCATCGTCTGTTACCCCCTGATCATGCTGGCCCGCCGGCTGGAGCAACGCATGGGCGCGGCGCATGGCGAGGTGCAGTTGTGACATCGAACCTCAAGGGTCCGGCAATATGACCAAAACCGGCATGATCGAATTTCGCGGCGTCAACAAATGGTTCGGCACGCTCAACGTGCTGAAGGACATCAAGCTCAGCGTCGAGCCGCGCGAAGTGGTCGTCGTCTGCGGCCCGAGCGGCTCGGGCAAGAGCACCCTGATCCGCTGCATCAATGGGCTGGAGACGATCCGCGACGGCGACCTGACGGTCGACGGCCAGCGCCTCGGCGACCCCGCCACCAACATGACGCGGCTGCGCACCGAGATCGGCTTCGTCTTCCAGTCGTTCAACCTTTACCCGCACAAGACGGCGCTCGAGAACGTCACCCTGGCGCCGATCCATGTCCGCAAGATCCCGCGCGCTGAAGCCGAGAAGGCCGGGCGCGAATTGCTCGCCAAGGTCGGCCTCGCCGACAAGGTGAACGCCTATCCGGCGCAGCTGTCTGGTGGCCAGCAGCAGCGCGTGGCGATCGCGCGCTGCCTCGGCATGCGCCCCAAGATCATGCTGTTCGACGAGCCGACCTCGGCGCTCGATCCCGAGATGATCTCGGAAGTGCTCGACGTCATGGTCGCGGTGGCCGAGGAAGGCATGACCATGATGGTGGTGACGCACGAAATGGGCTTTGCCCGCAAGGTCGCCCAGCGCGTCGTGTTCATGGACGCCGGCGCCATCGTCGAGAGCGGCACGCCGGATGAGTTCTTCTCCAACCCGAAGACCGACCGCAGCCGCGCTTTTCTGAGCAAGATCCTGCGGCATTGACAGCAGCGACAATACGCACCGAACCTGCCGTCGCCTTTGCGCCGAGGTTGCGCTCGAGCCTACAATGAATCATCCGCAGCGGCGCACTATGGCGACACACCGAGCGCGCGCAGTGCATTGCCTGCTGCGACATATTCGATGAAGTCGTGGGGGGCAGTCGCGTACCGCAAGCCGGTACCGCCGCAAGGCTTCATCGTCACGGCCGTCGAGCCGGTAAAAACTCCGCGACATAGAGATTGGCCTCGCATAGATTTTCGCGTTTCTTGGCCGGGACCGGGACGGGATCGTCGGCTGCGGCCAACGCTGCTTCGGGCGTCTATTCGCCAAGAAACATGCGAAACCAGCGGCGCCGGCCAACTTCACGGCCGCGGCCAAGACACTTCGGGTCTCGCCGTCGGCGATCAGCAAGATGATCAGGCAACTGGAAGCGCGGCTTAGCGCGACCCTTTTGACGCGGACCACGAGGGCGACGAGCCTGACTGAAGCCGGCGAGAGGTTTTGAGCCAGGCAGGACCGGCGCTGGAGCTCATCCTTGCCGCAATGAGGGATGTGGGAAGCTTTGCCGAAAAGCCTGCCGGCCGGTTGCGGTTGAATGTCCCGCAGATGATCTATCCGAACTTCCTCAAAGTACCAGAAACTTAGGCAATGATACTTTCCAAATCCCTGCCCCGGAGCGCCGATCTGGTTCCTTTCGTGGCTCCTGCGGACGTGGCCGCGCTGTTCGCGACCAAATCTTGCGCCGGGTTAACGTCCGCTCTGGGCCTAAGATCTGCCGAAGCGTTCAGCCGACCAAGCGGCAGCAAAGGGTGGCGAGCCGACGCTCCACGCGAACGCATGGAATGGCCGGCTTGCTGGGCTAGCCGGACGTTGAATGTGGATCAATTCGGGCTGAAAAAGAAGCACAGTTCTGGCTCCATGACGCCGGCAGAGCCGATGGTGCCGCCAGCGCAATTCCTTTCTCCGCCCGTTTCGGACCGACGCTTCTCAGAACGCGAAATCCGCGGACTGAACGACATCGGCTGGGAGCCAGGTTTCATGAACTTGCAAGATCTCGGGCCCCCGGCTGTAGCCGCGATCGCGGATCACCATCGTCGTGACCCGGCCATTGTTCGGTTGATCAGAGTCCTTCGCGTCGCGTTGCCATTCGTGGTAGTTCACGACCGCCAGGTCGGCGCTTTGATGGCTGATCCGGATGTCGCGTATTTTGATACGGAAGGCCGGATTCGATCCGTAGATGCTCTTCATGTAACCTGCGAAATCATTTTTCCCGAACGCCCTGCCGCCCGGCATGATGGCGACCAGATCGTCGCTGATCCGGTCGAGCGCGTTCTTCTTGAACGTCGCGTCGTCGCCAGGGCATCGGCCCACCACCCAGTCGGTGAAGAATTCGTGGATGTCGTGGATCGTCGCCTCGATTTCCTTCGTTTGAAGGGACATTTTTTCCTCCTGTCTCAAGATGATGCTGGATCAGGCGCTTTACGCCGTGGCTTGCCCCGACCGGACGCTGCTTGAGGACAGCCCGTACCACGCGAGCCACAGGCACATGAGAAGCGAGGAAATCAGCCAGATCGGACCTCCGATGCCGATCCCGAGCTGCTCACCGAGTGTCCACCCGGTTGCCGAAAGGATACCGAACGCCGAGCCGACGATCGCGGCCCATCGGGGCAGTATCCCAACGTTGTCGCGGGCATCGTGATACGCGACAAGCGCTGTCGCCAGGGCGAGCGCCCAGAATCCGTTACCCATGCCGCCGGAAAACGCCCACCAGGTCATGAAGGCGTTGGTGTCACCCCGGTCGGCCGCGACCGCGACCACCGATGCCTCGGCGACTGCGGTGGAGAACGTGGTCAGGGCGCCGAGAGCCATCACCATCCAGGCGGAACTCAGCATCGGCGAACGCCGGACCCGGCGGTTGAGTGCCAGGTTCAGGAACGAAGCGCCGGCGATCAGGAACAGCGCCGCTGCCGCCGTCCAATGGACCGTAGCCCATCGCCCATGGCCCTCGGCGATGTTCTGCATCTGAACAGACAAATCCGCGTCCGGTGGCCCGTGAAAGACGAGCGCAGCCGCCAGCAGCAGCGTTCCGGTGGCGAGCCAGACACCGCCCGGCCCGCTCATGCTGTTATTATTCGTTGGCATCGGGAAAACCTCCTGTGGCCTTTACCACGCCATGAGGTTTAGACCCGCGCCACGGTTGCCCGCTTCGGCGTAAGTACCCACGCAGCGAGAAATTTGGCTTGGGTAGGATTACCCAGATACGACCATGCCGATCAGGCCGTGCTCGACCGCATAGGCCGTGGCTGCCGCGCGCGTGCGCACGTTCAGCCGCGTCAGGATATCGCTAACGTGACGGTCTACCGTCCGCTGGCTCAGACCGAGCTCGCGGGCAATTTGAGGAGGTGGCGGCAGGTTACCGATGTGACAGAAGTTCGTTTCGGGCTCAATCGAGCCGTTCATCGCGTCCGCCGCCGAGGACCGGGGGAAGGGTGGATGCTGCCATTCGTCTCGTCGATGGGAACGAGTAGGTAGCGCCAATATCGCGACATTCATGGCGCTTCTCAAAAGCGGCCCTTCGCGCAACGGCTCGAATCGACCCCATTTCTGCCGTTCGGATATCGGCCTCATCATCTCCAAGGCGGACATTCACCCATTATTCGACTAAAAATCTCGTTCCGATCAAAGCCGCCCTACTTCGTTGCAGCGGCTGCGGCTTCCCCCGGCGGCATAATCCGCATCATGAACGTCGACACCGCTTCCCCGGGTTTGAACGGGCCGGGAACCTGGTGGCTGACCGGCTTCACACTTTGGAGGAATGCCGCGATCGCCATGGCGTCATCCGCGGTGAGATGCGCGAAATCGCGCCAAGGCATGATCGGCGCCAGGATGCGGCCGTCCGGCCGTTCGCCGGTCTGGATCGCGGTGACGATCTGCTCCGGGGTCCAGCTTCCGATACCGGTCTCCCTGTCAGGCGTGATATTGCGGGCGACAAAGACACCAAGACCAGGAATCTCGAAGCCCACATCTGAACCGCCAAGGAAGCGCGACATGTCGGGCTTCCCGAAGAAGTAACCGGATGTGTGACAGTCGCTGCAGCCGGCAATCGTAACCAGATATTCGCCGCGCGCGATCTGTGTGTCATCGGCCATGGCCGCGTAAGATGGCAGGGCAACAATCGACGCTGTCAAGAATGCAAGATGAACTGGTGTCCGAAACATTGCTTCCTCCCTGTGATCTGTTCGTGTTTGTCCGTCGACCTCCCGCGCCGTCAACCGGTCGCAATTCCCCGATTTTAACCACGTCGAGGACGCTGAATTCTAGCATGGCCAGCACGTAGTAACCATCAGCGATCAATTGGATGGTCGGCACTTGTCGCGCCCCGTTGAGCGCAGCTGTGACGGAGCTTGCTCAGCCGACGCACACGCCTTCTTTTGGCGCGATCGAGCCACGCACGTTGATGGATCGACTTCGTCGCCTGAAATGCCTTGACGGTCGGACCGGGTCGAACTCGGTCGTTCAGAGTGATTGGGTTTGATCCTGAAACGTCAGCCGCAGGCGACCGGATTCTTCAGCCGCCACACCGCATCATGCGCCGCCTCGGCCGGCCGCGCGCGCCTGTCAACCTGAGCAGTCCCACCTGTCAGCCGCATCAGTGCACCCACCGCGAACCACGCGGAACCGTCAAATCCCCATAGCGCCGGAACCACGCCCTCCATCCCGCGGGTTCTTTCCCTGGAGGCTTTCGGACGCCGGCCCTCGCGCCAAGCCAACACCTGTTGGCCGGCATCGGTAACCCTAAACAATAGCCGACATTTGCCGCACGCCTTCAGCTTTGACATCGGCGCTATCTTCAATTGCTGCCGGGGTGGCGGTGTAACCTTCAACGTGAGTCATCATGGCCTCCCTGATGTTGATAGGACGCCGCTGGCCTCTTGGGGTGCTCACGCGCTGAAGCTCGCGCTGCGAGCTTTCGACACGCTGTTCTCGGCTCGCGCGAGCCCCAACCCGAACCACAACGTCCACAGGGCCATTACAAAAGACGACGCAACCCAGACGAGGCTGCCCAGCCCGATGCCGAACCACATGCCCAGCGGCCATCCGACGAAGGCACCAAGCCCGGCCACGACTCCGACCAGTGACGCCCAGGTCGGCGTTACCTGTTGCCGGCTCAGCGTCTCATTGCCGGCGATCACGGCAACCGCCAGGCAGAGGAACATGAAGCCGTTGGCCTTGCCCTCGGCGAAGGCCCACCAGACCGCGAATCGCGCCATGTCGTTGGCGGCGACGGCATCGGCGACGGTGGTGGCCTCGGCCACGGCGGTTGTCATCGTCCAGAGCGCGCCGACGGCCACCACCGCCCAGGCGGATAGGGTCCACCAGCGTTCGGTCAGTCGAGAGCCGGCGGTCAGCACGATCAGGCTCGCGACGACGAACAGCGAAAGTGCTGCCGCGGCGGCCCAATGCACGACCACCCACAGGGTGACGCCACTGGCGATGGCCTGCATTTGCTGGGCGAGGTCGGGATTAATCGGCCCGTGACCGATCAGGACGAAACCCAAGAGTACAGAAGCGATCGCAAGCCAGGCGCCCGCGACCCGCATTCCGGTATCGGCATGCGACATCGCTACTTCCCTTCATTGTGGCCGGATGTTCGCAGCGCGATCACTGCGTCCGTCTCGCGATCTGTGGGCGAGCTGCGCCGTGGCGCCGCGCATCCATGGCCGATCGATTTCGAGTGCAAGCTAGCGCGGAAGGGAGGGCGGCGCTTCGGGCGAACCACCCAATGGGCGCCGATGACGGCATGGGTGATTCGACCCATGCCAGACCTGCTCAAACCAGGCGGTGCTCGTAGGCCCAGGCGGTGGCGGCAGCGCGCGTGGGGACGTCAAGCTTGTTGAAAATATTGCTGACGTGCCTGTCCACTGTCTTCCCGCTCAAATCCAGTTCGTTGGCGATTTGCTTGTTGGTTTTGCCGGCAGCGACCAGGCGGAGAACTTGCAGTTCACGGGCAGAGAGGCCGCGGGCTCCGTCTGATCGCATGCCAAGCAGGATATCGACACGAGAAAGGTCCGGCATGGCACCGAGCTGCCGGAACACTGTCCGGGCTGCCTGCAACTCCAGTTCCGCACCATCGTTGTCACCGAGGGCGCGGCAAGCCTGGCCTATCATGACGCCTACGCGCGCTGCTTCGTATGGCGCTTCGACTTGCTGCCACCCCTCGAGTGCCTGGCGCAGCCAAGTCAATGCAGCCTGCGCTTCGCCTTCTGCCAGTTCCACCGCTCCCCGCGCGTGAGCGGCAAGGGCGCGCAGCGGTTCGGTTCCGTAGCTTTCTCCAACGTCCGCCAGTTCGTGGCAGGCACGCCGTGCTTCCTCGATGTCATCAGCCGCCAGCATGATCTCGACGTGAGCCGGCAGCAGCCGTATGCGCCGCACCTGATCGGTCGTCGCACCCATGACGCGCCGGATTGCGGCCGCAGCCGCATCGATGTGCCTTTCGGCCAACCGCAACAGGGCAAGGCCCGGCTGCGGTTCGAAGCCATGTTGGCTTGCACTCCGATATGCCTGCTCGGCCACGTCAAAGTCTCCGCGAAGGCGGTATACTTCCGCCAGCTGGTACCATGCTCCAGCCGTATCTCTCCGATTGTTCGACTGCGTCAAACGCTCCACGGCCTGCTGCGCTTCGTCGATCGCGTCCTGCCATGCGCCGCTGAGCCGCTTGATCTCGGCGCGATGCATCAGGCAGGTGCCGCTGAAACTGATCAGCTGGGGCTGTTCGGCGCACCATCGCCCCAGGGCGGAGGTCCATTCGCGTGCGCGGCCCAGAGCATGGACTTGCTGACACGCTTCGATCACGCTGCAGTAGATCAAGCCGGTAAGCAGCGGCGACAATTCGCCAGCCGTGACCGAAACCATCGCCTCGTCGAGGAGCGCGAAACCTTCCGCGGTTCGCCGCTGGCGCAACAGAACACGGCCCTGCAAATGCCGTGCACAGGCCACCAGATCCACGTCCGCAAAGCGCTCGCCAATCTCGACTGCGCCGCTCGCCGCAGCGTAGGCCGCTTCAAGGTTGCCCGAAGCAAGATGCTGTTCGACGTGGGGCAGCATCAGGTAACCCTGTTCGGCACAATCATGTGGCTCGCGTTCGAGCAGCCGATGCGCCCGTCCAAACCAGCCGGCCGCCTGAGCCATCTCCCCACGAAGGACAAGGCGCAGGCCAAGCCAGAAGGCGCAGCGGGCGGCCCGATGGCACTCGCCCGCGTCCAGATATGCATGATGGGTTCGCTCCAGGGCCCGCAGGTACTCCTCGTCGCGCCCGGTCAAATAGGCCGACATCGCCAGCCGTTCGAGATCGTCCACTGCGAGCGGAGCCGCTTCGCCGGCACGCCAGAAGAACCGATAGGCGTCGTCCCACGCCCTTTCCTCGTAAGCCTCACGACCGAGCACGAGCTGGTCCGCCTCCTGCAAGGAGCCAGTGTTGAATTGCTGTCGATCTGACCTGCCCATCCGCATTGGTTCCTAGCCATCAATGGCTGCTTTGGAGCCAAGGTGCAGTATAGCATGCTCGAACGCGAATGACCGGAATGCACTTAAAGCGCTCTGAACAGGGAACGTCCCGGACGACTGAAACGGGTCGAACTCGGTCGTTCAGAGTGATTGGGTTTGATCCTGAAACGTCAGCCGGAGGCGACCAGCGTCTTCAGCCGAACGTCGCCAAAGGTTCGGTTCGGACCTCGACCCACTGGCAGCGCCGGCTCTCGTGATAGAAGGGACAGGAAGGGCGGCGGGAACGCAGGGTCCGCGAAAGCGCCCACCGGGATGACGGTCAGACCGGGCTGCGTGTCGATCCGGTAATGGACGGTGGTGCCGCAATCCGGGCAGAAGCTGTAGATGACGCGGCCGCCCTCGTCGCCAATGCGCGTGAACTCCGCCGAGCGGCCCTGGACAACAACGTCACCTTCCTCAAACCACGCGTTGAAGCTGAACGCGCTGCCGGTGCGTCGCTTGCAGGCCAGGCAATGGCAGACGAGACGCGTACCGGCTCGCCCGAGCAGGTGGCTGACAGCTGAGCGCAGGAACATTCGGCGCGCCGCGTGACCATGGCTGGCTCCTCTCAAGATTCCCTGAACGATATCACTGCGTATCGGTGCTCAATTCGGCCCGCTTCTCATCCGACACGACTGCGAGGTCGAGCACCTTCTGCAATTCGGCCGCATGGCGGAACGACGGTTCGGCCTGGACGCCGTTGCGCACCGCGTCGACGAAGCGCTGGTAGTTGGTCTGCACCGTTCCGGCGTCCAGAACTTGCCATTTGGCGTTCTCGACATCCTCGCCGATGCAGGCTTTCAGCTCCGAGCCGGTCAGATTATGCACGACTTCGATGCCACCCTTGTCCCCGTAGATACGCAGTCGGAGCTCGTTGAGATGGCCCGTCGCCCAGCGGCTGGCATGGACGACGCCGAAAGCGCCATTGCTGAAATCGAGCGCCATGGTGAAACTGTCATTGGCGTCGAGCTCGTACTCCCCGATCCGGTTGCCAGGCGCCTTGTCGAAGGACCGCAGGCGGCAGAACACATGGTCGATGTCGAGCGCCGCGCCATAGCTGGCGAAATCGAGGATGTGGATGCCGACGTCGCCCAGCACGCCATTGGAGCCGTGGCCGCGCGACAGCCGCCACAGCCATTTCGGATCGGTGCGCCAGTCGCCCCAGAACTTGGATATCAGCCAGCTCTGCAGATAGGACGCCTCGACATGCCTGACCGTGCCGATCTCGCCGGCCAGCACCATGGCGCGCGCTCTCTGCAGCGGCGCGACGTTGCGATAGGTCAGGTTGACCATGTTGATGATGCCGGCCCGCTCGGCCGCATCGGCCATTTCACTGGCCCTCTGGTAATTTTCGGCGAGCGGCTTTTCGCACAGCACCGGCTTGCCCGCCGCGATCAGCATCATGGTCGTCGGATGGTGGATGCGATCGGGCGTCACGTTCGCCACCGCGTCGAACTTGCCCCATGCCAGCGCCTCGTCCAGCGATGCGAAGCGGTTGGGGATACCGTAGATGTCCGAAAACTTGTCGACGCGCGTGCGGTCGAGATCGACGGCGCCGATCAGTTCGACGCCCGCGATCTTGCCGAACTGCCTGGCATGCTCCTCCGCCATCCAACCGGTGCCGAGTATCAAGAGGCGCATGATTCTTATCCTTAGGACAGGGCTTTATCTTCTTGTTCGATCATGGATTTGGTCTAGCGAAAGCCGGCTTCGCCGGCGGAATGAAGCTTTCCGCCGCGCTCGACAATCGGCTCGAGCGCCTTTTCCACCGGCACGTTCGGCGCATCGAGGATGGCTGGATTGGAGCCTTGGGGGTTGTGCGCCCATCTCACCGCATTGCGCAGCACCTTGTGGACGTTGGCGTCGTGATAGGTCGGATAGGTCTCGTGGCCGGGCCTGAAATAGAAGATGTTACCGGCGCCGCGGCGATAGGTCAGCCCCGACCGGAACACTTCGCCGCCCTGGAACCAGGAGATGAACACGGTCTCGAGCGGCTCCGGCACGGCGAACTGCTCGCCATACATCTCCTCGTTCTCGAGCTCGAAATACTCGCCGATCCCGGCAGCGATCGGGTGGTTGGGGCTGGTCACCCAGAGCCGTTCGCGCTCGCCCGCCTCGCGCCATTTCAGCGTGCAGGGAGTGCCCATCAGCTTCTTGAATACCTTCGAGAAATGGCCGGAATGGAGAACGATCAGCCCCATGCCTTCCCAGACGCGGCGCGCCACGCGCTCGACCACTTCGTCGGCGACGGCGCCATGGTCCTTGTGTCCCCACCACAGCAAGACGTCGGTCTCGGCCAGACGGTCGGCCGGCAGCCCATGCTCCGGCTGCTCCAGCGTTGCCCAGGACACTGATATTTCCGGGTCGAGCTTCAGTGCATTGGCGATCGTCGCATGCATGCCCTCAGGATAGATGCCCGCGACCACTTCGTTGGTCCGCTCATGAATATTCTCGCCCCAGACGACAGCGCGTATTGTCATGATGTCCTCGTGATTGTTTGAAGCCGGAGCCGCCCCACCGGCCACTCATACTGTCCCTGGACGGGATTGAAAACCTTCGAGATTGGCCAAACCTCCCCAGCTTCGTCATCCCAGGGCGGAGCAGGCGCGAAGCGGCGTCGCGAAGACCCTGGGATGACGAAGCCATGAAGGGCTGCCGCGAGCGACCTAAGCCCCTCGCCCCTCTTGGGCGACGCGTGTCAGCGGCTTCGACAGGCGCGGCACCACGACGAGGCGCTTGATCTTGCCCTTCTTGTAGGCGGCGAGGAAGCGGGCATAGTCCTTGAAGACGACGCAGCCATTCGATTCGGCGCGGCCGCCGCGCAGCATGTAGGTGTGGGCGAGCAGGCCGTCACGGCCATATTTGTTGCTGCCGCTGGCCGGCGTCAGACGGATCGCCTCGACACCGTGGAAGCGCGATTCGCGCATCGTCAGATTGTAGGTATCCGGCGGCGTCGGGCCGACATTCTTCTTGTGGACGTAGCGTGGCTGGTCGACCATCGCGCCCAGTCCCGAATGTGCCTCCAGCCGCGAGCCGTCGGGCATATAGACGGTCTTGGCCGAGATGTCGTAGACGGCGACGCCGGTACCCATGTTGGGCGTGGTGAACAGGTTCCTGAAGGCTCCGCCGAGTCCGCCGGAAGGCATGTCGGGCTTGGCATAGGCCAGCATGTCGCCGCCCTGCGTCTTCGAACGTTTGCCCGGCTTGCCCGACACACCCGGCACTGCCGCTTGTGACGAATTGCGAGGCGACAGGCTGCCGGGTTGCGTCTCGACCGGCGGACCGTCGGCCGTCTGCACCTTGCTCGCCTTGGCGGTCCTGGAGGCCTGCGCCTTGGGCGGCTCCGTTTTCGATGCCTGATCCTTTTGCGCCTGATCTTTTCGCGCCTGGTCTTTTGGCGCCTGATCTCTTGACGCTTGAGCCCGCGGCGCCTCGGCCAGCTTATCGATGTCCGCCCGCGGACGCAGCGTCGGCAGCGGAATGCTGTCGGGCATGTCGTCTTGCGGCGGCAGCGAGGCCAGTTGGACCTCAGGTTCTTGCGGCTCTTGCGAAGCCGCGGGCTCGCTTGCCGCGATGGCTGCCGGGAGCACATCGATCATCTGCTCCGGCAAAGTATTCGCCAGCGCCAGCGCCAGGCGCGACGAGCGTTCGATCTCCGCCACCTCCGGCCCGAAGCGCACCGGTGCTGGGCCGTTCGGGTCGGGTATGCGTACCGGCTCGGCGAACCGGGCGTCGGCCGGCAGGCTGGCGAGCATGACGGGAGAGCCGGCTGAGGCACGGGCAAAGGCGGCGGCAAGCTTTTGCGGCGACAGCGCGGCCTTGGCGACCACGTCGTCGAAGCTCGATTGCCGCGACGCACCAGCGACAAGCGGCACGGTGTTGCGCTTGAGGCGGGCCGATTTTCCCTGGTGGACGAAGTTCGACGCCGACCGCAGGCAGTTGGCATCGCATCCGTGCTGCAGCAGCTTGGCCGACAGCGCCGCGTTTGCTGCGGCCCATGTCGGGGCCTGCGCCTTTGCAAGGCTGCGGCGAGGATCGGCGAGCGCGATGGCGCGCGGCGCGAGCAGGCTTTGCGGGAGGCCGTTGGAAGCGGCGCTGAGCGAGGTTCCCACTGAATAAAGGCCGGCCAAGGTCGCCACCGACCATAAAGCAATGGCTGCGCCGACGGCCGGAACCGCGACCCAGCGCAGGCCGGGCCTCATCGAAGTCAATCCAGTTGCAGGACTGTCACCCCGGGTTTTCGCACTTACAAACGCCATTCAACCACTCTCAATCGGCCGATGCCGGCTAGCGGATTTCGCAGCCGTGACATTCACAGTTCGCCTGGTGCCCCCAGCACGCTTTGCGTCTGTTGCCGATTGATTCAAAAGATGGACAAAGTTGGTTAACCAATCCCTCTACCGACCGCCGATTGGGCGACGGTCACACCGAAAAACGCCCTCCAAAACCTGCATAGGTGGCAAAACTGCCCTCCAATGATGACTTTGCTGCCCGTTTTTGTCGGCCGAGTCAAGAAAGCGAAATGACTAGACCTTGCTGGGCGGAGTCGGCCATGGCTGCCAAAGTGAAGCCGGGCCGACCGGAATCGCGCGGCCGGCAGCCGCCGCCATCAAGCCCCGGCGATCGGTCAAACCGGCGATTATCGACCTGGCACTTGTCGACCTGCCACTCGGGCGAATGAACGTTAACCTCTGAGAATTCGGGATAGCGGCAAGATGTTTGCCGCACAGCAGCTGAATGTCGCGAAGTGCCGGAGCGGGATATCCAACACCTAGGCCACAGCCACCACTATGTGAGCCTGGATTTTGGCAGCAACCTCGCCGCTGCCATGCCTGTCAGCAATCGCGGCTGCGGCGTAGTCGGTTGCAGCGTCCAGTTTTCCCGCCTCTCTGGTCTCGATTTCATTGCGAAGGAGAGTGCCCTGGCAATAAGCAACGGCCGGAACGCGCGGCGAGGAGGCACGGCTTTGTTCGGCCCTCGTCTCGATCACCACACCGGAAAAACCTGCGTCCTCCAGCTCGCTACGGATCAATGCCGTATCGTGGTAGCCATGCGGCGTGCGTGCCAGAAAGCGCGGCGGATCGTTCGGAAAAATCCTCGCCAGGGCATTCGTCACATCGTCGGCAAATACATTCTCTTCGATGCGATCCCATACGCTGAATAGAAAATGTCCTCCGGGCTTCAGGACTCGCCGGGCTTCGCGATAGGCGGATGAGCGGTTGGGAAAGAACATCGCACCGAACTGACAACAAACGAGATCGAATGCCGCATTTTCGAACGGTAGCGCCAGAGCATCAGCCTGACGCCATTTGATGCGATCGTCGGGAGCTTGCCGCGAAGCGGCGTAGTCGAGCATCGGCTGGTTGAGGTCGGTTACGACATAGCTTGCATCGGCGGACAGTTTTGGCGCCAATGCGCGGGTGACAACCCCGGTGCCCGCGGCGGTTTCCAGAACGGCGCTTGGCGACAAGGACGCTGCCCGTCGTGCAAGATCTGCGGCGAACGGCTCGAAAATCAACGGCACCATATAGCGGTCGTAGTTTTCCGGAATTGAGCCAGCGAATACCTTGTCCGTTTCCAACATTGCTATCCCCCGTCGCCCGTTTGATGGCTCGCCAGCATAGCATGGAATTGTTTGCTGTTCGGTCGCATTCGACCGGGAGGCGGTTCGCTTCCGTAAGCTCCGAAACGCCGTGCTGCAATTATCTGCATGTGCTAATGTATTGTGGTCATGCGCATTGGTGCGTGGCCAAACATTAAATGGGAGGACGCGATGAAAACCATGAATCGCAGGTCCGCGATTGCGCTCGGCGTGACGGCGGCAGCGGTAACGCCTTTGTTCACGCTGGCGGCGGCGGCAAAGGTGAAGAAATACGGCCCGAAGGAAGGCAAGGAGATTGCACCCGGCGTCAGATTGGTCGAGGTCGGCACCGGCAATTCCGATATCCCCGCCTACAAGAGCATCTCAATTGTCGATATAGTCTTTCAGCCCGGAGCAGCCGCCCCTCAAATGGTGATGGACAACGACATGGTCTGCACCATTGCTGCCGGTGAATTCACGATCAAGAAGGCGGACAAGGAATTCAAGCTCAAGGAAGGTGACGTGTACACCTGCTCCAAGGGCAAGACCGACGAGGCAGCCAACACCAGCAAGGTGGTCGGCATCCACCGCATCGCTGTCTTGATACCTGCCTAGCGTATACCGACGAAATCGGCCCGCGTCCGCTTCGGAGACGCGGGCCTTTTGATGACGTGCGTGGCCTTGAGCGGTTCATCGCTTCACCGCTTCGACCCGGTCGACTTCGTCCAAGTGTGGTGAGGCTCATGCTGTTCGTGGTTTTTCCTCCCGATTTTTACTTATGAGCGGTTCTCCCTCCGACCGCTTTGAAAGGGTGATATTATATTAGAGATCGCGCAAGTTTCTGGCTGACTGCTGCATTGGCGGATTGGCAATGCGGCAGCGCGCTCAGCGTTTTGGAGTTCACGAAACGGCCCGGTGCTCTTCCCGAGCTGCCTCCCAGACCTCGCGCGCCGCATCTGCATTCAGTGCCGCGATTCCCAGGCCGACGATCAAATCCGGCCACGCCGAGCGCCACAGGAAGGCCGTCACCAATCCGGCCAGTATGATCGCAATATTGGCGACCGCATCGTTGCGGGCCGAGAGGAATGCCGCCCTGGTAAGACTGCCGCTGTGATGGCGGTAGCGCGCCAGCATGTAGGCGCATGACAGATTGACCGCCAGAGCGCCCAATCCCGCCAGCGTCAGCGCCGTTGGCTGCGGCGGCACCGGCATGTTGAACTTTTCCCACGCGGTCCACAGCGTCGCCAGGCCCGGCACCAGCAGGATAAGCGCCAGCGCCATGCCGACCCGCGAGCGGGCACGCAGCGACCATCCCATGGCGAGCAGTATGAGGAGATTGACCGAGGCATCTTCCAGAAAATCGACGCTGTCGGCGAACAGCGACACCGAGCCGATCGCCAGCGCGACGGCGAATTCAATGCCGAAATAACCCAGGTTCAGCAGTGCGACGACAAGCACCACCCGGCGAAGGCCGTCCGACGCAATTGCTTGCTGCATGGTCTGCCCTAACACGATGCCGTTGTCGCTCTTACCAGCTGCTCTTCCACCGCAACAGCCGCATGGCATTGGCCGTCACCAGCACCGTCGCCCCGGTGTCCGCGAGAATGGCGGGCCAGAGGCCGGTGATGCCGGCGATCGTCGTCACCAGGAACACTGCCTTCAGGCCCAATGCAATGGTGACGTTCTGCTTGATGTTGGCCATGGTTGCTTGGGACAGCCTGATCATGGCCGCAACGTCGCCGACGCGTCCATGCAGCACCGCTGCGTCAGCTGTTTCAAGAGCCACATCGGTGCCGCCGCCCATGGCAATGCCGACATCGGCCGCGGCAAGTGCCGGCGCATCGTTGATGCCGTCGCCGACCTTGGCTACCCTAAGCCCCTGCCCCTTCAGCTCGCCGAGGATGCGCTGCTTGTCCTCCGGGAGCAGTTCGGCGCGCACCTCGATGCCGAGCTGTTTGCCAATGGCAGCCGCCGTGCGCTTATTGTCGCCGGTTAGCATGACTGTCCTGATGCCTGCATTGGTCAGCGCCTTTAGCCCGGCGAAAGCATCCGGCCGGGGTTCGTCGCGCATGGCAATGAAGCCGGCCAGCGCGTTGTCTACAAGCAGCACCGCCACTGACTTGCCTTCATCGTTCAATGCCACGATGCGTGCCGCCTGGTCTGCTGGCAGCAGGTTTATCTCGCCCGCCGCGACTGGCGAGCCCAGAAACAGGTTCTTGCCGCCGACACGACCGATAACCCCTTTACCGCCGATCGCTTTGGCTTCGGCGGCAGGCGGCACGGGAATGTTGCCGGCTTTGGCCCTTTGGAGGATGGCCAAAGCGAGGGGATGGCTCGAGCCGATCTCAAGCGCTGTGGCGAGCGAAAGGATGTCGCGTTCACTGGCACCCACCGCAACGACATCGGTGACCTGTGGCTTGCCGAGCGTCAGCGTGCCGGTCTTGTCGAGCGCCACGGCGTTGATGGTCGCGAGCCCTTCCAGCACCGCCCCACCTTTCATCAGCAGGCCGCGCCGGGCTCCGGCCGAAAGCGACGCCGCGATCGCCGCCGGAACTGAAATGACCAGCGCGCACGGGCAGCCGATGAGCAGCAGCGCCAGCCCCTTGTATATCCATTCGTTCCAATCGCCGCCTAAGAGCAGCGGCGGTGTGGCGGCCACAAGCGCCGCGACGGCGACAACGCCGGGCATGTACCAGCGCGAAAAGCAATCGATGAAGCGCTCGGTCGGCGCCTTGTTTTCCTGCGCCTCCTCGACCAGCTTGATCACGCGTGCAATCGTGTTGTCTGCGGCGGTCGCCGTCACCTTGACGCGCAGCACGCCGTCGCCGTTGATAGTGCCGGCAAAGACCGTGTCGCCGACGTCCTTGCGCACCGGCACGCTTTCACCGGAGACGGGTGATTCATCGATGGCGCTCCCGCCTTGGGTGATCTCGCCGTCAGCCGGAATCCGGTCGCCCGGCCGCACGAGGATGATGGCGCCCACAGCCAGGCTTTCTGCCGGCACCTCGCGGGTCTGGCCGCCTTTCTCGACGAACGCGGTTTTGGGAACGAGGACCGTGAGCGCTTGAATACTGGACCGTGCCTTGCCGGCCGCAACCCCTTCGAGCAACTCGCCGATGAGGAACAAGAAGACCACCGTCGCCGCTTCCTCGCCGGCACCGATGCTGACGGCCCCGGCCGCCGCCACAGTCATCAGCATTTCGATTGTGAACGGAATGCCTGCGGCTGCGGCCATGGCCGCTCGGCGCGCGATCGGAGCCAGGCCGAGCAGCATTGCGGCGATGAAGGCCCACGGGCCGGTCGCGGGCCAGGCGCAATCAATCGCGAAAGCCACGGCCAAGGCGACCCCGCTGGCGATGGCCAGGCGGCCCTTGGCGCTGTCCCACCATAGCTCCGACGCCGGCGCATCATCGTTATCATGTAACCCCGCTACGTTCTCGTCGTGATTGCGCCTTCCGTCGGCATGGTTGTCGGCGGATTGATCGGACGCCGGCGTCCCAGACTTGGAGGTCAGCGGAGCGACGGCGTAGCCGAGGCCGGTGACCTTCCTCTCGATCGCGCCGAGATTGCTTTCGGGAGTATGAGTGACCGTCAGAGTGCCCGCCGAAACGGATACGTTGATGTCCTGAACACCAGGCATCCGCCGCACGGCCGTATCGATTTTGCTGGCGCAACCGGCGCAATCCATTCCTTCCACGCGGTAGCGGGTCTGTTGTTTGGTCGCAGCCATGGTGAACCTCTTGTATCTTCGACCGCGACGCTACATCCTCTAGCGACTAGAGGAGCAAGCGAAATGTCAACAGGTGTGACCATCGGTGAAGCGGCCCGACACAGCGGCGTGAAGGTTCCAACCATCCGCTACTATGAGCAGATAGAGTTGCTTCCTGCCGCTGCCCGCAGCGAAGCCAATCGCCGGCAGTATGAAGCGGCAGACTTGCGCCGGCTCGCCTTCATCAGGCACGCGCGCGAGTTGGGGTTCGGGATCGAAGCCATCAGGGCGCTGCTGACGCTGCAGGATAATCCCAGCCAGCCTTGTGCGACCGCCGACGCCATTGCCCAGGCGCGTCTGGCCGACGTGGTTCAGCGGATACGCAGCCTTACAGCATTGAAAGCCGAGCTGGAGCATATGGTCGAAGGCTGCCGGCACGGAAAAGTCTGCGAATGCCGTGTCATCGAAGTGCTGGCGGATCACGATAAATGCGAGCATCCACACCATTGATTTGCCAGAGCAGAGCTCGCGTCAGCCCCGATGTCTCGGCATCCGGAGCTTGCAAAAGCCGCACTTTACGGTCAACCTGAGCGGATGATGGCGCGCCTGTCACCAAAACACCTCCTGGTCATGCTTCTCGCGGTCGTCGTGACCGCCGGGTTCAGCCTGTCCGCCGCTCAAGCTGCCGTCATGTCGGCCAGGATGGCAGTCGACGGCCGCATGACCATGGCCGCGGATACCGGCACCACCGACGCCGACATGGCCAAGATGGCCGATGCCAGGGACGGTGACTGCAACGCTTGCCTCAAGGGCTCGGCCGGCAATGACAAACCGATGCAATGTGCGCCGACCTGTGTCGCACCGGTTCTGGCGGTGCTGCCGGAGGCTCTCGCCGTGACGGGACTGCCGCGGGCCGAGCTGCCGTCGGCGCTTACCGTCCCGTTCCTGCACGGGCGAAGTCTGCTGCCCGAGCCATTCCCTCCAAGACCCAGCGCTCTCGTCTGACGCCGTTTCTGCCGTTCCACGGCTGATTAGCGGCGTTTGATCGCTCGGTTGCGCGTAACTGCGCAGCGGGCGCGGTAGCAATTCAATCGACGTCGCGACGTTCGCCGTCGGTTACCGCAAGGGTCACAAAAGTGAATTCCGTTTCAAATCCGTTCATAACGCGCCGCAAATTCCTGCTTGCGGCAGCGAGCATTGCGGCGGCGCCGATCCGCCCTGCGCTGGCGATGGCCACCGGCGAATACCGGATCAGGGTGGCGCCGGGCCAGGCCCGGTTCGCCGGCCCTGATGGTCCGCGCACTCCGGTATGGGCCTATGATGGCACGGTCCCCGGCCCGACACTGCGCTTGCGCCAGGGGCAGCCCGCTCGGATCATCGTCGAGAACGGACTGGACGAAGACACCACGGTTCACTGGCATGGCATCCGGCTGCCGAACGCGATGGATGGCGTGCCCGGCCTGACGCAGAAGCCGATCAGGCCAGGTGAAAATTTCATCTATGAATTCACCCCGCCCGATGCCGGCACCTTCTGGTATCACCCGCACGCCAACAGCCTGGTCCAGCTCGGCCGTGGCCTTGCCGGCGCACTGGTCGTCGAGGAGGTCGAGCCGGTCGCCGTCGACCGTGACATTCTGTGGCTGCTGCAGGACTGGCGGCTTGCGGCCGATGGGCAGATCGCCGGCGGCTTCGGCAGTGCCATGGATGCGTCGATGTCGGGCCGCGTCGGCAATGTCGTCACCGTCAACGGCACGGGGCCAGGCGATCGGAGCGTGAAGGCCGGCGAGCGCGTCAGGCTGCGGCTCGCCAATGCCTCGCTTGCCCGCATGATGGCGCTGCGCTTCGAAGGCCACCGTCCGGTCGTGGTCGCCATCGACGGCCAGCCCTGCGATCCGCATGAACCGGAGGGCGGTCGCCTGGTGCTGGCGCCCGCCATGCGCATCGACATCGTGCTCGACATGCAGGGCCACCCCGGCAGCCGCCACGCGGTGATCGACGATTTCTACGACGGCCTCGCCTATACGCTGACCACGCTGGCCTATGACGCAGCGCCGCCGCTGAGAACCCATCCGCTCGACACGCCTGTCGGCCTGCCGCGCAACCCCTTGCCCCAGCCCGACCTCGCTGGCGCCGAGCGCCAGGAGATCGTCCTGCAGGGCGGCATGATGGGCGGCGGCAAGCTCAAGGGCGTCGGCGGCATGATGGGCATGGGGATGATGGGCATGAACGGCGGTGCGGCCTGGGCGATCAACGGCATGTCGATGACCGGCGACGGCCATGCCGGCATGGCGCCGCAGTTCACGCTGAAACGCGGCGCCACCTGCCATCTCACCATGCGCAACGAAACCGCCTGGTGGCATCCCATGCACGTCCACGGCTTCAGCCTGTCGGTCATCTCGCGCAACGGCTCGCCGGTGCCGCACCGGCAATGGCAAGACACGGTGCTGCTCGCCCCCAAGGATACGATCGAATGCGCCTTCGTCGCCGACAATCCGGGCGACTGGATGCTGCACTGCCATGTCGCCGATCACCAGATGGCGGGTCTGATGACCGTCTTCCGCGTGACCTGAAACTTTTATCCAATCAAGGAGAACTGCAATGAAACTGACCTACCGCCTTGCCGCACTGTCCCTGCTGATCGCAACGCCGCTGCCCGCCTTCGCCGCAACGATCAACGCCGTCATGTACAAGAACCCGCAATGCAGCTGCTGCGAGTCCTACGCCAACTATCTCGAGCACAACGGCTTCAAGGTCGACATCAAGCCGGTCAACAATCTCTCCCAGATCAGCAGCGATGCCGGCGTGCCGGCCGACCTCGAAGGCTGCCACACGCTGATGGTCGACGGCTATATCGTCGATGGCCTGGTGCCGGTCGAGATCGTCAAGAAGCTTTTGACCGAGCGCCCTGCCATCACCGGCATAACGCTCGCCGGCATGCCGGCCGGCGCCCCAGGCATGGGTGGCGAGAAGCAAGGCCCCTTCGTCGTCTACGCCTTCACCAAGGACGGCAAGGCGCCCACCGTCTACGCGACCGAGTGAGGACATTGTGAGCAAACTAGCCATGGTCCTGGTTGGCATGCTGCTGGCGTTTTCGTGGCCGGTATCAGCCGCTGAGCCGCCGCAGAACTTTGCCGTTCACGAGGCGCCCGTCCCCGTGCCGGAAATCAGCTTCGAGGATGGCAATGGCAAGCCGAAAATGCTTGCGGATTTCCACGGCAAGGTCGTGCTGCTTAACGTCTGGGCGACATGGTGCGCGCCCTGCCGCAAGGAGATGCCGACGCTCGATCGTCTGCAGGCCAAGCTCGGCGGTCCGGATTTCGAGGTCGTCGCGCTGTCGATGGACCGTGCCGGACCTGACGCCGTCAAAATGTTCTATGGCGAGATCGGGGTCACACACCTCGCCCTCAACATCGACAGTTCCGCGAAGGCGATGTTCACGCTCGGCGCTGTCGGCCTTCCGATGACCCTGCTGATCGACCGCGACGGCAAGGAAATCGGCCGGTTGATTGGGCCGGCCGAATGGGACGCGCCCGACATGGTCGACTTCCTCCGCGGCCGCATCGCCGCCAACCCGGAAAGGAAGTGACCGATGCACATCCAATCGAGCTGGAAAGGATGGATGCGTGTGCTGCTGGTCGCGCTCGCAGCACTGGTCGCGGGCTTCGCCTACGGTGCGCGGGCGCACTCACTCGACGATGTCGACGCCATGCTGCAAAGCGATGAGAAATATTTCCAGCAGATCGACAAGCCGGCGCCTGATTTCACACTGCGCACCGCCGATGGGCGTGTCGTGCGAACGGCGGATCTGCGCGGCAAGGTGGTCGTCCTCCACTTCATCTACACGTCGTGCCCGGATGTGTGTCCCCTGCATGCCGAGAAGATCGCCGATGTCCAGAACATGGTGAACGGCACGCCGATGAAGAATCAGGTCATCTTTGTCAGCATCACCACCGATCCAAAGAAAGACACGCCCGACGTGCTGCACTCCTACGGGTCGGCGCACGGGCTCGATCCCGTCAATTGGCTGTTCCTGACCACGACCGAGGATCAGCCGGAGGATGCGACCCGCAGACTGGCGGAGGCCTTCGGCCACAAGTTCACGCTGACCGATGACGGCTATCAGATGCATGGCATCGTCACCCATGTGATCGACAAGGAGGGCCGCTGGCGGGCGAATTTCCATGGCCTGGATTTCGCGTCCGTCAATCTCGTCACCTTCGTCAATGCGCTCACCAACAATGTCGAGCGCCCGCACCATGAGCAGGAAACGGGATGGTGGGCGAAAATCAAGGACATGTTCTGAGCACCATTCGCACGTGCCGGCGGTCCGGCGAAACAGAGGGAGGGAGAAGCCTGTGATCCACAAGTCCAACCCATTGCGCGGAGCCATCGGCAAAATGGCCCATGCCTTCATACTGGCCGGCGCGACCGTTTGGCTCGCGCTCGGTCTCAACGGTCAGGCGATCGCCGCGGGCGAGATGTCCCAGGACCAGTTCGACCAGCGTATCCACGATTATATCCTCGCGCATCCCGAAGTCGTCATGGAGGCGCTGCAGAGCCTCGACGCCCGTCAGCGCGAGGCTGCGGCAAAAGAGGCGAAAGCCGCTTTGACGGACAAGGCGGACGAGATTTTCCGGGACCCGGCGAGCCCGGTCGGCGGCAACGCCGAAGGCGACGTCACCATGGTCGAGTTCTTTGACTATAACTGCCCCTATTGCCGGCAGGTCGCGCCGATCATGGCGCAGGCAATGGCCGACGATCCGCAGCTCAAGATCGTCTACAAGGAATTCCCGATCCTCAGCACGGATTCCGTATTTGCTTCCAAGGCGGCTCTCGCCGCAGTGCGCCAGGGCAAATACATGGCGTTCCATAAGGCCTTGTATGCGGTGAAGACGCGGGTGACCGAAGCGGTCGTGCTGAAGGTGGCTGCCGACGTCGGTCTCGACGTGGCTAAACTCAAGACCGACATGCAGCGGCCCGACATCCAGGCGTCGATCGACCGGAATACGCAACTGGCACAGGCGCTGAAGATCAGCGGAACGCCAAGCTTCGTCGTTGGCGAGCAGATTTTCCCCGGTGCGACCGACCTGGCAACGATGAAGAAACTGATCCAGCAGGCGAGGAGCAGCAAATGAGCCGAATATGCTACCTAAACCGACGGACGGTTGTTCTGGGCGGCGCCTTTTGCGCCGCCGTGGTCCTGAGCTTCCTCAAGGGGCCGGATCTGGCGATGGCCGATGGGGATGCCGATCTGCTGCGCCGTTTCAAATATCTCAGCCAGAACGGCAACAGCACGTGTTCGGCCAAATTCACCGAGTCGATCGCGACCATGCCGGCGATGTCGCGGATCACGGGCTCGTGCTGCAGCCCGATGGAGATGAAGCGCTATGCCGAGCAGGTGAGCGGCCTGGCCAGGTACCGCGACATCGCGATGATCCCAAGCGATCCGTACGATATTCAGGCCGGCATCGCACAGAAGATGATGCCCTACTACGATGTGAAGCTCTCCGGCGACGAGCAGCAGGCCTACGACTATGCGATGGCCAATTCCAACGAGAAAGGCCCTTGCTGCTGCCCATGCTGGCGCTGGAAAGTGTATGGCGGGCTGGCGAAGTTCCTGATCCGCGAGCACGGTTTCACCGGCAAGCAGGTCGTCGACGTCTGGGATCTCTCGGACGGCTGCGGCGGAGGTATGTAAGACGACCAGGACGTGGTCGACACTCCGTTGGCAGGACAAGACACTTCCGGTTGCCGGGACAAGGGCGACAGGGCGGCCGATCGGGTTTCCTCGTCGTCTTGACCGAAATCCACGGCGAGCTAATTCCCTGCGCAATCGCCGATGCTTACCGACTAAGGCGGGCTTTCACTGACAGCAAGGTGATTGCAATGATGAATGGTCCAATGGGTACGTGGATGATGGGCGGCATGGCGCTCGTCTGGGTCCTGGTGTTCGTCGCCCTCTTGCTCGCGATTGCAGCCCTGGTCAAATACCTGCGAACCTGAAGCCGTAGACACCGTCAAGCATACGACTATGCGATGGCAATTTCCGAGGGGAAGGGAGCAGCCGCTGCCAATCCCTGTCAGACGAAGCCGGGAACCGGCTTGGTCTTGCCGCTCAGTTGCGCGCCCAGCGTCAGTGTCTGCGGGAAATTCCGGACGATCGCTGCCATCAAGGTGGCGCTGCCGGGGCGAAGGGCAATTCCGGCAACGGCCGCGGCGGCGTAGACCCGTGTCGAGAACAGTCTTTTCCAGGCCGCCCCGTAGCGTGTGGCGGCAGCCTCGCGCCCTGCCCGGCCACTTGGCGCGCATGCGAGTTCGCAAGCCAGCAGCCAGCCGGACTGAAGCGCCATCGAGATGCCCTCGGCGATGACAGGATGAGACTCTCCAGCTGCATTGCCGACGCGGAAGATGTCCTCTTCGTAGCACGAGCGAATTCCCGGCCGGATCGGACCTGCGGCAAGCCACGGACCGTCGAGGAGAGCCGGTTCCAGGGCGTTCCTGACGCCTCGGCACGAGTCCACGAGATGGCGCGAGACCGCATCGGCGGCCGACACGTGGCTCCGTTGTTTGGGGCCATATTGTTTGCGCAGCCGCGCGAGCATATCGCGCCGGATGCAGCACGAGATCGACAACCGGCCATGATCCGCCGAAACCATGCCGCCATAGCCGCCGGGGAAGGCCAGCAGAGGCATCAAATCCGGCGGCAGGGACGACCCGGTGAAATGCGCCTTGAAGCCGAGCAGGTCCGACGGGCGATTGGCCTTTGCGAGCTGGCTGGGCAATGGTCCCGGTTCCCACGAGCCGTGTGCGGCGACAATCACCGGCGCTCGCAATATCGCCGCTTCATCCCCGGCTTGAATTCGCACCCGTTGCATCTCGCGATCCCGCTCGATGGCGACGGCGCGGCAGGGTTGAAAGATTTCGACACCCGCCGATCGCGCCGCTTGCAAAAGCAGAGAATCGAGAATGTCCCGGCCGAGCGCCCGGCCGAAGCTGTCTTTCCCACGAGGCCCAGCTCCTGCACCAGGCATTGCCGCCTCGACGCAGGTCTCGCCGGAAAACAGGCCGACGCGGCGGATTTCGGGGCCGGCATTGGTACGCCAGGCATCGCCGATCCCGAGCCGGTCGAGAAGCGCAAGATTGCTTGCCGAGATGTATTCGCCGCAGACCTTGCGGCGTGGAAACGCACTCTTCTCCACAATTGCCACGGCCCATCCGCGCCGGGCCAGCGTGAGCGCGACGGATGTGCCCGCCGGGCCGGCGCCTATGATGATCGCGTCATGGGTCGACAATCCCGTCATGGGTCGTTGCCGGCGCTGGCGCCGACGAAAATGTGGGAAAACAGGCCGGCGCGTCGTTCCTCGACCGGTTTGCCGTTCGCCGCAAGCCAGAGACGGGAAAGCTCGCTGCCGCGAAAGCCGGCACGCACGCTTTGCGCCGCATCGTTTCGTGTGACGTCGTTGGCGCCGATTGCCGGCAGAAGACGGGTCGCGGCCAGCGGCAGTTTCGCCCGCAGCGGCTCTGTCGCAATGAGCAACGGGGCTTTCGGCCCGATCAGCGAAAACAGACGCACGAGTTGCGCATCGTCGAGATGATGCAGAAACAGATTGACGGTGACGGCGTCGAACCGCGCGCCCTCGATCTTTCCTGCCCAGTCGAAGACATCGGCGGTGACGCCTTCCGCCTTCCATCCCAGCCGGTCAAAATCGCCGCGCAATTGCGCGGTGAGGAGGCCGACGCGGTCGAGCATCACCAGTTCGACCCCGGGCCAATGCCTGGCCACGCGCCGCGCCACCGCCAGCATGAAGGAGCCATCGCCGGCGCCGATCTCCAGAATGCGGCGTGGCGGCTTTGGCACAAACCTCCTGAGCAACGACGTCATGATCGGCGCCTGAAACATTAGCATATTGATGCGCCGAACGTCGCGGCGCGCGGCCAGCGCTCGCGGATCTTCGGCCGCAAGTCCGTCGAGGATTTCCGGCGCAAGCTGCCGGTGCTCCAGGCCGCTCATGACACCGTTCGAAAGAGCATGGTTTCGGCCGTCAGCCCGGGTCCGAACGACATGCCGCAACCGAGCAGGCCGGGTGGCGCCTTCAGCATCTCCTTAATCACGAACATGACGGTCGCCGACGACATGTTCCCATACTGGCGCAACACCTCGCGCGATGGTTCCAGCGCAGTGGGCTCCAGTTCCAGAGCCCTTTCGACGGCATCGAGAACCGAACGTCCCCCCGGGTGCACGGCCCAAAGGTCGATGTCTTTAGCCGATCGGCCTCCGAGGATGGCGGCCTGGCTGTTCCGCAACGCTTCATGAATCGCTGCCGGCACCTGGCCGGAAAGAACCATTTCGAAGCCGTGGTCGCGAATGTTCCAGCGCATCAGGTCCCGCCGTTCCCTCGCCACCAGACAGTGAAAGCTATCGAGCTCGATGCCGGCCGGCTCGGCAGTGATGAGCGCAGCCGCGCAGCCGTCGCCCCAAAGGCAGAACGACAGCAGTTTTTCCAGCTCGGTGGTCTGTCGCAGATGCATCGTGCAGAGTTCGACATTGACCAGCAGGACCTTGGCCTGCGGGTCGGAGCGGACGATGTGGCGGGCCAGCTTGAGGCCGTTGATCGCCGCATAGCAACCCATGAATCCGATCATCGTGCGTTCGATCCCGTTCGGCAGCCCGCAACGCGCAACCAGCTCGAGATCGATGCCCGGCGCCGAAAAGCCGGTGCAGGTGGTGACGATCAAATGGGTGATGCGGGAAGCGTCGCCAAGCTGCAATCCGTCGATGCCCTTTTGCGCCAGAACAGGTGCGGCATCGTCGAACATCGCCATTCTCGCCGCCGTTCCGGGAAACGCGCCCCGGATGAAGGTTCCGGCCAGGTCGGCGGACGGTCCCTCGGGGTCGGACGCCGGCGCAAAGCAGGAATATCGGTGCTCGATGCCGGCAAGATCGGCCATGCGTTCGAAGATCCTCCGGCGATCGGCCGCGAGCATGGAGGCCGCGAAACGCAGGTAGAATTGATGAACCTCGTACTCCGGCACCGCTGTCGCGATCCGGTTGATATAGGCCTTGACGGGCATGTTCTGTCTCCTCGGCGTCTGCGCGGTGTTGCGTCGAGCCAGCGCCGGAGGGTCTTTGCTCATCGGCACCCGGTGTCGAACACCGGGTTTTGAGCACTGTTCGGTAAAAACGTTTCCGAGGACCGATTTCTTCCCGAAGGTTCAGTATGTGCTGGCAGGCAAACGGTTGGAGCGGGCGGGCGGTTGCGTCAGGCATCCAAAATCGCCACATCATGTTGACCTTCCATCCACTGGAAGGTCTATTTCCTCCGATAAAGGAGATTTCCGCCATGAACATCGGCGTCGCATCCGAAAAATCCGGCCTGCCGGCCAAGACGATCCGTTACTACGAGGATATCGGGCTCTTGCACCCGGCCCGGACAGACAATGGCTATCGCGATTACTCGACGGCCGATATTCACCGGCTGCGCTTCCTGCAGCGCTCGCGAAGCCTGGGGTTTTCGGTCGACGAATGCCGCCAGCTGCTGTCGCTGTACCAGGACAGGGAACGTGACAGCGCCGACGTGAAGGCGATCGCGAAAGCCAAGCTGGTCGAGGTCGACAGGAAGATCGCCGAACTGGTCGGATTGCGCGGCTTGCTTCACCAATTGGTCAGTCACTGCCACGGCGACGAGCGGCCGGATTGCCCGATCATCGACGAGCTGGCAGGACAAGGCGTCGCCCAGTGAGGTGGATTGAAAATCGGAGCGGCTGACGTGCAAACTTCGCTGTCATGCCGGCTTGTGCTGCCGCACGACCTTCCATTCATGCCAGATCAGCACCATGACGACAGCATCGAATACGGTCAGGACAAGCAGGCCGAACGAATGGGTGTAGGAGTAGCGGTAGACTTGATAGAACATAAATGCGCCCAGCGCCGCAAGCGATGCCGGATACGACCACAGCTTGCCTCTCAAAAGCCCGACAACGAGCAGCAGTTTTATCAGGCCGTGGCTAAGTAGGTAGAAGGCATAAAACTCCTTGCTGGCGACGGAAAAGTGGCTTGCCATCTGCGACAGATAGCCAGCTATGAAATCGTTCGGATCTTCGATCAATTCCTCTTGGGTGAATGTATTGACCCAGGAGGCAATGGCGTCGGTGGTGACGACATAAAGCAGGATCCCGCCCACGCATTCGATCAGGGCATGCGCCCCTTTAAGCCAGATGCTGAGCTCGAAAATCTGATGGATGCGGCGTTCGTCTACTGCTTTCACGAAATTCACCTTGCGATCGACAACAGCGGAAACGAGAAACGATGGATGCAGCTCTAACCCACTGGATCAACGCGGCAGCCGGGATCAGCCCTTTTCTTGATAAGGCAATGATCGTCGTCTCACAAATCGGCGTTCCGCTGATGGTGCTGGCTGTTGCCCTGCAATGGTGGGCAAAGGCCGACCGCTACCATGTGCGCCATGCTGCCTTGTCCGCCGGCTTGGCGTTCCTGCTCGGTCTGGCGATCAATCAGTTCATTTTGCTATTCGTCCACCGGCTGCGGCCCTACGATGCCGGCGTGACGCATCTGCTGATTGCGCCCAGCGCCGACTGGTCGTTTCCCTCCGACCACGCGACAGCCAGCTTTGCGGTTGTTGCGGCTCTTGCAATGCAAGGTCTGCCGCGCCGGACGCTGGCCCTCTCCATCATGGCATTGCTGATCTGCTGGTCGAGAATTTATATCGGCACCCACTATCTCACCGACGTGATAGGCGGTGCCACCACTGGCGTCTTAGGTGCCGTTGTGGTCCGATTTGCCTATCGCGAGAACTCCCGACTGGACAGTCTGGTCACAAGAATTCTCTAGCTCCTTATGTGCCAACGATGAGACGAGCAGCTATCATAGCGGTCCTGTCGCTTGCCTGCGTCTCTGTCGTGCTCGCCGCCGCCCATTCGGGTCGTGATGCGGTCATCCAGGCTCGCCAGGCCTCGATGAAGGAAATGGCCGCGGCGGCAAAGGCGATCGCTGGGATGTTCGACGGCAAGCAGGCGTACGACGCCGCGGCCTTCAAGGCGGCGGCCGAGACCATCCGCGCCCGCACCGGCCCTGCCCTGATTGCCGAATTCCCCAGCGCGACATTGGGCGCGCCTTCAGGCGCCAGGCCGGATATCGACCCCGCCCGCGCGGAGTTCGAAGAGCTGGCTCGCCACATCGGGACGCTGGCCAGCGCCTTGGCCTCCGACGCCGAGCGGGCGCCGCCGCGCATCACCGACGACATGAGAATGGGTTCCGGCCTGGCGATGGGCGGTGGCAGCCTGCTTGGCAAGCGACCATCACTCGCGGAAGCCGATCCCACTAAATTGCCGGCGGAGCACCTCCTGCATCTCATCTTGCAGGATTGCTCGAGCTGCCATTCGAAGTTTAGGCAAAAGGTCGAGTGATAGCGTCAGCTTCGCTGCAGCTGACCCGCCATGAAATTGCGCCAGCCGCCGAAATGCGAAATCTCCTTTGCATCGGTGAGACCGGCACTTTCGACGAGGAAGCCTTTCGGCGAAGTTCCGTCATCAAGCAGAAGCGTGCCGATGCCTAGCGGCGGCGGGATCGCGGCAACAAAACGGCCGAAGGCTTGCGGCGAGAGCCGCCAGACTTCGACCTCGATCGCTGTCCCCTTGCCGTTGCAGATGCGTTCGAGCCCCGGTCGCGGCACCGACTGGCCGGCGAGCGCGTAAAGCCGGTAGAGCGGCGCCGTTCTTGCAGCCCGGGCGAACATTGCGCCGAGCTGCTGCAGCTGGCCGTTCAGCGCCATCCCCGACAGATGCGCGCCGACCACGGCCAGCTCGATCGTGCCTTCATCCACGCCCGCCAGAACATCGCCGCGCTGCGGCTGCGGCCAGCCGATAGCACCAAGCGCAAGGCCGCTTGCCGCATGGACATCGCGCGCAAGCGACGCAGTCAGGTGGTCCTTGCCCGCCGCGGCAAGCAAGGTGACGCTCATCGGCAGACCGTCGCTGCGGGTTCCGCTCGGCACGGCAATGCCGCACATGTCGAGCAGATTGACGAAGTTGGTGTAAGTGCCGAGCCGGCTGTTGGTGACGATCGGATCGGCCAGCACCGCTTCGACTGTGTAGTGCGTCGGCGCGGTCGGCACGCAGAAAACGTCGACCGAGGCGATGACCGGCGCAAGCTTGGCCTTATAGCCTTGCAGGGCATAGAGCCCCTTGAAAGCGTCCGCAGCGGAAAGTTTTCGCGCACCGCCGATGATCTGCCGCGTCACCGGATGCATGGCGGCCTCGTTGGCATCCATGAAGTCCCTGATCGCGGCGTAACGCTCGGCCACCCAGGCGCCTTCGTAGAGCAGAGTGGCGGTGGCGTAGAAATCACCGAACGGGATTTCGACCAGCCGGCAGCCCAGCGTCTCCAGCGAGGCAAGAGCGGCCTCGAAACCCGCCTGCATCGCCTCGTCGCCGAAGAAGGTCCAGTCCGCCCTGGCCGGCACGCCGACAGTCAGCACCGGCGGGCGCGCGGCAAGAGCCTGAATGCAGAGGTCACGCGAATAGGGATCGGCGTCGTCCTTTGCCGCCGCCGCCTCGAACACGTGATAGGCGTCATCGACGGTGAGCGCGAAGACCGAGACGCAGTCGAGCGTCCGGCAGGCCGGCACGACGCCGGCGGCTGATAGCGCGCCGACGCTCGGCTTCAGCCCGACGATGTTGTTGAGGCCGGCGGGTATGCGCCCCGAACCGGCGGTATCGGTGCCGAGCGCGAAGGAGACGATGCCGCGCGCCGTCGCCACGGCCGAGCCGCACGAGGAACCGCCCGGCACCAGTTTCGGGTCGATCGCATTCCTCGGGATTGGATAGGGCGTGCGAACGCCGACCAGGCCGGTGGCGAACTGGTCGAGATTGGTCTTGCCGACAACCAGCGCGCCGGCGGCCTTGAGCCGCGCGACGACGGTGGCGTCTTTCGCCGGCAAGTAGGCATATTCCGCACAACCCGCCGTGGTCGGCATGCCGGCAACATCGATGTTGTCCTTGACCGCGAACGGCACGCCCCACAGCGGCTTTGCCGCGGGATCGAACGGGCCGAGCTTTTCCGCCTCGGCAAGCAACTCCGCCCTGCTCGCCAGATGGATGAAGATGCCGGGGTCATCGGCCGCCGCGAGCCGCGCATGGACCACATCGATCACCTCGCCAATGCCGACGCCGGCCTGATAGGCAACGTGCAGGCTCGCTATGTCGAAGCGGATTTCGCTCATTTGGCCTCGCCCAGAATGACTACCGGCAGGTTCCACTGGATGAGCACGACGCAGCCATCCTTGGTCCACACCGAATGCTCGGTTCCGACCGGGTTCAGGATCACGCTGCCCGCGGCATGATCGCCGTTCTCGTCGCTCTGCGTGCCTTCCAGCACGATGATCGTCTCCAGCCCGGCATGGCGATGACGCGGCACGCTGGCGCCAGCCCGGTAGTTCAGGATGGCGACCGACGGTTCCATCGGCCCACCCTTGAGCAGCCAATGCACTGTGATGCCTTCGCGAAAATGCTCGAATGGCAGATCACGCCAGCCCCCTTGGATGAGAGCCGCGTATGCGACGTTAGGCATTGGAAAGTCCCTCGAGCACCTGGTCCGTCGTTGCCGTCCAGCCGACGATGGCGCCCTGCGCCCTGATCATGGCAAGGGCTGCCGCCTTGAACTCCGGAAAATAGCTCTCAGTGGCATCCTCCGCCAGAAGGCATTCATAGCCGCGGTCGTTGGCCTCGCGCATCGTCGTCTGCACACAGACCTCCGTCGTCACCCCGGCAAAGACTAGCTGCTGTGCGCCGAGCCGCTTGAGGTCGTCGCCGAAGCTGGTGGCATAGAACGCGCCCTTGCCGGGTTTTTCGATGACGATCTCGCCAGGCAGTGGGGCAAGTTCATCGAGGATCGCCGTTCCCGGCTCCCCGACGATCAGCACACGACCCATTGGCCCGACATCGCCGATCCTGATCGACGGATTGCCGCGATTGCGCTTGGCCGGCGGCAGATCCGAAAGGTCTGCCTTGTGGCACTCCATCGTGTGGATCACCGGCAAGCCAGCGGCGCGAAACCCCTCGATCAGCCTCTTCACCGTCGGCACAATCGCCGTGACCCGGCTGACGTCATTGCCGAGGCTGGCGCCGAAGCCGCCAGGTTCGGCAAAGTCGCGCTGCATGTCGATGACGACCAGCGCCATCGCCTCAGGCTTGAACACAAACGGAAACGGCAGTGCGTCGATCCCAGCCATCAATGATGTCCCGCCATGTGCTCGCCGATCGTCTGCACGCTCGCCTGCGCGATCGGCGTTTCATAGACCAGCGCGCCATCCGACATGACGAAGATGCGGTCCGAGAGCTCAAGCAGCTCATCAAGGTCCTCCGACATCAAAAGCACGGCGGCACCGGCGTTGCGCGCCTTCATGATGCGGGCGCGGATTTCGGCGACGGCAGAGAAGTCGAGGCCGAAGCAGGGATTGGACACGATGAGCAAATCGACCTCGCCGGTCAGCTCGCGCGCCAGCACGGCGCGCTGCACATTGCCGCCTGACAGCGACGAAATCGGCGAAGCGAGCGAGGCCGTCTTGACCTTGAACTGTTCGACCAGGCGGGCCGCGTAGTCCCTGATCGCACTCACCCTGATCCAGTTGACCGGCTTGCCGGCCTCGTTGAGGTCGAAGGTCCGGAAGGCCATGTTTTCCGCCACCGTCATCTTCGGTGCGCAGGCATTGCGCAACGGCTCCTCCGGAATGAAGCGGACATTGAGCGTGCGCGCCTCGCTGCGGCTGGCGCCGTAGGGCGAGCCTTTCACCAGAACGTCGCCGCCATTGCGCGCCCGCTGTCCGGCAAGGACTTCGAGAAACTCCTTCTGGCCGTTGCCGGAGATGCCGGCAACGCCGACGATCTCACCCGATTTCACATCGAGTTCGCCGATGTCGATGGTTTTCAAACCGGTGCGGTCGGGCGCCTTCAGCGACTTTACCGTCAGCACCTGTCTGGCGCCGGCCGGCACCGGGGCGCGGCTGTCGAGTGCGGCGATCGGTTGGTCGCCGATCATCATCGCCGCCATCTGCTTGTGGGAAAGTTCGGAGACCTTTCCGGTTCCGGTCAGCCTGCCCTTGCGCAGCACGGTGATATCGTCGGCAAAGGCCGTCACCTCGTGGAATTTATGCGAGATCATCAGCACGGTGAGGTCGCCGGTCCTGGTCATGTCGCGCACCAGGCCAAGCACTTCGTGTGCCTCGCCGGGAGTGAGCACCGAAGTCGGCTCGTCGAGCACCAGGAAACTGCGGCCGAGATAGAGCTGCTTGATGATTTCGAGCTTCTGCTTCTCGCCGGCCGCAAGTTCCGCCACCTTGACGTCGAGCGGCAGCTTGAACGGCATACGCTGCATGAATTGCGCAAGTGCGGCGCGCTCCTTGCGCCAGTCGATGACGCCGGGCACCTTCTCGCGCGAAATGACCAGGTTTTCCGCACCGGTCAGCGACGGGACCAGGGTAAAGTGCTGGTAGACCATGCCGAGCCCGAGCGCCGAGGCATCCTTCGGACTGGCGATCGCGACCTCGCGGCCATCGACCAGCATGTCGCCGGCGGTCGGATGGTAAAAACCCGTCATGCATTTGACCAGCGTCGACTTGCCGGCGCCGTTTTCGCCGAGCAGCGCATGGAACGATCCCGCCGGCACCTTGATCGAGACGTCGTCCAGCGCGGTGAAAGCGCCGAAGCGCATGGTCATGCCGATGGTCTCGACGCCGACGGCTTTCTTGCCGATGCTTCCGCTCAAGATCGTGTCCTCACGGCAGCTGCGCGACGAAGGATGCCGAATTCGACACCGCGCCGAACACGCCGCCCTGCATCTTGATCATCTTGATCGCGGCGAGATGGTTGCCGTAATCGGTCGCGCCGCAGCAATCCTCCAGCATGACGCATTCAAAGCCGCGATCGTTGGCCTCGCGCATCGTCGTGTGGACGCAGACATCGGTGGTGATGCCGGTCAACACGATGTTTTCGATGCCGCGCTGGCGCAGGATCAGCTCGAGGTCGGTGGCGCAGAACGAGCCCTTGCCCGGCTTGTCGATGATCGGTTCGCCCGCCGCCGGATAGAGGTCGGGGATGATGTCCCAGCCGGGTTCGCCGCGCACCAGGATGCGCCCGGAAGGTCCGGGGTCGCCGATGCCGGCATTGATGCGGCGCGAACGCCAGCGCTTGTTGGCCGGCAGGTCGGCGAGATCGGGCCGGTGGCCCTCGCGCGTGTGGATTATGGTGTAGCCCTTGGCCCGCATGGCTGCGAGCACCGACTTGATCGGCTCGATCGGCGCCCGCACCAGCGAAAGATCGTAGCCCATATGATCGACATAGCCGCCCGGCCCGCAGAAATCGGTCTGCATGTCGATGATGATCAGTGTCGTATTGTCCGGCCGGAGCTCGCCATTATAAGGCCATGGATAAGGGTCGGCGTCGATGTAGCGCTGGGTGATCTCGGCTCTGGCGTTCATCGGAAAAACTCCAGTCATTTGGTGATCGACAATTCGCCCGGCGCGCCGACAAGCGAGCGGCTCGGCGACGAGGTGGCGATCATGATGATGAGCGTGAGGATGTAAGGCGCGGCGTAGAAGAGGTAGTAGCCCTGCGTGACCCCGACCGATTGCAACGCCGGGCCTAGCGCTCCCGCACCGCCGAACAATAGTGCCGCGGCAAAGCAGCCGAGCGGATTCCAGCGCGCGAAGATGACCAGCGCCACCGCCATCAGACCCTGCCCCGACGAGATGCGTTCGGTCCAGCTGCCGGGATAATAGAGCGACAGATAGGCGCCGCCGATGCCGGCGAGCGCACCGCCGACACCTGTCGCAAGCAGGCGCACGGTGTTGGGATTGAGGCCCATGGCGCGCGCCGCATCGGAGCTGTCGCCGACGACGCGCACGATCAGGCCGGCGCGGGTGTTGCGGAACGCCCACCATAGGAACACGGCAAGTGCGGCACCAATCAGGAACAGGATGTTGACGTTGAGCGCCGCCTGCACCTGCGGGATATCCGACCAGCCACCGAAGGCGATGGCCGGCAGGTCTGGTGCCGAGGGCTGGATAAACGGCTTGCCGAAGAAGAAGGCGAGACCGGAGCCGAACAGCATCAGCGCGATGCCGATGGCGATGTCGTTAACCCCGCGGAATTTGCAGATCCAGCCGTGGAACAGGCCGAAGCAAAGACCGGCACCGGCGGCAGCCAGCACGCCGAGCCATGGCGAGCCGGTCATCACCGCGACGGCGTAGGCAGTCATCGCACCGAAGACCAGCGTGCCTTCGAGGCCAAGATTGATGCGGCCGGAGCGTTCGGTGATGGCTTCGCCGAGCGAGACGAAGATGAAGGGCGTCGAAACGCGGATGGCGCCGCCGAGAATGGCGAGCGGCACGCCCCACAGGCCGATCTCGGTCGCGTCCATCAGGAGCCTCTCTTCCACAGATCGGGATTGAAGACCTTGAAGCGGCCGTAAAAGGTTTCGCTGAACAGGATGACGACGAAGAGCATGCCTTGCAGCACCAGCACGGTGGCGTCGGGCAGGTCCATGCGGCGCTGGATCAGCCCGCCGGAAGCGCCGATACCGCCGAGCAGGAAAGCGACCGGGATGATGGCGAGCGGATTGTGGCGAGCGAGGAAGGCGACGAGGATGCCGGTATAGCCATAGCCGGCGGCGAGCGAGGCGTTGGCGCTGCCTTGCACGGCGCCGACCTCCAGCATGCCGGCCAGCCCGGCGAAGCCGCCGGCCAGCCCGGTGAAGCCGACGATCAGCGGCCCGACGGCAAGCCCTTGCACCTGAGCTGCCCTGACATTGCCGCCGGCAATGCGGGCGGCAAACCCCCAGCGCGTCTTTTCGATCAACAGCCAGGACAGGAGGCAGGCGAGAATGCCGACGACCAGGCCCCAGTGCACGTCCATGCCTGGAATGTTGCCGATGCGGTAGGCATCCGCCAGCGGCTCGGTCGAGGGTTTGTTGAGCGAAGCCGGATCGCGCAGCGGCCCTTCGACCAGATGGTTCATCAGCGCGATGGCGATATAGGCCATCAGCAGACTGGAGATGGTTTCGTTGACGGCGCGGTAGTGGCGCAGTGCGCCGACGGCACCTATCCAGATGCCGCCGGCGACCGCGCCCGCCACGCCCATCAGCAGGATGACCACAAAAGCCGGCGCGCCATTCGCCGCGACGCCGATGGCGGCGGCGGCAACGCCGCCCAGCACGATCGCGCCTTCGCCGCCGATGACGACGAGGCCGAGCCGGGCCGGCAGCGCCACGCAGAGCGCTGCCAGTAAAAGCGGTGCTGCCCGCGACAGCGAATTCTGGATCGAGAACCACGAGCCGAAGCCGCCGCGCCACATCGTCTCGTAGAGTTGCACCGGCGATTTGCCGACCAGCGCGATGAACACGCTGAACAGCGCCATGCCGACGATCAGCGCCGCGAGCGGTATGACGAAGGCTTCCGCCCGCCGCGCCGCCCATTCGAGCGCCGCCGGATAATTCCTGGCGCCAAACAGCGCCGGTGCGCTCGCAGTGCTGACCGTGTCTGCCATGGCCGTCTCCGATCCGGTTCAGGCGGTCGAACCGACGACGCCCTCGACCAGGTAGTCCATGCTTTCGAGTTCGAGCGCGGTCTCGGCGAAGGCCTGGCCTTCGGTCGCGACGACGACGCCCTTGTTGCTCTTCAGCGGACCCTTGATGACGGAAAAGCCGCCTTTCATCATTTCGGCCAGCGTGCCGTCGAACTGCTTGCGGGCGGCCTCGCCGACAGCGGGGCCGAGCGGGCTCATCTTGACGAAGCCGTCGGCCAGGCCGCCGCGCGTGAAATTGGGCAGCGGCGTGCCGGCCACCAGATCGTCGACGAACATCTTGTAGACCTTGGCCCAGTTCCATTCCGCGCCGGTCAGGTATTTTTCCGGCGCCAGCGGGCTCTGGTTGGCATGATAGCCGCAGACGAAGGCGCCACGCCCGGCCGCCGTCTCGACCACCACCTTGGGGCTGTCGACATGGCAGGTGATGACGTCGGCACCCTGGTCGACCAGTGCATTGGTGGCCTCGGCCTCCTTGACCGCCAGCGACCACTCGCCGGTGAAGATCACCTGGCAGGTGATGGTCGGGTCGACGGAGCGCGCGCCGAGCAGGAAGGAATTGATGTTGAGCAGCACCTGCGGGATCGGCTTTGCCGCGACGAAGCCGAGCTTCTTGGTTTTGCTGGTGTGACCGGCGACGACGCCGTTCAGATACTGGCCCATGCCGATATAGCCGAAATAGGAACCGGCATTCATCGGATGCTTGTCCTTGTTCCACATGCCACCGCAATGGCGGAACTGCACGTCGGGGAATTTCGCGCACATGGCGAGCATGTGCGGATCGAAATAGCCGAACGAGGTCGGGAAGATCAGCGACGCACCGTCGAGATTGATCATCGATTCCATCGTCTTCTGGACGTCGACCGTCTCCGGCACGTTCTCCTCCTCGACGACGGAAATTCCTTCGATCCCCTTCAGCGTGGCGGCGCCTTCGGCATGCGCCTGGTTATAGCCGTAATCGTCCTTTGGCCCGACATAGATGAAGCCGACGGTGGCCGTCGCGGCGAAGGCCCTGCTGATCGGAAACGATGCGGACGCAAGGCCGAGCGCCGCTCCGGCGGCGGAGGTCTTGAGCAGGTCGCGGCGGCTAAGCATGAATCTCTCGGACATTGAATGCTCCCTCTGTGGGGCCTTTGGGGCCGGTTAACACCTCAATGAAAGAAGTGTATGCAATCAGCATGCCAGTTTCGGAAATGAGATTTATTCAGCAATATCAATGAGTGTGCCGATGTTGGCTGCACAAAGCCGGAGCAATTGCATACACTTTTTGCCTCCAAAATCGCCAATTTGACATGAAGGCTAAAACATAGGCATACAGAGATGCGGAGGAATCGAAGCCGGTGAGTGGCTTACGACTCTAGCGAAAAGACTGGACGGAGGAGACGTGTCGGGAAAGCGCAATTTGATCAGGTCGGGCACGACCGTCGATCAGATGGTGAGGGCGATCAGCGACCGGATCGTCACCGGTTTCCTGCGCCCGGGCGAAAAGCTCGACGAGGCCTCGCTTGCCGCCCGCTTCGACGTCTCACGCACGCCGATCAGGGAAGCGCTCAGCCGGCTCAGCGCCATGGGGCTGGTCGAAAGGCGGCCGAACCGCGGCGCCACCGTCGCCGTGGTGACGCAGGAGCACCTCGCCTCGATGTTCGAAAGCATGGCCGAGCTTGAAGCGATCTGCGCGCGGTTCTCGGCCGAGCGCATGACCGCTGGCGAGCGCCGCACGCTGGAGGCCGAGCACCAGGCGTCGGCGCGCTTCGTGCAGCTCGGTGCCGAAGAAGAGTATGAGCTTTTCAACACCGAATTCCACACCCGGCTCTATCGCGGCGCCCACAGCAAGCACATTTATGAACTGACCGTCATGACCCGTGGCCGGCTGGCGCCCTTCCGGCGCGCGCAATTCATGCTGCCCGGCCGGCTGGCCCAGTCGTGGCAGGAGCATGACGCCATCGTGACAGCAATCATGCGCGGCGACAGTGCGGCGGCCGGAACAGCCGCCAAGGATCATGTCTCGATCGTCAGCGAGGCGAGCGCCGTCTTTGCCATCGGCGATCGCCCCAAAGGCAGGACCGAGCCGTTCCCGACGTCGGCTTCCTAACCGTCAATCGACCAGCACGGCGACCACGGCAGCGCAGTCGCCGGCCTTGACCAGCCCCGGAAAATGCCGCGCCGCCAACAGACCGGACATTTTGGCCCGGATCTCCTGCGGAGCGCCGCCGGTGCGGCCTATGGAATGGATACGTGCCAGCACCTGGTTCTCTGCCACCGGCTCGCCGAGATCGATCATCGTTTCGATCATCCCGTCGTCCTCGGCGAACGAGAAGCAATCGCCGGACGGCATGTCGAGCCAGCGGGTCGGCTGCATCTCGACCGCGCCGGCGACGATGCCGGCATGGCGCAGCACATTGAGCACGCCGCGACGTGCGATCCGCACCGTTTCCGCGCGCGAAGTCCCGCCGCCGCCAAGCTCTGTGGTGATGAACAGCTTGCCCATCTCTTCGGCGGCAGTGTCGAACATGCCGACCGCGTCGATCTCCAGCATTTTCATCGACCATGGTGCGGAGAAGGCTTCAACCGCGGCGAAACCCTTCGCTTCCAGCACCTTGTCGGGCCGGATGTGGGCGGCGCAGAACGGCACGAAGTCGAGCGTCTTGCCGCCGGAGTGGAAGTCGAGCGCGATGTCTGTACGGGGCAGAAGCTCGCGCTGGAAATAATCGGCGATCTTCTCGGTCACCGTGCCGTCGGGCCGGCCGGGAAAGCTGCGGTTGAGATTGCCCTTGTCGATCGGCGAGGTGCGTGTGCCGGCGCGGAACGCCGGATAGTTCATTGCTGGCACGATGATGATCGTGCCGCTGACTTGCTTCGGGTCGAGCGTACGGGCGAGGTCATAGAGCGCCAGCGGGCCCTCGTACTCGTCGCCATGATTGCCGCCGGTGAGCAATGCGCTCGGCCCCTTGCCGTTGCGGATGACGCAGATCGGGATCATCACCGATCCCCAGGCGGAATCGTCGCGGCTGTAAGGCAGGCGCAGGAAACCGTGTTGCACGCCGTCGCGCTCGAAATCGACGGTCGGCGTGATCGGTGACGGGCGAAGGCTGGACATCGGGCTCAATTCTTCACCACCAGTTTGCGCGGCACATTCGCCAGGCACTCGACGCCCGTCTCGGTGATCAGGATGGATTCGGTGATTTCCAGCCCCATCGTCTCAAGCCACAAGCCGGTCATGAAATGGAAGGTCATACCGGGCTTCAACTCGGTGCGGTCGCCTGGACGCAGGCTCATCGTGCGCTCGCCCCAGTCAGGCGGATAGGAAAGCCCGATCGGGTACCCGGTGCGGTTGTCCTTGACGATGCCGTACCGCTTCAGCACCGCGAAGAAGGCGTTGGCGATGTCCTCGCATGTGTTGCCGGGCTTGGCGGCGGCAAGTCCCGCCTCCATGCCTTCCAGCGTCGCCTTTTCGGCATCGAGGAATTCCTGCGTCGGTTTACCAAGGAACACTGTCCGCGACAGCGGGCAGTGATAGCGGTTATAGCAGCCGGCGATCTCGAAGAAGGTGCCCTCGCCCGATTTCATCGGCCGGTCGTCCCAGGTCAGATGCGGCGCCGATGCGTCGGCGCCCGACGGCAGCAGCGGCACGATCGCCGGATAGTCGCCGCCGCTGCCGTCGACGCCGCGCGTGCCGGCATCGTAGATCTCGGCGACCAGGTCGCATTTGCGCATGCCGACCTCGATCTTGTCGACGATGCGCTGGTGCATCGCTTCCACGATGCGGGCGGCCTTGCGCATGTAGTCGATTTCGGTCGGGCTCTTCACCGCGCGCTGCCAGTTGACGAGTGCCGTGGCGTCGACGAAGCGGGCATAGGGTAAGTGCTTCTGCAGCGCTGCGAAGGCAGCGGCCGAGAACCAGTAATTGTCCATCTCGACGCCGATGCTGAGCTTGCCCCAGCCGCGATCGGCGAACACGCTGGACAGAAAATCCATCGGATGGCGCTCGGTCGACTGCACATAGTGGTCGGCATAGCCGATGATGTTGTCGTGCGCGAGATAGGCGGTGCGCTTGGCGCCGTTGGCGTCCTGGCCGCGCCCGTACCACACCGGCTCGCCCGACGGCGGCACGATGACAGCCTGATGCACATAGAACGACCAGCCGTCATAGCCGGTCAGCCAAGCCATGTTGGACGGATCGCTGACGACGAGCAGATCGATGCCCTTGGCTTCCATGGCCTTCCGCGTCTTGGCGAGGCGCTCCGCATATTCGCCGTGCGAGAATTTCAAGTTGGGCTGCATTGTTCTTGGTCCTCGTTTGTTGGGCCTTGCGGCCAGCATCAGCTTTCGAAAATCGTACCGGTCTTGGCCGCACGCGCACGGTCGCGGGCGAGCGTGGCGATCGCCGTGTCCTGCACGCCGGTGCCGGTCAGGTCGGCGATGGTGATGTCGCTGTCCGAGCGTCGGCCGTGCCTTTCGCCGGCGATGATGTGGCCAAGCTCGGTGATTTCGGCATCGGACGCCATCACGCCCGCCGCGATAGCATGGTGCAGTTCGCCCAATCGGCGCGTCTGTTTGGCGCTATCGGCGACGTAGAGATCGGCCATGCGCAGGATCGCCGGCGCGATCTCGTTCTTGTGCTCGGCATCCGAGCCCATGGCAGTGATATGCTGGCCGGCGGAGACGAAGCCGGCCTTGATCAGCGGCTCGGTCGACGGCGTCGTGGTGACGATGATGTCGGCATCGGCCGCAGCCTTTGCCGCGTCGGGCTCGGCGTGAACGGCGATGCCCAGTCTTTCGGACAATGCGTCGGCCGCGGCTTCGGCCTTGGCGGCATCCCTTGCCCAGATGCGGGCTTTGGTGATCGGCCGCACCAGCATCAGCGCCTCGAGCTGCAGTCCGGCCTGAACACCGGCGCCGAAGATCGCGGCAACGGAGGAACCCGGCCGCGACAGATGCTTGGCGGCAACCGCGCCGGCCGCCGCCGTGCGGATGTCGGTGAGATAGCCATTGTCGAGCAGCAGCGCCTCGACCAGACCGGTTTTCGCCGACAGCAGCACCATCATGCCGTTGACGCTGGGCAGGCCGAGCTTCGGATTGTCGAAGAAGCCGGGGCTGATCTTGATGGCAAAACCGTCGATGCCCGGCACATAGGCGGTCTTGACGTCGACCTCGCCGCGATGCTCGGGAATGTCGAGCCTGAGGATTGGCGGCATCGCCACCTGCAAGGTGGCGAGCGCGCGAAACGCGTTCTCGACGCAGGCAACGGCATCGAGATCAAGCTTCACGATCTTGCGCAATTCAGCTTCGGTGAGGATCGTCATCCGGCTCATGCCGCGCTCTCCGCAATTGCTTCGCCGCAGATGATCTTGCGGTGCAGTGTCATATCGATGTTGCGGCCGGACAGCACGAGCACCGTCGGGCCATTCGCTTTGACCTTGCCGGCAAGCACGGCCGCGATGCCGACCGCGCCGGCGCCTTCGACGATCTCGCGCTCCTGCTCATAGGCATGGCGGATGCCGGCGGCGATCTCGTCCTCGCTGAGCAGGATCACATTGTCGAGCAGGTCGCGGCACATCGAGAAGGTCAGCCGGTTGTCGAGGCCGATGCCGCCGCCGAGTGAATCCGCCAGCGTCGGCAGTTCTTCGACCAAAACCGGATGTCCGGCGTCGAGGCTCGCCTTCATCGCCGCACCGCGCGCCATTGAAACGCCCACCACCTTCGTCGCCGGGCTGACGCCCTTGACGGCAGCGGCAACGCCAGCCGCCAGCCCACCGCCGGAAAGCGGCACCAGCACAAGGGCGGCATCAGGAACCTGTTCGATGATCTCCAGCCCGAGCGTGCCTTGCCCGGCGACAATGGCAGGATGGTCGAAAGGCGGCAGCATGATCAGCCCCTCTTCCGCGACCAGCCGTTCGACCTCCCGCTGCGCATCGTCCTGGCTGTTGCCGACGATGCGGATCCCGGCGCCGAGCCGGCGGATCTCGTCGAGCTTGTTCTGCGGCACCAGCCGCGACATGCAGATCGTCGCGTGGATGCCTTGCAATTGAGCAGCATAGGCAAGTGCCCGGCCGTGGTTGCCGGTCGAGGCCGCGACGACGCCGCGCGCCTTCTCCTCTTCTGTCAGCGAAGCGATTGCGTTCGAGGCACCACGCAGCTTGAAGGCGCCGGTGGTCTGCCGGTGTTCGAGCTTGAGATAAACAGGAGCGTCCAAGTGCTGGGAAAGACTCCGGGAAGGAACGGTCGGCGTACGCTCGACCTTGCCTGCGATGCGCTCGCGCGCGGCGTGGATTTCGGACAGGCTTATCCTGGACGTGGTCATGGCTCATCAATCAGTTCAGCGGCAGCGTCATCAGACGGCCGAATTCAGGGCGCGGCTCGTCGTCGTCGCAAAGCCGCAGGCAATTCCAGGCCGTCGCCTGGTTGCTGGTGACGACAGGACGGCCGATGGCTTCTTCCATGCCGACAACTGCCGCCGCGGACCGCAGTGCCGTGCAGGAGACAAACAGCGCGTCCGAGTGTTCGGCCGTCGCCTCGCGAGCCAGATCGACCAAGGATTTCGGCGCAATCCGCGCCATCTCGCGATCATCCTCGAAGCCGAGGCAAGTGAAGCTGACGATTTCGAAACCATGCTCGGTGAAATAGGCCGCCATCGGCCGGCTGGTCTCGACCGTATAGGGAGTGAGGATGCTGATCGTCCTGGCGCCCAGCGCCTTCAGGCCGCGCACCCCGGCCATCGGCGGCGTAACCACCGGCGCGCCGGGTTTGGCGGCCTGCACCGCCGCCTCGATCTCGGCATCGCCGATCACGACGGAGGCCGAGGTGCAGGAATAGCAGATCGCGTCGAGCGGCTCGTCGGGCAGGATCAGGGCCGCGGCCGCCGTCAGTGACGGCTGCATCTTGCGCAAATTGTCCGGCGTCGTCGGGTTGGCGTAGGGAATGCGCGCGACATAGACCCCGATGCGGTCGCTTGCCACCATGCGGTGAAAATCCGGTTCGCTCGTGTGGTCGGTGGCAAGGATGATCAGGCCGACCCGCTTTTCCAGCGGACGCGCGTCGAGCGGCGGCCGGGCCGAATGCAGGCGGATTTCGGGTGCAGCAATCATCGTTCGATCCGCCCATAACGGTGTTCCAGCCAGCGCAGCAGCACCACCGAGAACAGGCTGATGGCGAGGAAGAAGGCGCCGACCAAGGTGATCGGTTCGATATACCGGTAATAGGTATTGGCGACGCTCTTGGCCTGGTTCATCAGTTCCAGCACGGTGATCGCCGACAGCAGCGGCGTCTCTTTGAACATGGCGATGAAATAATTGGCAAGCGCCGGGATCATCGGCGGAATTGCCTGCGGAATGATGATGTGCGTCCAGGTCTGGGTGGCGTTTAGATTGCAGGCCTTGGCCGCTTCCCACTGGCCGCGCGGAACATTATCGATGCCGGCGCGGTAGACCTCGGCCGTGTAAGTGCCGTAATGCAGCCCGAGACCGATGACGCCCGCGACCAGCGGCGGCAACAGGACGCCGAAATCCGGCAGCACGTAGAAGATGAAATAGAGCTGCACCAACAGCGGTGTGCCACGGATGAACTCGGCAAGGAAACCGACGGTGCGCGACAGAGCCCTGTTCGGCGACCGGCGCGCCAACGCGATGCCCAGCCCGACGATCGCCGCCAGTACCGAGCCGAGCAGCGTCGCCAGGATGGTGATCTTCACCCCCTCGATCAGCGTCGGCAGGATCTGCCGGACAAAATCCCAATCCCATTCCATTATCAGGTCCGATCCATCATACGCGCACCCCGTCGAGGCCACGCGCCATGCGGCGTTCCAGCGACCGCACGCCCCAGGAGATGAGCAGCGCCAGGACGAAATAGATGACGAGGATGGTGCTGAACGGCACCAGAGTATTGCCGGTCTGCGAGCGCACCACCTGCGCCTGGAAGGTCAGGTCGGCGAGCGAGATTAGCGAAACGACGGCGGTGGCCTTGAGCAATTCAATGGCGTTGTTGCCGAAGGTTGGCAGCATCACCAGAAGCGCCTGCGGCAGGATGACATGGCGCATGGCTTGCCAGCGGCCGAGATTGAGCGCGGTGCACGCCTCATATTGTTCGCGGCCGATCGACTTGATGGCGCCGCGCACCACTTCCGCTGCATAGGCGCCGACATTGAGGCCCAGCGCCAGCACGCCGGCCTGCAGCGGCGTCAGCGAAATGCCGGCAAAGGGCAGCACGAAATAGGCCCAGAACAGCTGCACGAAAATCGAGGTGCCGCGGAAGAACTCGATATAGGCGGTGGCCAGCGCCCGCAGCACGAAAAACCGCGACAGCCGCCCCAGCCCGGCAAGAAAGGCCATGACCAAGGCCAGCACCGACCCCGTCAGCGTCAGCTCGATGGTGACAAGCGCTCCTTGCAATATCAGGCCGAAATAGCCGGACCATTGGGTCATTGGGTCGAAAGTTTCCGCGTTGAATGTCTAGCGACACGTTGCTTCCAGCGTCCTTCTCCCCGTTCACGGCAGGGCTATCGCATTTGGATTCTTACGAAGATGGACCCCCACCCTAACCCTCCCCACAAGGGGGAGGGAATGCTGCCGCGCGCCCTTACTTCCCCTTTTGGCGCCGAAAGGCAGGCAAATTTGCCGAGGTCAGCGCCAACGGAAGTCTCCCTCCCCCTTGTGGGGAGGGGTTAGGGGTGGGGGTACGTCGTAGAGCGAAAGCCTCGGCGTTCCATCTGCGATAGCCCTGCCGTTCACGGGGAGAAGATGCCGGCAGGCAGATGGGGGGCAGCGCGAACCAACCGGAGTATGGCGCCGCCCCTCATCCGGCCCTTCGGGCCACCTTCTCCCCGTGAACGGGGAGAAGGAAGAACGCACCTACTTCGCCGAGCAGAGCTTGTCGCGGCTCGTCGACATTGCCGCCGCCGCCGAGAAGCCGTAAGGCTCGATGATCTTGGCGAACTCGCCGGACTTCTTCAGTTTCGCCAGCTCGACATCATAGGCGTCGCGCAGCGCTTCGTCGCCCTTCTTGAAGGCCGCGCCGTCGCAATAGACCGGCGCACCGACCACCGGCGCGATGACTTCGAGGTTCGGATCATTGGCTTTCTTGACCAGGTCGTTGATCGACAGCACGGGCAGCGAATAAGCATCGATGCGGCCGTCCTGCAGCATCTTCAGGCCGCTCTGGCCGTCCGGCACGACGATGACGCGCTCGCGCGGCACACCTGCGGTGAGCGCCAGCTTCTCTTCAGTGCCGCCACCCGGCGCGCCGATCGTGGCGCTCGCGTCCTTCGCGACGTCCTCGTAGCTCTTGAAGCCCTTCGGGTTGCCCTTCTTCACCAGCATCGCCTCGGCGTCGCACAGCACCGGTTCCGAATAGGCGACCGCAGCACAACGTTCCGGCTTCATGAACAATCCGGCGGTGACGACGTCGAAACGGCCGGCCTGCAAGCCGGGGATCATGGCGCCATATTCCGAGATCGAGGCGACGATATCATTGACGCCAAGGCGTTTGAAGATTTCACGGGCAACGTCAGGCGCCGCACCCGAAACCTTGCCGTCGGCAGCGACCGCCGTATAAGGCGGCTCGTTGGCGATGGCGACGCGGGCAAAGCCTTGCGCCTTGAGCTCTTCGAGCTTGCTGTCGTCGGCCGAGCCGGCCGTCGAGGCGGCCAGCACCGCCGTCAGCGCAATACCGGCGACGCCGGCCAAAATGGCAAATTTCTTCATTGTTCCCAACTCCTTGTTTGTCTGTCTTCTTGGCTTGGTTGAGGCGTCGCCGCCTCGCATGGCAGTCAGACCCGATGTCCGGCCGCAATGATCTTCTTCAGGAAACCTTGCGTACGCTCCTGTTTGGGATGGCGGAAAATCTCGTCGGGCTTGCCCTCCTCGACTATTCTGCCGCGATCGAAGAACAGCACCCGGTCGGCGAAGTCATGGGCGAAACCCATCTCGTGGGTGACCAGCAGCATGGTCATGTCGGTCTCGGCGGCGAGCTTGCGCATGACGTTGAGCACCTCGTCGACGAGTTCCGGGTCGAGCGCCGAGGTGACCTCGTCGAACAGCATGATTTTCGGCGACAGCGCCAGCGCCCGCGCAATCGCGACGCGCTGCTTCTGGCCGCCTGAAAGCTGCGCCGGCATCGCTTTGGCCTTGTCGACCATGCCGACCATGTCGAGCAGTTCCATCGCCCGTTTTTCTGCGGCGGCCCGCGGCACGCCTTTGGTCAGCATCGGTGCCAGCGTCACATTGTCGATGACGCATTTGTGCGGAAATAGATTGAACAGTTGGAAGACCATGCCGATCTTCTGGCGCATCTTTGCCAAATGCCGTTCATCGGCCGTCAGCAGCCGGCCGTTGCGCTCCATGTGGTACAGCTGTTCGCCGTCGACTTGGATGTGGCCGCTGTCGATACGCTCTAGCGTCATCAGGATGCGCAGGATCGTCGTCTTGCCCGAACCCGATGGGCCGATCAGTGCCAGCTTCTCGCCGGGCATGACTTGCATCGAGAGGCCGTCCAGCACCTTGAAGGTGCCGAAGCTTTTCGAAATGCCGTCGATGTTGATGATGGGCGCCGACAATGAATTTCCCGTGCTGGAGAAGCTATGCCTTTAACGATGCGGATCGCGGCAAATCATGTCAATCAAGAAAATAATATCATGACAATATTTCGGATTCCGCACAATTTCGCGCCGTTCGCCGTCTAGATCGCAAGCAGGAGATGCTCGGGATCGCCGAGCAGAAGCTTGGTGACAACGCCGAGACCGGCACGCAGTTCCCCCTCCGTGGTCGAGCCAAGCGAAATCCGGACAGCTGGATGCCAAGGCATCTGCGAAATGCGAAACGACGTGCCGGGCGCGATCGCCACGCCCTGCAGGCGTGCCTGGGAAACAAAGCTTTCCTCACCGCGGTCATCGGGCAGTTGCAGCCAGACATGCAGCCCGTCGCGATGAGCGCGATAGTCCACTCCGGCAAGCACCTCGGCGGCTATGTCCAGACGCCGCCGCAAAGCCAGGCGCTGCCATCGCACGAGTTCCATCGCGGTGCCGTCGGTCACCCATTTGGTGGCGATCTCGGCCACCAACGGCGTCGCCATCCAGTTCGAGACGAGATGGCGATTGCCGACCGCGGCGACATAACGATCGGGCGCCGCGAGATAGCCGATGCGCAGGCCCGGCACCACGATCTTGGTGAAGGAGGTGACGTAGAGCGTACGTTCGGGCGCGAAGGCGGCTACCGGCGGCGGCCGGTCCTCGACCAACGGGCCGAGGACGTCGTTTTCGATAATGGCGATGTCATGCCTGCGCGCAACAGCGGCAATCTGTTCGCGCCGGCCGGCATCCATCAAGGTGGCCGTAGGGTTGATCACCGACGGCTGCACGAACACGGCGCGGATGTCCGACAGCCGGCAGGCCTCGTCCAGCGCTTCCGGGATCAGCCCATTGTCGTCGATCGGCAAACCCTCAAGGTTGAAGCCGAGATAACGCGCCAGCGGGATCAGCGTGTGGTGACCGATCGCCTCGGTGGCGACGGTCGAGCCGGGCGGCGCCACGCTCATCAGCGCCACTGTCATCCCTGCGGTGGCGCCGTTGGTCAGGCTGATGTTCTGCGGCGACGCGTCGAGGCCACAGAGGCGTAGCCACTCGACACCCACCGCGCGGTGGCGCGGGAACACCATGTTCGGCCTGAACGACAGTGCCGAGCTCGACGGCAGGTTTTCGGCGAGCCAGCCCAGCGCCTGCCTCAGCCGCTCCAGATGCATCGGTTCGCAGACCGGCTTCAGGATGGAGAGATCGATGACCTCGCCCAGCCGCTCCGGCAGATACGGCGGCTCCGGCTCGCGGCGCTGCGTCTGCACGAAGCTGCCGCGGCCGACCTCGCCGGACACCAGCCCGCGGCGGATCAGCTCCTCATAGGCGCGGCTGACCGTCTGCACGGAAAGTTGCAGATCGTCAGCCAACTGCCGGTGCGTCGGCAACCGAGCGCCATTGGCCAGGCGCCCGTCATGGATGGCGCGCGCGAACTGGTCGGCGAGCGATTGATAGGCCGGCCGCCGGATAAGAGCGGGATCTGGTCGCCAAAATGTCATGACTTATTAGAGATCGAAATCAGTGCAATTGACAATCGAAATAATGCGCCGTCATGGTGTCCGGCACCGGAAGTGGGCGATCATGGCAGCAGCGAAACTCGATCCGATCGATCTGAAAATACTCGACGCCATCCAGCGCGACGGGCGCATCACCAAGCTGGCGCTGGCCGAGAAAGTCGGCCTGTCGCCGACGCCGTGCTGGATGCGGCTGCGCAAGCTGGAAAAGGCCGGCATCGTCTCGGGCTACCATGCCAGGATCGCCATGCGCGCCATCTCGCCGGTCGCTACCGTGCTGATGGAGGTGACGCTTGCCAGCCATCGCCAGGCCGATTTCGACCGTTTCGAGCGCGTCATCCGCGACATCCCCGAGATCGTCGCCTGCTGGTCTGTCGGCGGCGGCGTCGATTACCTGCTGAAGGTGATGGCGCGCGACATCGACGCCTATCAGCGGCTGGTCGACACTCTGCTCGAGCGGGAGATCGGCATCGACCGCTATTTCACATATATCGTCACCAAGACGGTGAAGGAGGAGAGTGTGCTGCCGGTGGCGGACCTGTTGCCGACATCTTCCTGATATCGGAGAGATCGTCTGCCCGCTCGGTGCAATAGAGACAATCTCTCTACGTGCAGGCACGCAAACAGCCTCTCTGTTTGCGCGGCAGAGATAGTCTTGCGGCATCACCGAACCGGGAGCCCGATGATGTCCGCACATTTTGCCCGCTCGCAGCGCCATGAAGCACTTGACCGCCTCGCCGACCGACGGCTGCTGCGCGAACTCGCCTATGTCGCTGGCCACTGGACGGCGAGCGAGACCGCGGAGAGTTTCGAGGTGACCGATCCGGCCACCGGATCCACCGTCGCTTTCGTTGCCGCGCTCGATGCCCGGCAGACCACATTGGCGATCGATGCGGCATCGCGCGCCTTTCCTGCCTGGCGCGCATTGCTGCCGCAGGAACGGTCGAAAATCTTGCGAAAATGGTTCGATCTGATCGTCGCCGCCAAAAATGACCTGGCCATGCTGATGACGCTAGAACAAGGCAAGCCGCTGAAGGAATCGCGCGGCGAGATCGACTATGCCGCCTCGTTTGTCGAATGGTATGCCGAGGAGGCCAAACGTCTCAACGCCGAAAGCGTCACCAGCCATCTGCCAAATGCCGAGATGGTGGTGCGACGCGAACCGCTTGGTGTCGTCGGCGTCGTCACGCCGTGGAATTTTCCCGCGGCCATGCTGACCCGCAAGGCGGCGGCCGCGCTTGCCGCCGGCTGCACCATCGTCGCGCATCCTTCGTCGGAAACACCGCTGTCGGCGCTGGCGCTGGCCGAGCTTGGCGAACGCGCCGGCCTGCCGGCTGGCGTGTTCAACGTCCTCACCGGCAGGGCTTCGACCATCGTCGGGCGGATGTGCGAAGACCCGCGCGTTCGCGCCATGAGCTTCACCGGCTCGACCGAGGTCGGCAGGTTGATCGCCGCGCAGAGTGCGCCGACGATGAAGCGGCTGGTCATGGAGCTTGGCGGCCATGCGCCGTTGATCGTCTTTGCCGACGCCGATCTCGACAAGGCTGTGACCATAGCCGTCGATGCCAAATTCGCCACCTCCGGCCAGGACTGCCTCGCCGCCAACCGCATCTATGTCCAGCGCCCGATCTACGACCGTTTTTGCGCCGCCTTCACCAAGCGCATCGAGACGTTGCGGACCGGCAATGGCCTGGCTGACGACACCGACATCGGGCCGTTGATGCACGAGCGCGGCGTCAAGAAGATCGAAGAGCAGGTCGCCGATGCGCTGGCTGGTGGCGCGCGCTGCCTCACCGGCGGTGGCCGCCATGTGGCTGGGCCGCTGTTCTACCAGCCGACCCTGCTCGCCGACGTTGGAGACGACGCGCTGATCATGCGCGAGGAGACCTTCGGTCCGGTTGCGGCAGTGACGCCTTTCGACAGCGAAGAGGAAGTTGTCGCCCGCGCCAATGCGACAGAATACGGGCTCGTCGCCTATGTCGTCACTGAAAACGGCGGCCGGCAATTGCGCATGGGCCGCGCGCTCGACTATGGCATGGTCGCCATCAACCGCGTGAAGATCACCGGCGCGCCGATCCCCTTCGGCGGCGTCAAACAGTCCGGCATGGGCCGCGAGGGCTCGCGTCACGGGCTCGAAGCCTTTACCGATCTCAAATATCTCTGCCTCGACATAGCGTAAGCCGCGCCCGACACTTTCCCTTAGGAGTTAAAAAAATGCTCGACCAGTCAAACGAACTCGCCGCCTGGGATCGCGATCATTTCTTCCATCCCTCGACCCATATGGGAACGCATGCGCGGGGTGAATCACCGACCCGCGTGATCGCCGGCGGCGAAGGCGTCACCATCTGGGACAATAATGGGCGCAAGAGCATCGATGCCTTCGCCGGGCTCTACTGCGTCAATGTCGGCTATGGCCGCCAGAAGATAGCCGACGCCATCGCCGCGCAGGCCAAGAACCTCGCCTATTACCACGCCTATGTCGGGCACGGCACCGAGGCATCGATCACGCTTTCCAAGATGATCATCGACCGCGCGCCCGAGGGCATGTCGAGGGTCTATTTCGGCCTCTCCGGTTCCGATGCCAACGAAACCAACATCAAGCTGATCTGGTACTACAACAATGTGCTCGGCCGGCCCGAGAAGAAGAAGATCATCTCGCGCTGGCGCGGTTATCACGGCTCCGGGATCATGACCGGATCGCTGACCGGCCTCGACCTGTTCCACAACGCCTTCGATCTGCCGCGTGCGCCGGTCCTGCACACCGAGGCGCCCTACTATTTCCGCCGCGCCGACCGCTCGCTGAGCGAGGAGCAGTTTTCGCAACACTGTGCCGACAAGCTCGAGGAGATGATTCTCGCCGAAGGGCCGGAGACGGTCGCCGCGTTCATCGGTGAGCCTATCCTCGGCACCGGCGGCATCGTGCCGCCGCCGGCCGGCTACTGGGAGAATATCCAGGCGGTGCTGAAGAAGTACGACGTGCTTCTGGTTGCCGACGAGGTCGTCACCGGCTTTGGCCGGCTGGGCACCATGTTCGGCTCCGACCATTACGGCATCAAGCCTGACCTGATCACCATCGCCAAGGGCCTGACCTCGGCCTATGCGCCGCTCTCCGGCGTCATAGTCTCAGACAAGGTCTGGCAGGTGCTCGTCCAAGGCTCCGACAAGCTCGGCTCGCTCGGCCATGGCTGGACCTATTCGGCGCACCCGATCTGCGTCGCCGCCGGCGTCGCCAACCTGGAACTGATCGACGAGATGGACCTGGTGCGGAACGCCGGCGAGACCGGCGCCTATCTCCGCGCCGAGCTGACGAAAGCCGTCGGCGGCCACAAAAACGTCGGCGAGGTGCGCGGCGACGGAATGCTGGCGGCGATCGAGTTCGTCGCCGACCGGGACGACCGCGTATTCTTCGACGCCTCGCAAAAGATCGGACCGCAGGTCGCGACCGCGCTTGCGGCAAGCGGCGTCATCGGCCGCGCCATGCCGCAGGGCGACATTCTCGGTTTCGCGCCGCCGCTCTGCCTGACGCGGGAAGAGGCTGATATCGTCGTGTCGAAGACGGCCGACGCGGTGAAGAGCGTGTTTGCAAACATCTGAAGAGCCGACATGAATGCCATGACCAAAACCCTCCCCGCCACCATGGCCGCCGTGCAGCTGATCGGGCACGGCGGGCCGGAAAAGCTCGTCTATCGCACCGACGTGAAAGTCCCCTCGCCCGCGCCGGGTGAAGTGCTGGTCAAGGTCACTGCCTGCGGCATGAACAACACCGACGTCTGGGTGCGCCAGGGCGCTTACGGCACCGAGGAGGATGCCGCGGCGGTGTCGACCTGGCGTCGTCAGGGCAACACGCTGAGTTTCCCACGCATCCAGGGCACCGACACGGTCGGCAACATCGTTGCCGTCGGCGACGGCGTCTCGCCGGCCCGTATCGGCGAGCGGGTGATGGTCGACTTCTCCATCTACAACCGTGACGACGATTCACTCGCCGACATCGACTATATGGGCCATGGCCGCGACGGCGGCTATGCCGAATACCAGGCGGTGCCTGCAGAGAATGCCCATGTCGTCGATACCGATCTGAGCGATGTCGAGCTCGCCACTTTCTGCTGCGCCTACCTCACCGGCGAACAGATGCTGGAACGCGCAGCATTGAAGGCCGGTGAGCGCGTGCTGGTCACCGGCGCCTCGGGCGGCGTCGGCTCCGGCATCGTGCAGTTGGCGCGGGCACGCGGCGCCATTCCCTATGCGGTTGCCGGCAAGGGCAAGGAACAGGCCGTGCGTGACATCGGCGCCGAGGCGGTGATCACCCGTGGCGTGGCCGACCTGCCGGCAGCCGTGAACGAGGCGACCGGCGGGCGGCCAATCGATGTGGTCGCCGACCTGGTCGGCGGCGCCATCTTCAATGACCTCTTGCGCATCTTGAGGCCCGAAGGCCGCTACACCACGGCCGGCGCGATCGCCGGCCCGGTCGTCCAGCTCGACCTGCGCACCATGTACCTGAAACAGCTCCAACTGCATGGCTCGAGCCAGGGCACGCGGGCGGATTTCCGCCGCATAGTGCGCTACATCGAGGACAAGAAAATCCGGCCGCTGGTCGGCGGCGTCTACAAGCTGTCCGATTTCCATCGCGCCCAGGCGGATTTCATCGCCAAGGATTTCGTCGGCAAGCTGGTGGTCGTTCCGGATGCGGCCGCCAAAATAGCGCGTCGACCACAAACGCCTATGACAGGCTCGGGCCGTTCGTGGACGCGGTGAGGTCGAGCGCCACATCCAAGCAGCGTTTTCGTGATGGCTTTGTTTATCTGAATGAGCAAAACCCATTCTGATTTGGCTGCACGCCGGCAACAAGGATTCCTGACCTCTCCTGCGGCGTTATAAGGTTTTCGCGATTTTCTTATAACCCCCGCTTGCGTCCCTTGAGGTCATGGCGCTATAAGAGAACCGCATTTTTCTTATAACCGGAGCCGCCCGACATGAAGACGGTCGACCTCGTTTACCGCACGATGTATGCGGAACTCGTCCAGCGATCCTTGGACGCAGCCTTCGAAACGGATTTCCCTACGACGGGCAATCTCGTCAAGGTGCCCGTCAAGGGCAAGGCATACTGGTATTTCGAGGAAACGCAGCCGACGAAGACGCGACGGTATGTCGGGCCTGACAGCGATCCCGAGATTGCAAAACGCGTTGAATCCTTCCGTCAGATCAAGGACGACCTCCGCGCCCGCAGGAAGCTGGTATCCACGCTCGTGCGCGAGGCAGGGCTGACAGAACCCGAAAGGTTCACCGGGGATGTCGTCGAGGCGCTGGGGAAGGCTGGCATCTTCCGCTTGCGCGGCGTCCTGGTCGGCACAGTCGCCTTTCAGTCCTACGCGGGCTATCTGGGCGTGAAGCTGCCCGGTGCAGCGTTGCAGACGGGCGATGCAGACTTCGCCCTATTCCATTCCGTGTCGGCCGCGGTCGAGGACAGCCTGCCGCCCATCCTCGAAATCTTGAGGGAGATCGACCCAACCTTCAGGGAAATCCCTCACAGATCAGATCCCGAACACGCGACGCAATTCGAGAACGCAGTCCGATACAAGGTCGAGTTCCTTACACCGAACACGGGCAGCGATGACTACGCCGATCATGCAACCTCGATGCCGTCTTTGGGCGGTGCATCCGCGCAGCCTCTTCGGATTCTCGATTTCCTGATCCACGAACCAATCAGAACTGTGCTGCTGCATCGATCGGGAGTGCCTGTCGTGGTACCGTCGCCCGGACGATATGCGGTTCACAAGCTGATCGTTGCCTCGCGCCGACAGAACAACGCAAACGGCGTGGGCAAGCGGGAAAAGGATGTCCGCCAGGCAGCACTTCTGGTCGAGGCACTGGAAGCTACCCGTCGCCAGGACGATCTCGCCATCGCGTTTTCGGAAGCGTGGGACAGGGGGAAACATTGGCGTGAAGCGATACAAAAAGGACTTGGCTTGATTCCCCAGAAACAGCGTGGCGACGTCGAGGCGACGATCGTCAACGCACTTTCAGGAATCGGCGAGGAACTGGAAGGATTCAGCGGCTCATCTGCGAAAACAAAGCACGGAGACTAAACGGCAGCAACGGTGTGGAGGGTAACCTTCTGCCAGCCGTCGCCGAGGCGTTTTTGTTTTCAGGTTTCAAAATCGACTTTGCCTATTCAGCTCTGCGATCGGACCTGCTTGGCGGCAGCCTTGAGCGACCGTTCAAACGCGTCGATCACCTGGTCGACCTGCGGCTCGGTGATGATCAGCGGCGGGCAGAAAGCCAGCGCATCGCCCATATTGCGCGAGATGACGCCGTTCTGCTGCATGAAGCCGTTGACGAGTCCGCCCAAGGCACCAACCGTGCCCCACGGCGCCTTGTTCGCCTTGTCGCCGACCAGTTCGACCGCCGAAATCAGGCCGATGCCGCGCACCTCGCCGACAAGCGGGTGCGAAGCGAGCGTGCGCAGCCGCTTCTGCATATGCGCGCCGACCGCACGCGCATTGCCGACAAGGTCGCGCTCCTTGATCAGCTTCAGGTTCTCGAGCGCGACCGCTGCCGCAACGGGATGGCCGCCGCCGGTGAAACCGTGGCCGAAGGTGCCGATACGGTTGCTTTCGTCGGCGATCGGCTCGAATACCTTGTCATTGATCAGCAGGGCTGAGATCGGCAGGTAGGACGAAGAGATCTGTTTCGATAACACCATGATGTCGGGCCTGATGCCGAAGGTCTGCGAGCCGAACATCTCACCTGTTCGGCCAAAGCCGCAGATCACCTCGTCGGCGATGAGCAGGATGTCGTATCTCGACAGGACCGCCTGTATCTTCTCCCAGTAGCCCGCCGGCGGTACGATGACGCCGCCGGCGCCCATGATCGGTTCGCCGAAAAAGGCGGCGATGGTTTCCGGTCCTTCGGCCAGGATCAGCTTTTCCAGCTCGTCGGCAAGCCGCGTCGAAAACAGCTCTTCGCTTTCACCCGGCAGCGCCTCGCGCCAATGGTGCGGCGTCGAGGTGTGCAGCACATTGGCGATCGGCAGATCGAACGAAGTGTGGTTGTTGGGCAGTCCGGTCAGGCTCGCCGAGGCGATAGTGACGCCGTGATAGCCCTTCTTGCGGCTGATGATCTTCTTGCGCGCCGGCTGGCCGAGCGCATTCGACCGGTACCAGATCATCTTCATGGCCGTATCGTTGGCCTCGGAGCCGGAATTGGTGAAATACGCCTTGCTCATCGGTACCGGCGCCATCTGCACCAGTCTCTCGGCGAGATCGATCAGCGGCGAATGCGATTTGGAGCCGAAATCGTGATAGTAAGGCAGCTTCGACATTTGCCGTACTGCCGCATCGACCAGCCGCTTCTCCGAAAAGCCGACCGCGACGCTCCAGAGCCCCGCCATCGCCTCGATATAGCGGTTGCCGGCAAGGTCCTCGACATAGATGCCGTCGCCCTTCTCGATGACGAGCGGCCCCGACTCCTGATGCTTGCGCGCATTCGTATAGCCATGCATGTGAAAGCTTATGTCGCGGGCTTCGGGTGAATTCGGTCTTGCGTCCATGACGGCTCCTGTGCTGCACGCGGAACAGTCCTGCCGCCGGTCCGGCTCAGCAGGTCCCCGTGCGTTATGCCGTTTGATGCATCTTTCTCGAACGGTATAGTGTCAAGCGCTTTCGACAGGGCCAGCGGATGGATGGACGCATGCAGAACTTCGGCTTGACCTAACCGTGGGCCATGTCGACTGCATTGTCGCCGGCGCCGGCGTTGTTGGCCTGGCGATCGCGCGAGAGATGGCGCAGCGCGGCATCGATACGCTGGTCCTGGAAGCCGAGAGCGCTATCGGCACCGGGACAAGTTCGCGCAATTCCGAGGTCATCCATGCCGGCCTCCACTATCCGGTTGGATCGCTGAAAGCCCGGTTCTGCGTGGCTGGCCGGGAAAGACTCTATCGCTATTGCGAGGAGCGGGCGATCCCGCACGCGCGCTGCGGGAAGCTCATCGTTGCCACAAATGCCGAACAGGAGCCGGTGCTCGCCTCAATCCGGGCCAATGCACGCGCTTGCGGCGCCGGCGACCTGTTGCGCTTGAGCGAAGCCGAGGCGCATACGCTGGAGCCCAGCCTTAAGTGCACGGCGGCGCTGCTGTCGCCCGCCACCGGCGTCATCGACAGCCATGCCCTGATGCTCGCCCTGTTGGGCGACGCCGAGGAGCACGGGGCGGCACTTAGTCTCAACACGCGCATCGCCTCCGGCCGCATCGAAGCAGGCCGCGTCGTGCTCGAGACGGTGGACGCTGCCGGCGGCGAGCGCTTCGAGATCGCCACTCCGCGTTTCGTCAATGCCGCCGGGCTTGGCGCCGCAGCACTTGCCGGTTCGCTTGAAGGGCTCAATCAGCAATTCGTGCCAAAGCTCCATTATGCCAAGGGCAATTATTTTTCGGTGGCCGGCCGGGCGCCGTTCTCGCGATTGGTCTATCCGGTGCCCGAACCCGGCGGGCTCGGTGTTCATCTGACACTCGACCTTGATGGCGTCGCCCGCTTCGGGCCGGACGTCGAATGGACCGATCAACTCGACTACCGCGTCGACCCGGCTCGTGGCGAGCGCTTCTACAGCGAGATCCGCAAATACTGGCCGGACCTGGCCGATGGCAGCCTGCAACCCGCTTACAGCGGCATCCGGCCAAAACTGTCCGGTCCCGGTGAGGCCAATGCCGACTTCGTCGTCCAGGACGTGGCGGTGCACGGCGTGGACAGCCTGGTCAACCTGTTCGGCATCGAAAGCCCCGGCCTGACCTCCTGCCTGACGATTGCCGACCATGTCGCGCAGTGCCTCGCGCCGAAGTTGTAGCGTGCGGCGCCCCGCCGCGATCTGCACTGTATCAAGGCGCATCGCGTGAACTTTCAGTCGCAAGTCGCCTATGAGGCACATCGCGCACTTGCAGCCCGCTCCGCGCTCTGATTCCCTGCATTCTGGGCTGTCCTGATTCGCACTGCCCGGTTCAGAGTTTTCGCAGTGCGCCCGGGACAAGCTTCCAGCGACCACTCGGCGTATCCAGGGAGAACGGCAATGAACACCGCGACGAGGCCGGTAATCTCGGAGATGAGGCCCAAGATCACCGTCGTCGGGGTCGGCGGCGGCGGCGGCAACGCCGTCAACAACATGATCGCCGAAGGCCTGCAGGGCGCGGAATTCATCGTCGCCAACACCGATGCCCAGGCCCTTGCCATGTCGAAGGCAACGAGGCTGATCCAGTTGGGCGCTCATATCACCGAAGGTCTCGGCGCCGGGTCCCTGCCCGAGGTCGGCCGTGCCGCGGCCGTGGAATCCATCGACGAGATCATGGATCACCTTGCTGGAACGCACATGTGCTTCGTGACCGCCGGCATGGGAGGCGGAACCGGCACTGGTGCCGCGCCTGTTATAGCGCAGGCAGCGCGGGCAGCCGGAATACTGACCGTTGCCGTCGTCACCAAGCCATTCGTCTTCGAAGGCAGGCGCCGCATGTACGCTGCCGATGAGGGCATCGAGCGCCTGCGCGAAAGCGCCGATACCGTCATCGTCATTCCCAACCAGAACCTGTTCAGGATCGCCGACGCCAGAACCACGTTCGCCGACGCCTTCGCCATGGCCGACCGGGTCCTCTATGCGGGTGTCGGCTGCATCACCGATCTGATCGTCAAGGAAGGCCTGATCAATCTCGACTTCGCCGATGTGAAGTCGGTGATGCGCGACATGGGCCGCGCCATGATGGGAACCGGCGAAGCCGCCGGAGAAGGCCGCGCCAAGAAGGCGGCGGAAGCGGCAATCGCCAACCCGCTGCTCGACGAAGCTTCGATGATGGGCGCCAAGGGCGTCCTTGTCTCGATTTCGGGCGGCATGGACATGACGCTGTTCGAGGTCGACGAAGCCGCTACCCGCATCCGCGAGGAGGTCGACAACGATGCCGACATCATCGTCGGCGCCATCTTCGACAAGGCACTCGCCGGAAAATTCAGGGTATCGGTCGTGGCGACCGGCTTGCGGCGTGGCCTGGAGATTCCACTGCTTGCCGAACCGGAAGTTCGCATGAACTGAACGCGTATCGCTGCAACTCGCTCAGCCGACTGCCAGCCTCGCGTCACCAGGGCCGCGCGCCGTCGATGACTTCCATGGCGCGTACAGCAAAACAGCCGGCCAGCGGTGCCACATCCGCCGCATCGGCCGCAACCGCGCTGCCGGCCAGCACGCGGTCGGCGATGCCGACGAAGATCACGGCAAAGCGGAACATGGCAAACACCAGATGGAACCGCTGCAGCGGCGCCGTCGGCACGGCGTGGGCGAAGTAATGATCGAGGAATTCGCGCTGTGTCGGAATCCCGAGCGCTGCCTGATCAAGGCCGAGGATGCCGCCATATTCGTCCGATGAGGAATGCCAGGGCATCGAGCAGAAGCCGAGATCAGCAAGCGGATGGCCGAGGGTCGATAACTCCCAGTCGAGTATGCCGATCACCTCGGGCCGCTCGGGATGGAAGATGAGATTGCCGAGACGGAAATCGCCATGCGCGATCGAAACGTGGCCGTCATCTGGCGGAAGATGTCGCGGCAGCCATTCGGCGACGGCTTCGAGCGCGGCAATGCGCTCGCTCGGCGATTCCCGCAACTGTCTGGTCCAGCGCGCGATCTGTCGCTCAAAATAGTTCCCGGGACGGCCATAGTCGCCGAGCCCAACCTCTTCCGGCCGGACTGCGTGCAGCTTTGCCAGCGCCTCGGCCATGCCGAAATAGATGCCGCGCCGCTCGTCCGGCGCCAGTCCCGGCAACGAGCCATCGTGGAACACCCGGCCGTCGAGCCGCTGCATCAGATAGAACGGCGTGCCGAGCGGCTCGTCGCCGTCGTGATAGAGCACCGGCCGCGGCACCGGCACCTTTGTCGACGCTAGCGCCTCGATCACCCGGTACTCGCGATCGACCGCATGAGCGCCGCGCAGGATCGGTCCCGGAGGTTTCTTGCGCAGCACCATGCGGCGGCCGCCATAGTCGACGAAATAGGTCGGGTTGGATTGGCCGCCGACGATCCGCTCAAGCGACATTTGGCCATCGCCAAAATGCGCTCTCAGAAAATCCTCCAGGCGTACTGGATCGAAATCCATCCTCATTGCCAGCTCAGCGGTTCCCGCCGCGACCTGTTTCGTCTTGTCTGCCGGCTTCGACATGCCAGCGCCAGAAGCCCGCACCTTCCTCGTTGAGAAAGCGGTTGAGCACCATCTTGTGGACCTCGTCGGCGCCGTCGACCAGGCGAGCCTGGCGGGCGTAGCGGTAGATCCATTCGAGTACAGTGTCTTTCGAATAGCCGCGGGCGCCGTTGATCTGGATCGCCACGTCGGCGGCTTCATGCAGCACATTGGCGACCTGGATCTTGGCCATGGAGACCTCCTTGCGGGCAAAGCCGCCGCGATCGAGCTCCCAGGCCGCCTTCATCACCAGCAGCCGCCCGATCTCGATGCGCATGGCAAGGTCGCCGAGCATCAGCTGGATACTCTCATGGTCGGCCAAAAGCTGCCCGAAACCGCTACGCTCGGCGGCATAGGCGCGCGCGATCTCGATGCAGCGCTTGGCAAGCCCGAGCCAACGCATGCAATGGGTGAGCCGCGCCGGACCGAGCCGGACCTGGGTAACCATGAGGCCGCTGCCTTCGCCGGCAAGCACGTCCTCGACCGGGACTTCCAGGCCGTCGAACTCCAGCTCGCAATGGCCGCCATGTTCTTCCGGTCCCATGATCTCGATGCGCCGCACGATCCGCCAGCCCGGCTGGTCCTTGTGGAACAGCAAGGCCGAAAGGCCGTGACGCGGATCGTCCGAAGTGCGCGCAATGAGAATGAAGTGGCTCGCCTCTTGCGCGCCGGTGATGAACCATTTGCGGCCTTTGACGACATATCTGTCGCCGCGCCGTTCGGCTCTGGTCATGATCATCGACGGATCGGAGCCGCCGCCCGGATGCGGTTCCGTCATTGCGAAAGCCGAACGCACCTTGCCCTCGACGATCGGCTTCAGCCATCTTTGCTTCTGCTCCGGCGTTCCCAACCGTTCCAGCACCATCATGTTGCCATCGTCGGGGGCCGCGGAATTGAACACGACCGGACCGAAGATCGAGCGGTTCATCTCTTCATAGCAGACGGCCATATCCACCTTGGAAAGGCCGGCCCCGCCGGTCTCGGGTTTCAGCTGCAGGCACCACAGGCCGGCTGCTTTCGCCTTGCGCCGCAGCGTTTCAAGCAGCGGCAGCGCAATATTGCCATGGCCGTCATAGCAAGCCTTGTCAGCCTCGAGCGGCAGGATTTCGCGCTCGACGAAATCGGCGATCCGGCTGCGGAAGGCCTCGGTTCGGACGGAAATGTCGAAATTCATGGCGCTCACAAGGATGAAACGAGATGCCGCCATCGGCTCCGATGGTCGCGCCGGTAGTGTAACTGCCGTCGTTGAATGGGAGCAACAGCAGTTCGCCGGCCGTTCCTTGCGCACGTCAAAGCGCCGGTTCGATATGGATCGATGCCGGCGTGCTGCCGATGGCGGTCGAATTCCAGGATCAAAGAGTACTCAGGTTTCGTATGGCTAACGTCCGCGACAATGCTCAGGTCAATTCGAGGACAGCGCAGCCATAGCCGTCCAGCGTCAACACTCCGGAGACAGGTCCTTCGCTATCGAGCAGGTTGCTGCCGAAGGGAACGCCGGTTACCGCAACGGGCGTGTCTTTGATGTTTTGCACGAACAGCAGCCGGCGTTCGTCATTCTCGCGCATCGTGACCTCGACGCCGTCCGGCAGATCCGGAACCAGAGGCTCCACATTCGCATCCACGAAAGTGCGCGCAGCCAGTTGAGCTGTCAGCTCCGGGGTTAGATAAGTGCCGACATAGAGCACACGGCCCTTGCCGACGGCGCGGGAGGTAATTGCAGGCGTTCCTGCCGCGTAGCGGTTCGACCAAACCCCTACAATTTCGACTTCCGGTTCGACTGCGAGGTTCTCATAGAAATAACCGGCATCGAACTCGTGGTTTCCGACGGTGAAACGACGGATACGGCGGCTGGATTCGGCCGGTCTGTCGGGAGGAACGACGAGCCCGCCGGAGCGCGACATGGTATTGAACAGGCCATTGGCCCCAGGTGCCGCCAGCCGCCCGAAATCCTCGACGCGAACGCCGGTCAGCTTCGACAGCGACTGGCCCGGCGCTGTCTCGCGGATGACGTGGTTGTTTTCGTCGCGGGTTCCCGTGCGCGCGCCGATGATGACGGTACCGCCATTTTCGGCAAAGACTTGCAGCCGCTCGGTCCAGCTGTCCTTCCAGATCACCCAATGCGGCACGTAGAACACCTTGAGCTTCGACAGATCGTCTTCCGGGTGGATGAAGCCGCAGGCGATGCCGCGGTCATAGCAATACTGATGCAGCAAGGTTGCATCATCCTGCGGACTTGGCAGGCCGATGGGGAAGGTCTTGTGGGCTTCCTGATTGTCGAAGTCCGAGCCGGCGATGCCGACATCCATCCGCACATGGGTGCCCAGGATCTTGTCTTTAAGCGCCGTCATCTCGGTGGCGAACTGCCTGGCTTCGTCATAGCGGCGGCGAGCGACATCATCATGGTCTATGATGCCCATCCAGTATATCTCGGCGCCGAAATGTGCGGGACGCCAGCGGAAGAACATGATCCCATCGGCGCCACGCGCAACCGACGACATCGCCATGCGTCGCATTTCGCCCGGCTCCGGCGTCAGCGTGCAGAAGCCCGGCTGGGCGCCAAAACCCGACTGTTGTTCCGGCACTATGTAGTTGCCGGAAAATCCCCTGCAGATGTCGAGATGCAGCGCCTGGATCTTGGCGTGATTGCCGAGGCGAAAGAACTCGTCATAGAGGAACGGATAGATGTCGTAGCCGACGAAATCGAGATCGGTGGAGAATTGGCCGCGAAAGTCGATGTCACGCAATCCGCCGAGATTGTGGAAGATGAACCAACTGGCATTCGCTTTTCTCAGGATCTCGACCTGGTCGTGCTGGAACCGTGCTGTCGAAAAGGCGAGAAAACGGTGGTAGTCCTGGAGGTGACCGGGACCGGGAAAGGACGGGGAAAAATCCAGCGGGAAGACAATTTCGCGGAAATCGCCGTAAGCCGTCGCCCAGAAATCGCCACCCCAGGCGAAGTTCAGCCTGTCTATCGTCTGGTAGGTTTCCTGGAGATAAGCCTGGAATTCCTTCAATGCCGACGGCGAATAGGATTCCGGCATGCTGGTGTTGAGTTCGTTGTCGGTCTGCCAGCCTATGACATTTGCATTGTCGCGGTAGTGGTCCGCCATCGCCCTGGTAATCTTGCGGCTATAGTCGCGAAACACCGGGCTGCTGGTGTCGGCATACTGGCGCGAGCCGTGGCCCATCGACCGGCCATTTCCATCAAGCCGCAGGATTTCCGGATGCTTTGCGGTCAGCCAGCGCGGCGGGGTGGCGGTCGGCGTGCACAGGATCGTGTTGACGCCGTGACGCGCGAGGCCCTCGATTGCCCGGTCGAACAGGTCGAAATCGAAGATGCCTTCACGCGGTTCGAAAATGTGCCAGGCGAATTCGCCGAGGCGGGCGACGTTGAAGCCGGCCTCGGCCATGCGCCTGGCGTCATTGTCCCAGTAACTCTCGTCCACATGCTCGGGGTAATGCGGCGCGCCGACCAGAAAGCGGTCGGTCTGGATCGTGCGCCAGACCGACAGGGCGCGGCCGTTTGAAGTCTTGTTCACGAAGGATACTCCTGCAGGTCAGTCGGTGATGGTGGGTTTACGGGCACTGATGGTCCGCTCATCGACAGAGGAAAAGAGATAGACGTCACGCGGCTCGACCTTTAAGCCGACGGTCGCGTCGGCAGAGACAGCGCTCGCATGGCCGATCTGGACGGTGACGTTGCCGCTGCCGCTTTCAGAACTGACGCATTGCAGCGGGCCGGCGTCGGCATAGAGGATGGTTTCGCGGCCGAGATGCTCGACCAGCCGCACCCGTCCTGCACAACTCGCTGTCCCTTCCGCGGCCAAGCTGATGCTCTCCGGCCGAATCCCCATCGTCACCCTATCGCCGACCTGTACGGATGCCGCTTCCGTCAGTTCGACAGTCAAAGGAGAAAGACCGGCGGTCGACAGCGTAGCGGCGCCGCCGGAGACAGCGGCGACGGTCACTTCGAAAAAATTCATTCGGGGTGCGCCGAGGAAGCCCGCGACGAAGAGATTGGCCGGATTGCGGTAGAGTTCGAGCGGAGCGCCCACCTGCTCGACCGAGCCGCGATTGAGCACGACGATACGGCTCGCCATTGTCATCGCCTCGGTCTGGTCGTGTGTGACATAGACCATGGTGGCGCCCAGCCTGGCGTGCAGATCGGAAAGCTCGACGCGCATCTGCGTGCGCAGCGCTGCGTCGAGGTTGGACAATGGTTCGTCGAACAGGAACACGTCGGGCGAGCGGGTTATCGCACGGCCGATCGCCACACGCTGACGCTGGCCGCCGGAAAGCTGTTTCGGCCGCTTGTCGAGCTGGTCGGTAATGCGAAGGATCTTGGCGGCTCGCAGCACGGCGGCATCGATCTCGGCCTTGGGGCGATGCGCCATGCGCAGGCCGAAACCCATGTTCTCGGCGACGGTCATATGCGGGTAAAGCGCATAGGACTGGAAGACCATGGCAATGCCGCGCTCACCCGGCTCGGTGGTGGTGACATCACGGCCGTTGATCAGAATCTTACCGGTCGAGACGGTTTCAAGCCCGGCGATGATCTTCAACAGCGTTGACTTGCCACAGCCGGACGGCCCGACGGTGACAATGAACTCGCCCTGTTCGACGCTGAGATCGATGCCGCGCAGCGCGTGGTAGCTGCCATAATTCTTTTGTATCTGCCGGAGTTCAAGACTGGTCATGGAGCCCTGCTTGCGAAATCAGTTTCGGATCGGGTGGGCGACGCCTTGAAGTCATGGTCGCTCATCCCTTGACCGCTCCCATGGTGAGGCCGGTGATGAAGTGCTTCTGCATTAGGAAGAACATGGCAACCGGCGGCAAAGCCACGACGATGGTGCCAGCCGAGATCAGGTTCCAGGCCGAAACCCATTCGCCGCGCAGGTTGGCGAGGCCGGCGGTTACCGGTTTGACGGTATCGCTGATGGTGAGCACGACCGCCCAAAAATAATCGTTCCAGATAAAGGTGAAGAGCAGGATGGCCAGCGCCGCGAGAGCCGGCCGCACCAATGGGACCACGACATGTACCAATGTCTGAAACGGCGTCGCGCCCTCGGCCCTGGCGGCCTGAAACAGTTCTCCCGGCAAGGCGGCGATGAAGTTGCGCATGAACAGTGTCGCAAACCCGGTCTGGAAGGCGATGTGGAAGATGATCAGGGCCGCCATCGTGTCGTAGAGATTGAGCCGCACCATGAGATCGCGCACCGGGATCATCATGATCTGGTGCGGCAGGAAGTTTCCGCCGACGAACAGGGCGAAGACGAGCATATTGCCGCGAAACCGGTAACGGGCGAGCACGAACCCAGCGAGCGTGCTCAAGATGAGAACGCCCATCACCGAGGGGATGGTGATCGTCAGGCTGTTGAGGAAGTAGCGGGCCATCGGCGTCTGGGTGAAGACCGCCGTGTAGTTGTCGACCAGGCCGAATTGGGTCGGCCAGCCCCACAGATTGCCGCCCATTACATCCTGCGTAGAGCGGAACGAGGTAAGGATGATGGCAAAGAGCGGCGCCAGCCAGACAATCAGGATGCCGACCACCAGCACGACATAGAGGCCACGCTGCCAAATAGCAGTCTCGGGAATCGGGCGGGGAAACATCAGCCGCCTCTTTCATCGGCGCGGATCATCCGCGTCAGGTACCAGGCGATGAAGACCGCCATGATCACGAACAGCACCGAGGCAATGGCCGCGCCATAGCCGAAGCGGTAGGAAAATATGGACTGCTCGAACATCTGATAGGCAAGCACCTCGGACGAACCGAAGGGGCCGCCGCTGGTCATCACCGAGACCATGTCGAAGGAACGCAGTGCGCCGACAACAGTGACGGCGATGGCGATAAAGGTGACCTGCGTCAGCTGCGGCAACACGATGTGGCGCAGCATGTTCCAGCCCCTGGCGCCGTCGACCCGCCCGGCGCCGATCAGGTCCTCGCTGAGATTGTTGAGGCCGGCGAGATAGAGCACCATGCAGAAGGCGATCTGCGGCCACAACGCTGCGATCACGACGGCGAAGGTGACGAAGTTTTCATCCGACAGCACTGCCGGGGCGGTCGCGCCGAAGGTGCGGAAGATCAGGGCGAGAAGTCCGAATTCCGGCGTATAGACCCAGGTGAAGACAACGCCGACGGCAACCGAAGCCAGCACCAGCGGAATGAAGAACAGCGATTTGAGCAGGCGCATGCCGCGGATTTTCTGGTTGACGAGCAGCGCGATGGCGAGGCCGAGCGGCGGCGCCAGCATGAACATCACCAACCAGATCAGATTGTTCTTCAGCGAAACATAGAACTGCGGGTCGGCGAACAGTTCGCGGTAGTTGCCGAGGCCGATCCAGACCATCGGGCTGAAGCCGTCCCATTCGTGCAGGCTGATCCACAGGCTCTCGACCGCAGATGCCAGAATGACGACGGAAAACAGCACAGCGGCTGGCAGGATCAGAAGTGTCGGTGTCAGCCACCAGCGATGGCGGCGCCAAAGCTTCGTCATTTTGGGAGACCTCATTCACGGAAAGCATCAGGGAGCAGAGTATGAACCCCGCTCCCCTCCGCTGGGAGGCGCTAGATCTTGAAGATCCGGCGACGGGTTCCCTCGAGACGCTGAAGAATGGCGTCCCGGCGCTCCGGCTTGGCCATGAATTCCTGGAAGCCGACCAGGCCGGCCTGGGCCATGTCGGGATCGGTGTCACGGTCGTAATATTGCGACGTGCCGGCCACCATCTTCAGGCTTTCCACAGCCGCGTTGACCAGCGGGTCCTTGCTGGCCGGAAGGTCGTTGCGCGGCGGAACGTTGCCGCCGGGTTCCAGATAAGGGCCGAAATTTTCCGGCTGGTAGAAGAACGCGAGGAACTCGCGGGCACCCGCCTTGTTCTTGGCGTTGGCCGGGATGTGGACCGAATTGACCGAGAATTCTTCGTAGCGGTCGAGGGCGCCGTCAATCTTCGGGAAAGGGGCGAATGTCAGCTGCTCGAGATCCTGCTCAGGGAAAGTAGCTTTCACGAAGGCACCGAGGTTCATCATGCCGGCCTTCTTCTGGGCGAGGAAGGCGCCGGCCTCCTGCCAGCCGAACGACGTCTGATCCGGTGTGAAGAAACCCTGCTTGATCAGCTCTTCCCAGTGGTCGAAAACAGGCGTCAGCGCCGGGTCGGTGTAAGCCATCTTGCCATTCATCAAGGCAAAGTGCTTGTCGAGACCGTTGATCCGCAGGTTCATCTGGTCGAACCATCCGGCCGCCGGCCAGAGTTCCTTGGTGCCGATGCTGACGGGAATAAGGCCGGCAGCCTTGGACTTCTGGCCGTAAGCAAGGAATTCGTCCCAGGTCGCCGGCACCGTCAGTCCGTGCTCGGCAAAGACGTCCTTGCGATAGAACATGCCCCACATCGTGCCGCCAGTCGGCAGGCCATACTGCTTGCCGTCGACAGTGACGGCACCGGTCGTGGCACCCAGCACGTCCTTGTACTTTTCCTTCTCGAACAGATCCGAAATGTCGTCGAACAGGCCGCGAGTGACGAAGGCGCGCATGCGGTTTCCGGAGAACCAGAAGCAGACATCCGGCGCGCCGGCGACAAGGTAGTTGCGGATCGCGGTCTTGTGGGCCTCGTGATCCATATTGTTGATCACAACCTTGGTGCCGGACTGCTTCTCGAAGTCGGCCGCGATGCGCCGCAAGATCCGCAGGGCATCGGCATTGTTTTCGTCGGAAATGATGGTGACTTCGCTCGACTGGCTGAGTGCCGGCATCGGGAAGCCCGCGAGGGCTCCAGCGGAAATCCCCCCAGCTCCCTTCAGGAAATTGCGCCGCGTCGACGGCTTTTCGATCCATTTGAACGTCATTGTTACTCCTCCCGTGTTGTCAATTCTCTACTGGCACACCGGCCGGCGCGGTTGTTCTTCTCAACGGCACGGCTCACCTCCCGGGCAAGGGAATATGCTTGCCCGCTCCTTCAGAGCGCGGTGACATTGCTAACCGGATTAATTTCGCTGACCCCCGGTTCGGGTGTTGAACAGTCGGGCAAACTTATGCATATGTTTTCTCGAGAGGCAATAATTAATTTACAAAATTAAGAAAGCGGATCCGTGAAGCTCAAGGGTGACCCGAGCACGACTCGGGCGATGAACCGCAGACTGATCCTCAATCTCTTGCGGCAGGAAGGAGCGCGCAGCCGGGCCGACATAGCGTCAGTTACCGGCCTTAGTCCGGCAGCGGTCACCTTCGTCGTGGCCGACCTCATCGAGGATGGCCTGCTGATCGAAGGCAAGACAGTCGTGGGCTCGGCTGGCCGCCGCCCTATCCCGGTGGATATCAACTATGCCAACGGCCTTGCCATAGGTTTCAAGCTGATGGTCGGATCGGTCGAATGCGTGGTCACCGATCTTGCGACCAATCCGCTGGGCTCTCTGCGCGTCAAGCTCTCGGACAGCGATCCCGACCACATCATAGCGACCTTGGCCAAGGCGGTACCGGGGCTGATTTCCATTGTCGATCGGCCCGCTGCCAAGCTTGCCGGGATCGGCATTTCAATGCCTGGCGTCATAGACAACCAGAAGGCTGTGTGTATCCGCAGCAATCGCTACAACTGGGACAACGTTCCCCTTGGCCCGATGCTGGCCGAACTGGTAGACGTCCCCGTGTGGCTTGAGGACGACACCAATGCCTATGCCATTGCCCAGCAACTCTTCGGCCTGGGACGCCAGCACCGCAATATGGCTGTGCTGGCGATCGGCGTCGGAATCGGCTGCGCGCTCGTCTTCGACGGCAAACTCTATCGCGGCGCGAACGGTGCCGCCGGCAAGTTCGGCCACACCTCATATGAGGAGAACGGCCGCCTTTGCGAGTGCGGAAAGCGCGGCTGCTTGATGGCCTATTACGCCGAGCCGGCGATCCTGCGCACCTGGCGCGAAGCCACGGGGCACAACGAAACGGATAGCAAAGTCAGCCTTATGGCAGCCTTGGCAGACCGCGAACCGCGAGCCGTCGCCATTCTCGAGGAAGCGGGACATGGCATCGGCCGGCATCTCGCCAATCTTGTCAACATCACCGACCCGGAGGTCATTGTCGTCGGTGGTGAAGCCGTGTCGTTTGGCGATGCGCTGTTTGGCCCAATGCGGCTGACGCTTGGGAAAAATACCTTTCGCGCGGCACCACCAATGCTGCTGGACTGGGAGGACAATTCCTGGGCAAGAGGGGCGGCTGCACTCGTGACGCAGAAGCTCTTTGATTTCGAAACATCTGCCGGCAACGCCGCTCCGCTTTCAAAGCCGGCCCTATGGTCGGCATAGGCGAGTGAAATAGACAGCCCTGCGCCTTAGGCCGCTCGAACGCTGCGCGCTCCACGCGCCCAGGCCGGCAGCCAATCGCCATGCGCAACCAGCAAATCATCGACCAGCGACCATATCTGGTCGAGGTCGAGCTCGGCCGCCGTGTGCGGGTCCATCATCGCCGCGTGATAGATGTGCTCGCGGTTCTCGGTCATCAGCGCCTGGACCGTCAGCTCCTGGACGTTGATATTGGTGCGGATCAGCGCGGTGAGCTGCACCGGCAGGTCGCCAATGAACGTGGGTTGAATGCCGGAGGCATCGACGAGGCATGGCACCTCGGCCGCGCAATTATACGGCAATGACGTGATGCAGCCATTGTTGCGGACGTTGCCGTAGATCACCGACGGCTCGCCGGTCCAGACCGAGTTCATGATCGAGGACGCATATTCCTTCGACTGCTCCACTTCGATCTTGTCAGCCGAGCGATAGGCTTCCGCTTGCCCCTTCCAGCGTTCGATCTGCTCGATGCAGCGCTTCGGGTATTCGTCGAGCGGGATACCGAATTTCTCGATCAGATCCTCGCGCCCGTCCTTGATGAAATAGGGCGTGTATTCCGCGAAATGTTCGGAGCTCTCGGTGACGAAGTAACCGAGGCGCTTCAGCATCTCGTAGCGCACCTTGTTCGGGCAGCGCGGATTCCATCCCGGCTTCGGCGCCCGCCCTTCGCTGTAGGCGCGCAGCAGATCCGGATAGAGATTACGGTAGGAGCCGTCCGGCTGGCGATGCTCGAACTTCAGGTAGAAGGCCATGTGATTGATGCCGGCCGAGCGGTAGCGAATCTCCTCGTAGGGAATATCGAGATCATGCGCCAGTTCCATCGCCGTACCTTGCACCGAATGGCAGAGGCCGACCTGCTTGATGTCGGGGTATTTCTCCGCGATCGCCCAGGTGTTGATCGCCATCGGGTTGACATATTGCAGCATGATCGCCTGCGGGCAGACCGCGAGCATGGCCTCGCAGATCTTCCAGAGATGCGGCACGGTTCTCAAGCCTCGCATGATGCCGCCAACACCGAGCGTATCGGCGATGGTCTGGCGCAGCCCGTATTTCTTCGGAACTTCGAAATCGGTTACCGTGCAGGGCTCGTAGCCGCCGATCTGGAAGGCGACGACGACGAAATCGGCGCCCGCCAGCGCCTTGCGCTGGTCCGAATAGGTTTCTGCTTTGGCCTTTACGCCAAGCGTCGAGATCAGCTTGCCGACGACGATTGCGCTTTCCTCGAGCCGTTGCGGATTGATGTCCATCAGCGCGATCGTCGAGCCGGATAAAGCCGGACGCTGCAATATGTCGCCGACGATGTTCCTCATGAACACCGTCGAGCCAGCTCCGATGAAAGCGACCTTGGGATTTCTTGCCACAACAACCTCCGGCATAAGCAATTAGGCTACCTCGAAAGCGGCTTTGACCAGCCGTTCGGTGTAAGCGGTCTTGGGATGGGACAGGACTTCGTCGACCGGCCCCTCTTCGACGATCTTGCCGTGCTGCATGACGATGACGCGGTGGCACAGCGCCCGCACGACCTTGAGGTCGTGCGAGATGAAGATGTAGCTCAGGCCCCGTTCGCGCTGCAGCTTGCGCAGCAATTCGATGATCTGCGCCTGGACCGAGAGATCCAGCGCCGATGTTGGCTCGTCGAGTACGATGAATTCCGGTTCGAGCGCGACGGCGCGGGCAATCGCAATACGCTGGCGCTGGCCGCCGGAAAACTCGTGCGGGAAGCGCGAGAGGATATCGCCGGGCATGCCGGCGCTGATCAGCGCCTCGCGCACCCGCTCGATCCGATCGTTCCTGGTGGCGCCCATGCGGTTGACGACCAGCCCTTCCTCGATGATCTGGCCGATCGTCATGCGCGGGTTGAGCGACGAGAACGGATCCTGGAAGACGACCTGCATGCGCGACCGCAACGGCCGCATCTGCGCCCGCGAGCAGCCATGGATCGGCTGGCCATCGAAATAGATCTCGCCGCTGTCGGTGGTGTTGAGCCTGAGCAACGCCTCGCCGAAGGTGGTCTTGCCCGATCCGGATTCGCCAACGAGACCCAGCGTCTCGTGCCGTCGAAGGGTCAGGCTGAGGCTGTCGACGGCAACGAGTTCGCGCAGGTCAGGCCTCATGAACGTGCCATGCCGCAGCATGAAGGAGACGCGCACATTCCTAGCTTCAAGAATAACGTCGGCGCCTTCCGGCAACGGATTTGCCTGGCCGCGCGGCTCGGAGGCAAGCAGGTGACAGGTGTAGGGATGCTGCGGATTGGCGAACAGCTTCTCCGTCACATTGTGCTCGCGCATCTCCCCATGCTGCATGACGTAGACATAGTCGGAGAACTGCCGCACCACGGTCAGGTCATGCGTGATCAGGATCACCGCCATGCGCAGTTTCTTCTGCAGGTTTCGGATGAGATTGAGGATCTGCGCCTGAACCGTGACGTCGAGCGCCGTCGTCGGCTCATCGGCGATCAGCACATCGGGATCGTTGGCCAGCGCCATGGCGATCATCACACGCTGGCGTTGGCCGCCGGAAAGCTGGTGCGGGTATTGTTTCAGCCGCGCCTGGGGCTCAGGAATCTGTACCTGCTGCAGCAGCTCGAGCGCTCTTGCTTCGGCCTGCCTGCGGCTCATCTTGCGATGCACCCGTATCGCCTCGACGATCTGGCTTCCGATCGTGTAGATCGGGTTAAGCGAACTCATCGGCTCCTGAAAGATCATCGAGATGCGGTCGCCGCGCAGTTTGCGCCGCGCACGCTCGGAAAATTTCAGGATGTTGGCCCCGTTGTATTCGACAGTCGATTTCGGCGACACGACTGCGCGCTTCGACAACAGTCCCATGACGGTGCGCGCCGTCACCGACTTGCCCGATCCCGACTCGCCGACAATGGCGATCGTCTCGCCGCGATAGAGCTGGAAGGAGATGTCCTTGACGGCTTCGATCATGCCGTGTTCGACCTTGAAATCGACGGCGATGTTGCGGGCATCAATGACCGGGTTTTCCGAACGGCCGTCATGGTCGAGCCGGACAGGCGGTGCGAAGGATTTGACGAGCGCGTGTTGCATCATCTCATGCTCAATAAGGATCGACCGCATCGCGCAGTCCATCGCCAAGCGCGTTGAACGCGAAGACGGTGACAAGCACGAAGCCGACCGGTGAGAGGATCCAGGGATAGGTGCCGATGACCGAATACGTCGCGGTGTCTTGCAGCATCAGGCCCCAGGAGATCAGCGGCGGCTTCACCGCGAAGCCGAGAAAACCGAGGAAGGATTCGAGCAGAACCACGCTGGGGATTGCCAACGTGACCGCAACGATCACGTGGCTCATCACGTTTGGAAAAATGTGTTGCATGATGATGCGGCCATCTGTGGCGCCGACCGCCATCGCCGCACGAACGTAATCAATCCGCGCCAGTGCCAGGGTCTTGCCGCGCACTTCGCGCGACATCTGCGCCCAGCCGAGTGCCGACATGACAACGATCACGAAGGCCAGGAAGACATTCGTCGGCGCCGTCACCGGAACCAGCGAGGTCAGCGCCAGATAAAGCGGCAATTGCGGAAACGCGAGCACCAGTTCGACGAAGCGCTGGACCCAGACGTCGAATGTACCGCCGAAATAGCCCGACACCATGCCGACCGTCGTGCCGATCACAGTGACGATGAAGACCACGGTCAATGCGATCATCAACGAGATGCGCGAACCATAGATCGCACGAGCCAGCACATCGCGACCGAATTTGTCGGTGCCAAGGAAGTGCACCGGCTGGCCGTCGGTCGAGCCGAAGAAGTGCCGGTTCGCGGGAAGCAGGCCGAGCAGTCTGTACTCCGCTCCCTTGACGAAGAAGCCGAGCAGCCGCGGATGGTCGTAGTCCGGCCCGACGACGGGTTGGAAGGTGACCGGGTCGAGGTCTTCCGAATCCGCCAGGGCATAGACGCGTGGCTGGAAGACGAAGTTGCCGTCCTTGTCATGGAAGCTCATCATCTGCGGCGGGGCGAAGCCGACATCGGTCACCTTGGGATCCATCGGTGCGAAGAAGTCGGCAAACACCGCCAGCAGCACCAGAAACGCGACCAGGATGAGCCCGGCCATGCCGGTCCAGGACCGTTTCAGGCGGCGCCAGACGAGTGCGACGTAACTCTCATTGCCGCGCGGCTTGATCTTGGCCGGTTCCTCGGCAAGTGGCGGCAGCGAGGGCTCGAAAGCAAGCATCTCAGGACCCTGCATATTGGCGCACACGCGGATCGAGCATGACGAGCAGCATGTCGGCGATGATGTTGCCGACGATCAGCGTCGCCGACAGCACCATCATGAATGTCGCCGTGACATAGACGTCGCCGACCGCCATCGAGCCAACGATCGCCGGGCCGACGGTCGGCAGGGCAAAGATGATCGCGGTCTCGATCTCGCCGGTCAGCATATAGGGCAGCACGACGCCCTGATACATGACCAGCGGATGCAGCGCATTGGGCACCGCATGGCGCATCACGACCGCACCGCCGCTAAGGCCCTTGGCGCGAGCGGTTTCGACATATTGCGCGTTCAGCGTGTCGAGCAGATTGCCGCGCATCACCCGCATGTTGTAGGCGAGCCCGCCGAAGGTGGCGATGGCGACAACCGGCCAGACATGCCGGACGAGATCGACGAACTTCGCCCAGGACCACGGCGCCCCGCCAAATTGCGGCGAAAAGAAGCTGCCGATCTCGGAAACGTTGAACTGGAAGACCAGCAGATAGACGATGATCAGCGCCATCAGGAAGCGCGGCACCGTCATGCCGAGGAAGGAAATCGCTGACAGCGTACTGTCGATCCAGCTGTACTGCCTGGTCGCCGCCCATATGCCGAAGGTGATACCGAGGACCGAGGCCAGCAGATGGCACACCAGCGCCAGCAGCAGCGTGCGCGGCAGCCGCTCGCCCACCACATCGGCCACCGGCTTGTTGTAATAGAGGCTGTAGCCGAAATCGCCGCGGGTGATGATGCCGCCGATCCAGTTGAAATACTGGACGGGCAGCGGCTTATCGAGACCGTGTTCTATCCGATAGGCCTTGGCCTGCGCGTCGGCCTCGGCGAATGAGGCCCCGCCCTGATTGATCAACTGCGAGCGGATGTAGTCGGCATAGTCGCCCGGCGGCGCCTGGATGATGGCGAAGGTGACCAGGCTCAGAATGGCGAGGACCGGGATCGCCGACGCTATGCGCGTGAGCAGGAATCGCAACATCGGTCGGTCCGCTTCCTTGTCTGGCCGGTCGCTCTCTTTGAGCGTACGGAGGTTTGCTTTGTCCGGCCGCGGCAACTGGCGCGGCCGGAGTTCTCAGTCAGGGGAGGTAAACCTAGTTCATCGGGCCCTTGTCTCCGGGCTTGCCGGGAAGCTCTTCGGGGAACAGCTCGTACTTGGCCTGCTTGTCGGCAGCGACAAAGACCCGCTCGCGGACGATCGAATCCTCGGCCCAGTTGAACATGAAGATCGGCGTGCCCTGCGGGATGTTGGAGAAGCGTTTGTTGATGATCAGCGCGCCGGGATATTCCGTCAGGCCGACATTGTAGACGTGCTCGGTCGAGATCTTCTGGAACTTTCTCATCAGGCTGGCGCGCTCGTCATTGTCCGCGGACGAGACAAACTTGTTGACGATGTCGACGAGGTCCTTCTCGAAAGGCATCATATCGACCTCGCCGTTTTCCGGCGCACGATGGTCCCAGCTGGTTCGTGGACCGACCGGGGCCAGCTGATCGGTATTCTGGACGACGGAAGTCAGCTCCTGATCGTTGCGCCGTACCAGCCAGTCGAAGCGGCCGGAGTATTGCGAGGCATCGCGCTGGGTGCCGTTGAGTCCGTTCAGCACGATCCGCAGCCCTAGCTTTTCCATCTGGGCGACGACACCTTCGGCAAGGCTCTTGTCGGTGGTGTAGTCGTTGTTGACGAGCATCACGATCTCGACATTCTTGCCGCCGGCGGTACCTGCAGGAAAATTGACGAAGCCGTCGCCATCCGTGTCCTTCAGGCCTGCCTTGGCGAGTTCCGCCTTAGCGCCTTCGAGATCGAAGGGGTAGTAGACCGTCGACTTCCGGTCGTAGAAGCTCGTGCCCGAGGATAAGCCGCCCGGATAGATGGCAGTGAACGGACCCTTGACCAGCGAGTCGCCGAGCGCCTTGCGGTTGAGCGCCATGGTGACGCCTTTGCGGAAGTCCTCGTTGCGGTTCAGCTCGCGTATCGCCTGTCCGCGCTCGTCGGGGTTGCCCCAGCCATTGGCTGAGAAATTCATGCGCAGATTATAGCCGATCAGCCGCGCGCCGAACGCAAGCCGTGCCGGTGCGTCTTTTTGCGCCGCGCGCTTCAGCGAGGCGACGAAGTTCTCTGGCTGCTCCAGATTGGAGAAGTCGCCCGCCCCCGATACCGCCTGAACGTCGCGGTCGGCCCAGGTCGACAATTTGTAGTGCAGTTCATTGAGATACGGCAGCTGGTTGCCCTTCTCGTCGACCTTCCAATAGTACGGATTGCGACGCATGACGATGATGTCGTCGGGGCGGTATGCCACCGGCACCCAGGCACCCATCACCGGCATGTTCATATATTCCGGCGGGAACGCGTTCTTGAACTGCTCGTAGGTGTTCTTCGAATATTTCGGATGCTGCGGCTTGAGGATATGCGACGGGCCCGGACAAAAGGTGCCGTAAGCCATGGCGTAAAGGTATTGTTTCGGAAAGGCGTCCTTGAACGTCCACTCGACGGTGTAGTCGTCGATTTTCTTCAACGTCGTGCCGACGCCGAAGGTCTCCTGCGTCGCGCCGTTCAGCGGCGACACATTGGGGTCGATCACCTCGTCGTCCCAGTAGAACATCACATCGTCGGCGTTGAACGGAACGCCGTCCGACCATTTGGCGCCTTCGACCAGATGCATCGTCAGCGTGTGGCCGTCCTTCGACCAGTCCCAGCTCTTGGCGAGGTTCGGCAGCGGCTCCGTGTCCTTGGCCTCGACCTGGAACAGCGGCGCGGTGCGCGTCAGGCATTCGGAAAGGCCGATGTCGATGCCGCCCCAGCCCTGCGTCTGGCCGGCGCCGTAGTTCCAGCCCTCCGGCCGGCCGCCGATGACATGACGCATCGTATCACCGTAGACACCGACGCCGTCCGGCATATTGCCGGTCTTGAAGACCAGCGGCTCCTTCGGCAGCCGGTCCTTGACCGGCGGCAGCTTGCCTGCCTTGACGTATTTGTCGGTGACCCAATCGGGTTCGTGGTATTCCGGAAGTGCCTTGAACTCCAGGATGGAGTCGCGCGCGACGTATTTGATCTTTCCCTCGGCGGGAAATTGCGCGGGCACCGGCGGCACGGTCGGCTCGGATGCATACGCGTTCAGCGCCGAGGCCGAGACGCTAAGCGCCAGCCCGGCGAGAATGCCAATGTTTCGAAAATTCCTCATCGTCTCTCCTCCCTGTTGTTCAGGAGCGCGTTGACGCCGCTCCATTTCTCCTCGAACGAATGTACAGACGGGTGCGGAAAATCCTCCCGAAAGCTTGCCGCGATCCGTTCTGGCGAAATTCAGACGGCCTGCTTGAGAGCCGTTTTTTCCGCACGCAATTCCTCGATCGAACGGACGTCGCGCCTTGCCGCACCGGCCCATTCGCGGGTCTTGATCCTGGATTTCGAAAGCCGTTCCTTCGCGGCCGGCACCGCATCGGCATATTGCGGCAGCCAGCGAGCCTGGGCGACGACCATTTCGTCCACCATTTGCCAAACCTCTTCCGGCGTCGAAACCGCGCCGACCAGCGGGTCGTGCAGGACCGCGAGCTTCAGCAGGTCGATATCGCCGGAGATCGCCGCATGAACCGACATGCGCTGGACGTTGATCGAGGAAATGCAAGTGGCGGCGCAGGCCTCCGGCAGCGTGATGCCGGAGGCCATGTTGATACCGAAGCGGTCGACGAAGCCGGGCGACTCGACGATCGCGTCCTGCGGCAGGTTGGTGATGATGCCGTTGTTCTTGACGTTGAAATGGCCGCGGTAAACGCGGTTCGTCTCCAGCGCCTCGAGAATGTGGCTGGCATGCTCGTTGGAGCGTTTGGCGGGGTCTATCGGCCTGGCGGCGGATTCCAGAAATTGCGGGAACTCCGTTTCGAACCAGTTGCGTGTTTCGGTCGAATAACGAAGGTAGCCGCCGGTCTCGCCGTGAATCCAGTCGGACATGTCGATCCAGCGGGTGATTTCGTCCGGCCGCTTGCGATACCAGGGCAGGTATTCGGAAAGATGGCCGTTGCTTTCGGTCGAATAGACGCCGAAGCGCTTCAGGACATCGATGCGCAGCTTTTCCTGCTGCGAATAGACCGGATGCGCCTCGAAGGCGGCAACCAGCTCGTCCTTACCGATCTTGCGGCCGTTGAGACGCAGGTCGATGAACCAGGTCTGGTGATTGATGCCGGAGCAGACGTAGTCGAGATCGGTGCGCGACTTGGCGCCGAGCACTTCGGCGATCTGGTCGGCGCCATGCTGGACGCCGTGGCAGAGGCCGACGGTATCGACCCTGCCATATTCGATCGCCGCCCAGGTGTTCATGGCCATCGGATTGGCGTAGTTCAGGAATTTCGCCCCAGGCTCGGCGACTTCGAGGATATCCTTGCAGAAATCGAGGATCACCGGAATGTTGCGCTGGCCATAGAGGATGCCGCCGGCGCAGATCGTGTCGCCGACGCACTGGTCGATGCCATACTTCAAGGGAATGCGGATGTCGTCCGCATAGGCTTCGAGACCGCCGACGCGAACGCAGCTGATGATGTAGCGTGCGCCCTCGAGGGCAGCACGGCGGTCTGTCGTTGCCGTAACCTTGGTCGGCAGCCTGTTGAATTCGACGACCCTGTCGAGGATCGACTTGATCATCTGGAGGTTGCGCTCGCTGAGATCGGTCAATGCGAATTCGACATCCCTGAATTCAGGAACGCACAAAATGTCGGTGAAGAGCTTCTTGGTGAACCCGACGCTTCCCGCACCGATGATAGCGATCTTGAAACTCATCAGCCTCACCTCGACCTGATCGAACGCTAGGGCAAAGGCGGCGAAAAGAGGCTGGCCCGCCTGCGACGCTATGCAGGCTGGAATCCAGCACTTCCTCCCATCCGCTCTTTGACCGCGGTTTCTTTTGCTTTTCTCGAGGGATTATGCGCCTTATTCGGCACGCGACCAGAGAAGGATTATGCTTTTAGGGGTAATTTTGTGCTGCGGAACTTGATCGACATCGGGCCGGCGGGCAGGACGGTATCGCTGCCGCGCGGGCGCCAGCGCCTACACACCATGCCGACAAGCACCGGCTATGAAGTGCGCGAGAACGAGGTCTACGACTGGGATGGGCGCAAGCGCGGCCTGACGCCGTTTACCGTGCTCCAGCATACGATCAGCGGCACCGGCCGATTGCGCTACGAGAACCGGAACTACCGCCTGCAAAAGGGCGACACTTTGCTGGTTCTCGTGCCGCACAACCACCGTTACTGGCTGGCCAAGGGCGAACGCTGGGAGTTCTTCTGGATATCCATGAACGGCGAGGAGGCACTGCGCATCCACAGGTCGATCCTTGCCGCCGTCGGTCCGGTGCTGCGGCTGCAGCCCTCGACGATCGATCATCTGGCTGATTGCAGTGTGCGCCTGATCACGGGCGCGGTCTCGCCGGGAGCCGCCTCGGCCGTCGCCTATGAAGCAGCCATGGCGCTCTACGACGATGTCTTCGGCTCGCATGCCGTCACCGACGACAAGAGCGCCATGCAGCCGGTCATCGATCACATCAGGGCCAATCTCGACAGGCCGCTCCGCGTTGCCGATCTCGCTGAGATCAGCGGCCTGAGCCGCGCGCATTTCTCGCGCTGCTTCGCCGAGAGCGAGGGACTTCCGCCCGCCGAATTCGTGCTGCAGCAGCGACTGCAGCTCGCGGCGAAGTTGCTGACGAAGGCCGATTTCCTGCCGGTCAAGGAAGTCGCCATCATGTGCGGCTTCGAGGATGCCAATTATTTTTCGAAGGTCTTCCGCCGCCTCTACGGCATCAACCCGACGCAGTTCCGCACCAACGGGATGTATGCCAGCCTGGGAACCGCCCGATAGCCCGATAGATTGGCACCGCGCTTGGCATCGGATGCGGGAACGCTTTTGCTTCCCCTCGGTTTAGGACAAGAGAGCCTGCTCGCCGCTGCGGCACCCCCGCTCTGGCGGAGATCAGGCCACAGATGTCAGGGAGTGATCGATGAACAACCCCGATCCGAACAACCCGAATCCACTGCCGGACAATCCCAATCCGGAGCCGGCCCGGCCGCCTGCCCCGCCGGAGACTCCGCCGGGAGAACCTCCAGGCGTACCCCCGCCCTCGCCGGATCCAATTCCGACGCCGGACCAGGAGCCGATCGGAGTTCCTCCCGGCACGCCTTCCGAAATTCCTTCGGAACCGACCTTTCCCGGGCCGACCGCCTGAAGGGCAGTCGGGTGGAGGATGGCAAGGGTGATTTCGGCGAAGCGCTCGAAACGGGTCTTGCCATGGAACGTTTTGCGCTGGCGCTCATTCACCCTTTCATCCTGGAAACCGGCGGCGGGCCCTGCAACCAAGGGAGGTTAAAATGAAAGTTGGCAACTGCATGACAAAGGACGTCGAGATCGCCAGTCCGCAGCAAACCCTGCGCGATGCGGCTGAAATGATGGGTCGCCTCGACGCCGGCGCAATGCCGGTGGGCGAGAACGATCGGCTTGTCGGCATGGTAACCGATCGCGACATCGCAATCCGCGGCGTCGCCCAAGGCAAGACACCTGACGCCAAGGTACGGGAAGTGATGAGCACCGAGGTCAGGTATTGCTTCGAAGACGAAGACGCAGAGGATGTTCTGCGTAACATGGCTGACCTGAAAGTGCGCCGCTTGCCGGTGCTGAACCGCGACAAGCGCCTGGTCGGCATCGTTTCGCTGGGCGACCTCGCCACCAACAGCGAGACGGCGACAGCAGGTGAAGCGCTGAGCGGCATCTCGCAACCCGGCGGCGAGCATTCGCAAACGATACACTGACGGCGCACCACCGGCCGGCCTTTGCTACGACCGAACCGCCGGCTGGATAGACGCCGGCCTGCCGGCGAAACTGTTCAGAGCGAACTGGACTGCAACCCGACGAGGAGCAAGCCATGATTACGATGAAGGCCGTCCGTATCCACGATTTTGGTGGACCGGAGGTTCTTTCGCTGGACGCGGTTCCGTTGCCTCAGCCGCATGACGACGAGGTCACGCTCAAGGTCTACGCGGCAAGCGTCAATCCCGTCGACTACAAGGTTCGCGAGGGCTCTTCGGGCGCGGATCTGCCCGTCACGCTCGGCCGCGACGTATCCGGCGTGGTGGAACTGTGCGGCACGCGGGCCCATACGCTGAAGAAGGGCGATCCGCTATATGCCATGCTCGGCAACGACCGCGGCGGCAACGCCGAATATGTCGTCGTGAAGGCAACGGAGGCGGCGGCGAAGCCGCAACGCTTAAGCCACGCCGAAGCCGCCGCCGTGCCACTTGCGGGCCTTACCGCGTGGCAAGGCCTTTTCGATCACGGCGGCCTCAAATCCGGGCAGCGGGTCCTTATCCATGGCGGCGCCGGCGGCGTCGGTCATCTGGCGGTGCAGTTCGCAAAGGCCGCGGGCGCGTTTGTCGCGACGACTGTGTCCGCGCAGGATTTCGATTTCGTCCGCGCGCTTGGCGCCGACCAGGCGGTCGATTACAAGAACCAGCGCTTCGAGGAGCTTGTCGAGGACGTCGACCTCGTCTTCGACCTGGTAGCGGGTGAAACACAGGACCGCTCGTGGGACGTGCTCAAGCCCGGCGGGACGCTCGTCTCAACGCTTTCCGAACCGTCGGCGGAGAAGGCCCGCCTGCATCGGGCTCGCGGCGTTTCCTATTTGACCAAGCCGAACGCGGCGCAGCTTGCCGAGATCAGCCGCCTCATCGACGCCGGGAAGGTCAGGCCATTCGTGCAGGCAATCTATCCTCTTGAGGAAGTCGCCAGGGCCGAGGAACAGCTCGAGAAGCAGCACACGCGCGGCAAGATTGTGCTTCAGGTAGCTGCCTGAGCACTCGCCGAACAACAGGCCGCGGGCCAGTTTGCGGAGTGCTCGGACACAGGCCGTTTTCTGCTGTCCAGAAGCCCGGCGGCCGAGAGTTTGACACAGGACGGCCCGCCGGGCCTGGCCGGCTTAGGCAGGTGCCGGCTAAAGCAGCATGCGCCGGGTTTGCCGGGATGCGCAAATCAAACAAATCAAGGAGATGCAACGGATCGTGAGGCACGTCGCGACGACACCGTCGCACGGCTGCGATCAGTTAACTGCGAAGCGAAGGACATAGCGTTTACCGACAGGCGGGCCAGGTTCCTACCGGCCGCAAGCCGCAAAAACCGCTTCAAACTGTCGGAAACCGGCGATAGGTTCGAACCATGTCTCAACCCGCCAATATCTCGCGCGAAACGGCAGTCTTGCCGTGGCGCCACAACTGGTCAGGAGCGTATGATGGCAGACGAATGCAGGCACGCCGGGGACATTCGCGACGTGACACCGAGCGCGCTCGGCTGCGAGGAATGCCTGAAGAGCGGTTCGCAGTGGGTGCATCTGCGGCTCTGCCGCACATGCGGCCATGTCGGCTGCTGCGACGACTCGCCCAACCGTCATGCCACCAAGCATTTTCGGGCAACCGGCCATCCTGTCATCGAAGGCTACGATCCACCGGAAGGTTGGGGATGGTGCTACATCGACGAAATCTTCCTCGACCTCGGCGACCGCACCACGCCGCAAAACGGTCCGATACCGCGCTTCATTTGAGCTTTTTGCGAGCGGGCCGTTTCCGTGAAACGATGAACCGTTCTAAAGCATGTCGCGCAAAAGTGTGCAGCGGTTTTGCGATAACGACATGTATAAAACAAGAATCTAAAGCGCGTTGCATGAGGCCGATCGAACGCGACGCGCTTTAGTCCAAGGCTGCTTCGGCTTGAGCGGGCGCATCGCGTCCCTCTGGTGGTGCCGATGACCGCTCGCGCATATGCCTGACCGTCTGGAGGACACGATCGGCAAGAAATGCCAGCGCGCCCTGTGCCGTGCGCGTCCCGATGACGGATTCCAGCGTAACCGCCTGCGTTGAGAATTTGTGTTTGAACGACTCTGCGCCACAGAGGAAATCGACCATGCTCAAACCGTGATCTATCGACCACTGCACGTAATCCATCAACAGGATCACACCCGGCGACGCCCGGCCGAAATCCGGATCGAACGTCGTCACGAAGGCCATCATCACGTCGTGCTGGACGAAATTGATCGACACCGCGACCATCACGCCATTGCATTCGAGGACGAAGATATGCAGCACGCCGGCGCGCGCCAACGCACCGACGAGCGCGGCGAGTACCGGGACGCCCTCTTCGAACAGGTCTGACTCACGCATGCGCTCGGTCAGCCATTTCCGCTTCAAGGCCGCGACGCGCTCCAGTACCGGTTGCAGCGGCTCGTCGGGGGCAAGCAGGCGAAATCTCACCTCTCCGGTTTCTTCCAGCGCTTTGATGCCGCGCCGATAGTTCTGGCGCGTCTTTTTCGACTGGCCCGCGAACCATGCCGCTCCGCTTTCCCATTGTCCGGCAACGCGATAGCTGACTTCCGTTCGGTGAAACGGACGAAGCCTGATGCCGCCGGAAGCTCCCGGCGTGAAAATTTTGCGGGCCGCCGCATCCGGCGAGAGACGACTGATCAAGGCAAGGTCGAAGCCGCCGGCATCGCAGAGCTGGGTCCATAGCTCCTGCAGCGCCGATAACGAGCATTCCGGAGCAACGAGAATATCCCCATAGTCGGTATAGCTGCCGGCCGCCCATTCGAGAAACCGCAGCCCCCTGCGCCTGCCGATCGCCAGCGGAACGACAGCAACGAGTCTCTCGCCCTTCCAGACCAGGCCGATCCGCAACGCGCGCTGGTCACGGCGTTGTACGGTACTCCACCATGCCGAAATCCAGGCATGGCTTTGAAAGATCAGCCCGTCGGTACGATGCCAAAGCTCCATCCAAGCGGCTTCGATCGCAGCCAGGCGATCCGCCGAACGGACGATTTCCAGGCGCTCCGCGCTTAGGACGTCGATGGAAACAGCGGTGTTCATGAAGGAGAACTGTCCTGTGGCTGCGCGACCACATTGGGCCGTCTGTGAAACAGTCGCATGACATGCCTTGCCATCTTCTTGAGCGGCAGGATGTAGAGCCCAAAGAGCGACTGGTAATCGCGCACATCGCGATCGACCAGGCCAAATTTCAGGTCTTCATCCGGCTCCGGGACAAATTGCGTTCCGAACAGACGATCCCAGAACGAAAAAAGCAGGCCGAAATTCTTGTCATAATGACGAGGGTCGATGCTGTGATGCACCTGGTGCCAGTGCGGACACAGGATGATGTTGTTCAACGGGCCGAACGATATCTTGAGATGCGTGTGACGAACAAAGTCCATCATCAGGATGTTACGGATGACGTAGACGTTGATGCCGAAGATAGCGACCTCTACCGGATCGAGTGCGATCAGGCTCCAGATCCCGAAGCAGATGCCCGGGATGACGCCATCCCACATACGGTTCATCAGATCGTCCAGCGGATGAACCCGGTCCTTGGTGATCCCCACCATCACCTCGGCCGAATGATGTACCTTGTGCAATTCCCACAGGAACGGGAAACGGTGCTGGGCGACGTGGTAGAGGTAGTATGAAATATCATAGGCGACCAGCATGGTTGCGGTGAAGATGACGATCGTCACCGGTCCCGCCGGGCCGCCGAGAAGCGGCGCGTGGATGTTAAGGAGCCAGCCAATTGCCTCGCGTGTGCCATAGCCCACCGCGACGACGAAGGTGACGCCGGCAGGAATAAGCAGGAAAGGCATCATCGCCCGTTTCGTGATCCAGAACATGGCGTCGGCTCGCGCCGACGGGTGCAGGATGACTTCCTGTGGGAAGGCGAAGTCGAAAAAGTCCCTGAGGGACTTATGTTCGGCAGTTCGCCAGTAGGCGATCACCGCGCTGCCCAGTGCGGTGAGGAGAAGCAGGCCGAGCGTGGTCAGATTGACGTTCGAAAGCTTTTCCACAATCGCTCTGGCAAATTCGGAAAACATTGATGCAGCGGCTCCTGGTCGTAAGAAGGCAGTCTGGGGGTCGTAAGAAGGCGATCTGGCGAATAGCAAAGCACAAAATTCCCGCCAAACTCGCTACGCCGCCTGCAACCAGTGGCTGTTGCGGGGCGCAGCGGGCAAAGCAGGCTGGATGGTGCGAGACTAGCAGATCAACGGTAACGAAACCGCTAAATGTCCAAACGTAATTAATGTCGAATACGGCTGGAACTCGCCCGGCAACTCTACGTTGGCACCGGTTTTTGCTGTCGCGGCGGGTGAATTGGGGCAAGATGGATATCGATCCCGGCTTCGCCCACTTCACCGTGCCAGGCGATGCGTTCGGCTTGCTGCCTGGTGCCAAAACGCAGTGAAACCCAACCGCCTTGGCCCGGCATGTCACCGCCGGCGCCGATATCGAGCACAGCATCAGGAAAGCGGATGGCCAACAGTACCTCGTCGCCGCACAATACCGTGACCGTATCTTCGTGCCGCTCGGCATGGAGGCCGGGGGCCAGTTGGAAGACGATCTCGGACTGGCGCCTGCCGCCGAGCAGTTGGTCGGTGATGAGGATGCCATCGGCCTGGCGCGCCAAAGTGCGCTGATGCACGACGCCGAAGCGGCTTCTATAGCCGTCATGCCGGGCGCTCAGCCTCCAGTGCGGTCCCGGTTCGCTCTCCACCAGCGATGCGACTGCCTTGTGCGACCAGTTGAAATTTCCAGCGATGGTGCTTTGGCTCTTGCCCTCGATGTTCAGCGTGTTGTGCGCCGGTGTGGAGCGGAACCAGTCGCGCCATGCGCCTCCCGAACCGTAGAGCCAGGTGCCGGGATCGACCAGCACCGGCTCATCGTCGATGCACAGGGTGAGCGACAGCGCGTCGGCATGGCCGTGCGCCGCTATCGAGAGATAGCCGAGCGGTCCATGGTCGAACGTCAGTTCGACATTGCGGCCATTCATTGCTCCGCGCCAGACGGAGAGCCCGCCTTGCGTGAATGTCTGCAAGCCATGCACCGCGGGCGCCGGGCCTGACGGCGCACCAAAGAAAAGCGAACGAAAATCGTCAGGCTCCGGCGCGTTGCCCGGCGTCCCCAGTAAGCCGTGGATGGCGGCCGCGACGGATCGGATATAGTTCGGCTCGTCGCCCAGCTTCAGCACATGGCCCTCATCGTCGTCGCCGAAGCGGGCGGCTTTCTGTGGCAGCCAGCCGACGAAATTGGCGAAGGCGCCCAGACGCGCTTCGGCGGCCGAGGGAAACGGCGTTCCCGCCTGGCGCGCCGCGGCGGCGCACAGCAAGATGAGTTCGGCGCTGAAGGCTGCATAGGTCGGCGTTTGCTCGGCACCGGCGCCGTCGGCAAGAATCTGCTTGTGCGTCTCATTTAAGAGGGCGCTGCGGGCAATTTCGGATTCGGCCCCGAGCGCCAGGCTAACCAGATATTCGCCAGCCAACTCTGCGACGAGATGGTTGTTGGCGGAGGAATATCGCGACGGAAACCGCGGCAGCCAATAGGCGCTTGCCGCGAGTATCTCACCGGCTTTCCGCAGCGTCGCCGGGTCAAGCCGGTCACCGATAAGGTCCAGGGTGACGATCAGGCTGATGGCTCGCAGCGCTACTTCGATGCCGGAAGCCCAGCCAATGCCTCGGTACGGCGGATTGGCGGAATGCCAACTGCCGATTGCCGCCTCAATGGCACTCCGGGATCGATTGTCCTCGCTGAGGAGCAGGTGTGCAGCCAGTACTGGCAATTGCTGCAGCCGGTTGATCTCCCAGACATATTTTATATCGCCAAGGTCGCCGCCATCGCGAAAATCGATATCGAAAGTATGAGCCTCGGCGCCAGGCCAAAGCCTGCCGGTTACCGGATCAAGACGCCAAAGCTCAGCAGGAAACAAACGATCGGGCTCACGCTTTGGCCATGTCCGCCCGAGTGCCGAAAACCGGCCATGAAGCATCTCTTGCGCGGCCGCCGCTATGGCCTGCCGTTGAGCGTCGGTCGCTGCCAGCGCAGCATGGCGAAATCCGGGCAGCACTGGGTGCAACTGCGGCGATGGATAGCGCTCCCACCCATCATCGCGGCGGCGCGACGCGATCCTTCGACGTTGCTCGCCCAGCCGGTGCAACACCTCGGCCGGTCCCATGCTGCGCAATCGGTTGATGTACCAGCCGATTCTCATGCACGCCCCGTCAACGTTTCGGTCCTTGTATACCATGCCGTCGAAAAGCTGCGGGCCGGCAATCTTCTTTCCCGCTCGTTGCGGTTAATATCTCCCGCGAGCATGCGGAGGGAGCGATGCGAAAAGCGGTGTATGTTGTTGCCTGGGTGCTCGCCTTGCTTGTGGCGGCCGAGGCAGAGCCCATCCCTCTCAAGCGCGGCGTTGGCGTGCATCAGTGGCTCAACTGGTCGCCGGTGGCGAAAGACGGAACCTACGTTTGGCCGCCCTATCGCAGCGAAAAGGAGTGGCTTGCGGAAAGCAGACCGCTCACCGACTGGCCGGCCGGGGAGGTGTTTGCCCACATCCGATCGATGGGCTTCGACTTCGTCCGGCTGAGCGTCGATCCCGGCCCGCTGCTTGCCAGCGGGGACGCCAAGCGGCAGCAGGCGCTGGACATACTTGCCGCCGCCGTCGAGCGGATCACGTCGACCGGCCTCAAGGTGGTTTTCGACCTGCATGGCGTCACTCAGGTTCCCGACTACAGCATGGAGATGATCTATGGCGGCGCCGACAGCGAGGGCGTTGCCCGCTATCGTCACATGGTTGTGGCGGTCGCCGTCATGCTGGTCAAGATAGGCACCGACAAAGTCGCCCTCGAACCTTACAACGAGCCCGCATACTACCCTTGCGATGCGAGCGGCAGCGATCACTGGCAGCGGATCATGGCAGGGACCGTCCACGACATTCGAGCGGTCAACAGCGAACTTACCATCGTTGCAACCGGCGCCTGCGGCGGCAGCATTGCCGGATTGGTCAACCTCAGCCCCGGCTTTGATGACCCAAACCTCTATTACAGCTTCCATATGTATGAGCCGCACAGCTTCACCCACCAGCGGCCCGATGACACGATCAGCTTTGCTTCGGGACTTCCCTGGCCGGCCGACAGCAGTACACCCGAAGTGGTGACCGAAACCCTTAGAGCGCGGATGGACGCTGCCGGCTTGAGCAGGGTCGAGCAGGTCATGAACATGGCCACCGCGCGCCAAGCAATCGCGAACTATTTCGAGCAGAACTGGGGCCAGAGCCAACTGGAGGCGAGCTTTCGCCAGGCTGTCGACTGGGCTGAAGGCCATGGCATTCCCAGCCGGCGGCTCTTCATGGGCGAATTCGGCGCTATCCTCATGTCCGCGGACGGCCGCATGGGCGCCTTTGAGGCCGACCGTTCGCGCTATCTCAAGGCAGTGCGCCAAGAGGCCGAACGCTTCGCGATCCCATGGTCTGCCTGGGAGTTCTCCAATCCCTATGGGATGAGCCTCATCCCGCCCGATGGTCCCCCAGTTCCCGACCCGGAGATGCTGCAGGCATTGGGCCTGCCATAGGTGCCATCACTCGCCCTCACCAGCGAACAACCGGTGGCAACCCCTGACGGCCAGGCTCGATCGAGGAACGGCCCGTGGCAGCTTTCTCCCGGTTGGGTTGTATTGGCACGAAGTGTTTAACACATTTGTTGTACTGAGTGGGGAATGCGCGCGCCTAGGGGGGAACAATGTGTGGAATTGCCGGATGGATCGGGCGAAGGGCTAAAAATCCACAAGAGCGGGCCGCCAAAATGTCAAACGCATTGCGGCATCGCGGTCCCGATGCCGAAGGCACCGAGATATTGGACCTGAATACCGGCGAGCAACAATTGGCATTGGTTCATCGCCGCCTGGCGATCATTGACCTAGCGCCCGAGTCGAATCAGCCGATGCAGATTGAGGACGGTCGTCTCAAAATAATTTTCAACGGCGAGATATATAACTACATCGAGCTGCGCCAGGAACTGATCGGCCTTGGCCATCATTTTCGAACGCGCTCCGATACCGAGGTGCTGCTCCGAGCCTACGATCAGTGGCGCTTGTCAATGTTCGACCGGCTGAGCGGCATGTTCGCCTTTGCACTCTGGGATGCTCAGAGGCAGGAATTGATCCTCGCCCGGGATCCCTTCGGGGAAAAGCCGCTTTACCTCATGCAAAACGAAAAATTGCTGCTGTTTGCCTCGGAGATCAACGCATTGTTGTCATCGCAGCAAGATGCTCAGGAACTCGATCTGGATGCCGTGCACGAGTATCTGAACTGGCGTTATGTGCCGGGACCGCGCACGCTATTCAAACAGATCCGCAAACTCAATCCCGGAAGCTATGCTGTCTGGTCGCAAGGGGTAGTCAAGGAAACGCGCTACTATACGCCTCCGGACCAGGCGGCCGTTACCGAGCGGATCGACGGAAAAACCGCCAAGCGGCGATTCCTGGAATTGCTCGACCATTCCGTCGAGATCAGGATGCGCAGCGATGCACCTTTTGGGGCCTTTCTCTCCGGAGGGCTTGACTCCTCGGCTATCGTCGCGCTGATGGCCAGCCACAGCGCCACGCCCATTCGCACGTTTTCCGTCGGGTTCGACAACGCAGCCTATAGCGAATTTGCATTCGCCCGACGCGTTGCCGATCATTTCAAGACCGATCATTGCGAACTTGTAATCCAGCCAGGCGATCTGATGGATCATCTGCCGACGATGGTTCGCCAACGCGGGGCACCTGTTTCGCAAAGCAGCGATATTCCAATTTACCTGATGTCGGAGCGAGCCTCGCAAGACGTCAAGATGGTGCTCACCGGAGAAGGAGCCGACGAGATTCTCGGCGGCTATCCCAAGCATCGCGCGGAATCACTGGCCGGGATCTACCGGTCGCTTGTTCCAGCCTCGCTGCACGATAACGTCCTTTCCCCTTTGGCACGCGCCATGCCGGGCGCGTCGGCCAAGGTCGATACATTTGCCCGCACCGCGGGCGAAAGGGACTTTGCCGCCCGGATGGTCTCCTGGTTTGGAGCCGTTTCGGCGCAGCAGAGCGCTTGCCTGATCGGCGCGTCCGCAAATCGCCGTTATGAGCGCAACGACTTTCCGTTCTCGTCAAGCGCTGCGGCTTCCCATCTTCGCCGCGTGCTGTTTTTCGATCAGACATCGTGGCTGCCTGACAATCTCCTGGAACGAGGCGACCACATGATGATGGCCGGTTCAATCGAAGGAAGAATGCCGTTCCTCGATCGAGACCTGGTTTCATTCGTCAGCAAATTGCCCGATCGCTACAGGCTGGGTTGGTTGCACAGCAAGCAGATCCTGCGCGACAGCATGGCCAATATCCTCCCGGAGGAAATTCTCAGCCGCCGCAAGGTCGGGTTCAAGGTACCGGTCGCCGAATGGTTTCGCGGATCGATGAGGAACTACGTGCATGACCATCTTTGCTCGCCTCACTCCGTCATTCGCAGCTATCTGAGTCCGAAACAGCTAGATCAAATCGTCTCGGAACACACCACGCGTGCTGCAGACCACGAAAAGCTGATATGGGCGCTGTTGAATTTGGAGATATTCCACCGCGAATTCAGGCTCGACGCGCCGCCGCGATCGTCGGCCTCAGCGCTTGACCGGTTGACGGCTTGACGCGGCCGACCGCCAGACATCGCAGATTGCGCCGACAAACGGGGCGAGCTCAAGCCGTACCCGATGCACGGCCATGGCACCGGCACCAAGCTTTGCCCGCAGTGCCGGGTTCTCCGCGAGGCGGCTCAGCGCCTCGGTCAACGCTGTAACATCGCCTGGCGGCACCAGCAGCCCGGATTGCCCGTCGGTGATTATGTCTTCGACGGCGCCAACCGGGGTCGCCACCACCGCCAAACCGGCTGCCATGCCTTCGATCACCGACATCGGCAGATTTTCGGCGAAGGATGGAAGAACCAGAATATCGGCCGAAGAAATCAGCGATGCGACATCGTCCGGTCCCACCCAACCCGGAAAGGCGATCCGGTCTGCAATCCCCAGCGCGGCCGATTTTGCCCGTGCCGCCTCGACTTCGCCATCGCCGGCAATCGTGGCGCGCCAATTCTTGACAGGGCTCATGCGGTGCAGTGCCTCGAGCAATTGCGGTACGCCCTTGCGGTCGCCGATGCGGCCCAGGAACAGGATATGCACATGGTCGCCGCCGCCGACATGCGCCAGCGACGGGACTTCGGTCGCATTGGGCACGATCACGATATTGCCGGCTGCGCCCGGCGCCCGGCTGGCGACGAAATCGCGCCAAAGCCTGCCCAAAACGATCACCCGATCGGCATGCTCGAACAGAGCTTTGATACGGCGGCTTATGAAACCGCGGTCGGCTTTCCAGAATGTCTGATACTGCGCCCCGTGCAAATGCAGGACATAGGGTATCGACAGCAGCCGTGCGCAGGCGGCGATCACCATCTTGCGGTAGGTGCTGCCGGAAACTGAGATGTTGATATGAATGACATCGGCGCCTCCAGCCAGACGCGCTTTAAGCATCCTTAAGCAAAAACCGAGCATATAGAAGATCGAAAGTCCGACATGCCCCGGGCCACGACTGGCAAGGAAGCACACATCGATGTCGGCGATTTCTTGCCGTTCGAACTCCTGCTTCAGCGCGCCCATGATGCGGTCGATGCCGCCCTGCCCCGAAACGCCCGAGGGCGTCGCGACCAGGACATGTATTTTTCGATCGGATATGAGGCGCTGCAACATGATGGTACTCTAAATAACACAGACCGGGTAACTGCAAAGCAAACGTTCCCGATAAGTTTTACGGCAAATCTTTTAGTTCAAACTGAATCTGTTCACCCTTCGGCGTCATCGGGCTGGATTTTCCGCCAGTCGGCGGCTAGTCGAAGGTGAGTTTTCCAGGGACACGCCCTTGCTGCTCCGTTCCACGCTCATTTATGCTCCGGCGATCCTGCTGACGCGAATTTCGGCGCTGCTCCTACTGGTCGTCGTGACGCGTTTGATCGACCAGACCGAGTATGGCCTGCTCACCCTGGTGGTGACCGTCGGGGAAATGACCGACATTGCCGTCACCAACTGGCTGCGCATCGCCTTGCTCAGGCTTGGCGGCAAGGGCGAAGTCAGCCGCGGCAGCCTGATGCTGGCCGGGCAGGTGTTGCTTGCCACCACGGCACTGGCGCTGGTCATATCGGTAGGCGCGTCGGCGGTGATCGTGCCTGAACGCTGGATCGAGTTCGCGATCGCAGTCTGCGGCTATCTGGTCGCCGGGTCCATCAGCCGCTTCGCGTTGACGGTGCTGCAGATGCAGCAGCGCCATTCGGTCTATTCGATGCTAGAAGCCCTGCGTGCCCTGCTGCAACTCGCGTTACCGATCGGCGCTATCCTTGTCTTTCAGGATAGCTTTCTGACGGTGTCGCTCGGCTCGAGCCTCGGCGCCTTGATTGCCGGCATCGTGGCGGGCATCATGGCATCGCGACGGCTCGTTGCCGGTCCGCCGCGTTTCACCCACAGGGACTTCTTTGCGCTCGGTGTGCCGCTGATCATCATGGCGCTGGTTGGCTTCGGGCTCAACAGCGCAGAGCGTCTGTTCCTCAAGTTCTATTACGATGCCAGCGCCGTGGCGATCTTCGCGGCAGCCTATGCGCTGGCCCGCCAGCCGATCGATATGGTCGCCAACGCCATCAACATGGGCGCCTTTCCCGAGGTGGTTAGCCGGTTCGACGAGGATGGGCCCGCGGCATCGGGTCGGTTGCTGTCGCAGTTAATGGCCTTGATGATGCGGCTTTGCCTGCCGATTGCAGCGATGCTGGTCGCGCTCAGCAGCGATATCACCGAGCTCATGCTGCCCTCGCAATATCACGGCCGCTTCGGCCTGCTGTTTCCGATCATTGCCTTCAGCGTGCTGTGCGCCAACCTCACCAGCTTCGTCTATGGCGTCGTGGTGCACGCGCACAAGCGGCCGTGGCTGCTGATCATCGCCAATCTCTTCGGCTCGGTGGCAACAATCGCATTGTCCCTGCTGTTGATCCCCCCGATGGCGGAGATCGGCGCCGCTTTGGCGCTGGCGGGCGGCTCGGCGGTGGGCTCCATAACCTGCATTATCATCAGCGAGCGGCTCACACCGGTCCCGGTGCCGTGGCGCGACATCGGTGTTTCGGTAATCATCTCGCTCAGCACGGGGGTGGCCGCCAAGCTTGCCAGCATGGTGGCCGGCGACGTGCCGGCGATCTTCTCGCTTGTCGCCGGCGGCACCACCGGCGCTGCGGTTTTCTTCGGGCTGACCTCGTTGTTCCACCCCGTGGCAGCGATGCAATTCGTCGCCCAGCTGCGAGCGCGGCTACGGATCGCATAATTTCGCAAGCGGTCTGTAAGCGGGTATTTCCGAAGCTTGCAGCACATGCTGCACCTTGAGGAGACGGGTTCGTTGCATGTCGGACATTCGGTCTTCGGGTGTTCGGGTCATGAGAGCAAGGCGCCATAGTCGTCTGCCTGTAGCGCCCGGCGGAAAGATGCCGACGAATCCGCAGGATCGCAGTCAGGCGAGAAGCGGACGATTGAAAAGCTGCAATCATCGGCATCTATTTAAACCCGGCTTTTTGTCCAAATCTGAGGGGGCAGTGTGGTTTCCCGATCCAAGAAGGTTGAACAATTTCGCGCTCTTCATAAATCCGGCTGCTTCCTGATGCCAAACCCTTGGGACGTAGCCGGCGCGCGGATGATGGCTAGTCTGGGTTTTAGGGCGCTAGCGACCACATCTTCGGGCTACGCCTTTTCGAAGGGGAAGAAGGACGGGGCAAAGGAAGTCGGCTGCGACGAAAGCTTGGCATACGCTGCCGAGATCGCAGCCTCGACGATCATACCAGTCACTGCCGATCTGGAAGATTGTTACAAAGACACACCAGAAGGCGTGGCTGAAACCGTCCGGCTTGCCGCCGAAGCGGGATTGGCTGGACTTTCGATCGAAGATCGACAACCAAATCCCGGCCAGCCAATACGCGATTTTGATACGGCGGTGGCACGTGTAGCGGCGGCGGTTGAAGCTGCTCGAAAATACGACATCGTACTCACCGCCCGCGCCGATGGGATGGGTAAAGGCGTATATGGTCTCGACGAGGCAATTCGCCGCCTGAAGGCCTTCGAAGCTCTTGGCGCTGAGGTGCTGTATGCGCCGGGTGTCCCGGATCTGGCGTCTCTCGAGAAGATTTGCAGCTCTGTCAGTGCACCAGTGAACCATGTCCTTGGCCAAGGTGTTTCCGGCCTCACATTCGAGCAGATTGCCGGGGCGGGTGTACGGCGGATAAGCGTGGGCGGCTCACTTGCGCGCGCGGCTGGCGGAGAACTAATGAAAATATGTCAGGAGATCGCAACCGGGAAATATACGGCGTTGGAAAGCGCTCCGGCCTGGAACAGCCTTCGCGATCCTGAGCTTGTGGTCTAAGTTCGAGAGGGGGCGAAGCCTGCGTTCCGGACATTAGGCGCCGCGCCCCTTGGAACGCCGTAGGCGAATCTATAAACCGGCGTTTCGGCGCCAGCGACGCTCCCAGAACTCCCGGCAGAGCAGCCCGGCATAGGCAGTGTTGGTGTCGTAGTAGCGGCGCCACAAGCGTCGCGGCTCCTGGACGACGCGGAACAGCCACTCCAGGCCGGCCGCCTGTATCAGCTTCGGCGCGCGGGCAACCTTGCCCCCATAGACATCGAAACTGCCGCCCACGCCCATCACGAAACTTGAGGCGAGTTCATCGCGGTAGCGTTTGAGAAAGCGTTCCTTGCGCGGTGTCGGCATGGCCACCAGCAGGCAGTCGGCGCCCGAGGCGTTGATCGCCGCGACGATCCCGGCCTCGTCCTCCGGCTTGAAATAGCCGTTGCGCATTCCCGCTATGACGAGGCTCGGATGGTCCTTGGCAAGTCTCACTACAACCGCGTCGAGAACGTGCTGTTCGGCCCCCAGCAGATACGGCCTGAATCCACGCTTCGCGCAGAGGCTCAGCAGATTGATCATGATGTCGACGCCAGCCACCCGCTCGGGCAGCGCGACGCCGCACAGACGTGCACCCCAAAGCACGCCGATGCCGTCGACATTGACCACATCCGCCCCGACCACGTCCTCGCGCAGCTCGGCATTCTGGCGCATGGTCACCAGTTTGGCGACGTTCACGACCACATGATGCAGCGGCCGCCCAAGGGTCATCGCCTCGTCGGCGATGGCCAGTGTCTCGGCCATGGTCAGCGCATGGATCGGTGCGCCAAGGAACTCCCGGCGCCGTGATGCCAACAGGGAATGCTGCGCCCATGCCGGGGCGTGCGCGTTCATGCGGCCTGCTCCCTTGCAAGCGTCACTTGTGCGACCTCTGGTTTCTTGCCTTCGATGCGGGCGTCGGGCTTGCGTGCCTTGCGCCACGTCCACAGACCCCTCGTATCGACGAGCTTCTTGTCCTTGAGCGCTTCGGGGTCGACCAGATTGAACTGCCGATGGTCGACCAGGAGGACGACGATATCGGACTTGTCGATGGCCGAAAGTGCGTCGGTGAACACGATGCCCCTGCCCTCGAGCTCATGCGGCAGCGCAATTGTGTTGGGTTCAGCCGCAATGATCTTCACATTGGGGATATCGGACAGAAGTTTCACCACCTCGACGGCCGGGCTCTCGCGCAAATCGTCGATGTTGGCTTTGAAGCTGAGGCCAAGACAGGCGATCGTCTGTTTGCGTGAGGGGTCGAGCAAGGCCTCGATATCCCTGACCACCGACATGGGCCGTTCGGAATTGATCCGGCGTGCCGAAGCCATCAGCCGCGTGCTGTTGGGTGCGGCGTCGATGATAAAATATGGATCGACCGCAATGCAGTGACCGCCGACGCCCGGGCTCGGCTGGAGGATGTTCACGCGAGGGTGCCGATTGGCGAGATCGATCACTTCCCATACATTGAGCGACAGATCCTGACACACGGCGGCAAGCTCGTTGGCAAAGGCGATGTTGACGTCGCGGAACGCGTTCTCCGTCAGTTTCACCAGCTCAGCACTTTCGGCCGTTGTCATGAACAGGTCGCCGGTGACGAAGGTTGAATAAAGTGCCGCCGTCCGTTCCGACGATTTGCGGGACAGCCCGCCGATCGAGCGATCGTTGTTGATCAGCTCGGTCAGCACCTTTCCCGGCAGCACGCGCTCGGGCGAATAGGCGACCAGCACATCGGCGTCTTCGCCATGCTGGACAGGAAATTTGAGATCAGGCCGCAACTCGGCAAGCAGCCCGGTCATGATACGCGTGGTTCCAACCGGCGATGTCGATTCCAATACCACAAGGTCTCCGCGCTTCAGCACGGGGGCGATGCTTCGTGCCGCCGCGAGCACGTAGGTCACGTCCGGCTTATGATCGTGGGTCATCGGGGTCGGCACGGCGATGATATAGGCGTCCGCCGGCTGCGGCGTGCTGTAGGCCATGAGCTTGCCGTTCGCCACGACCTTCTGGATCAGACCGTCAAGGTCCGGCTCGACGATGTGGATTTCGCCGCGATTGACCTTCTCGACCACCGCTCCGTTGACATCGACGCCGATGACGTTGAGCCCGCGGCTGGCGAAAATGGCGCAGGTCGGCAGGCCGATATATCCCATGCCGATTACGGAAACGGTTTTGATTTCAGCCATGATGCAGCAGTTCCTCAACAATCCGGTTACTAGCCCGGCCATCGCCATATGGGTTGTGTCGTTCCGCCATGCCGCGATAGGCAGCCTGATCGTCGAGCAGGCGATTGGCGTTGAACAGGATTTTTTCGACATCGGTGCCGACAAGGCGGGCGGTGCCGGCCACGATCCCCTCGGGTCGCTCGGTATTTTCGCGCATCACCAGCACCGGCTTGCCGAGCGAAGGCGCTTCTTCCTGCACGCCGCCGCTATCGGTAAGCACCAGATAGCTCTGCTTCTGCAGGTACAGGAACGGCAGATAGTCCTGCGGCTCGACCAGATGGATGTTCGGCACGCCTTCCAGCTCTGCGTTGACCACCGAGCGCACATTGGGGTTTGGATGGACAGGGTAGACGATCTGCACGTCTCCCCGCGCCGCCAATCCCTTCAACGCCGTACAGATGCGCTGGATGCCGCCGTCAAAATTCTCGCGGCGATGTCCGGTGACGAGGATCATCTTCTTGGAAGGGTCGAGGAAGGGGAAGCTGGCAGCGAGCTTCGCGTTCATCAGCCTGTCGGCATCGATCGCGCTTGAAAAATGCAACAGCGTATCGATCACCGTGTTGCCGGTCACGAAAATGGTGCTTTCGGCCTTTCCTTCGGCGATGAGATTGTCGCGCGCTTGAACGGTCGGCGCAAAATGCCAGGTGGCGATGTCGCCGGCAATCTTGCGGTTCAGTTCTTCAGGAAACGGCGAATTGATGTTGTGGCTGCGCAATCCTGCTTCGACATGAGCGACGGGGATACGCTTGTAGAAGGCAGCAAGAGCCGCGGCCATTGCCGTGGTGGTGTCGCCCTGTACCATGACGATATCGGGCTTCGCCTTGTCCAACACCTCAGCCATGCCCAGGAGCACGCGCGAGGTCACATCGAACAGCGACTGGCCGGGTTGCATGATGTTGAGATCGTGGTGCACAGGCAAGCCGGTCAGCTCGACAACCTGGTCGACCATTTCACGATGCTGGGCGGTTATGCATATTTCGGTGATGAAGCCTGGATGAGCGAGGGCGGCACGCGCCACTGGAAAGCATTTGAGTGCCTCCGGCCTAGTGCCGAACACGATCAGCAGTTTCTGCCTGGATGGCAGTTTTGGACGTGAAAGGACGTTCATCGCTGATCCTGGTCGCCTGCAGCCTTCGGGACATGCCGACTATTGCCCGCAAGAGTCATAATAGCGCCGGAAAGCGCCTTCGTGATCTCAATTCTTAATATATGATTAACAACCAAGGCCGCGTTCTCCCGGTTTAACTCTTGTGAAAGGTTGGGCTGACAAGTAGTCTATGGCAGTAGTCTTGAAAAAGAATATATTGGATTGACTAATATTTTAATCATCGGCCACGCCGACACATCCCGGCGCTGGGAAAATGAGCTTCTGGCGCGGTTGAGTGCGGCTGGACATGCGGTTTCGAGTTGCCGCGCGCCGACGCCTGAACCCAATGCGCGCACGATGGATAATGTGCTGGCGCTCGAGGGCCGGCGCTTCGGCCCCTCACTGGCAAGCCGTTCCCGGCCGTTGCCGTCCGGCGACACCGGCCCAGTCGATCTTATAGTCGATCTCACGGCTACCGCCGCACGACGCGGCACGCCTGTCCTGACGCTCGAATTTTGCGGCCAAAGCAGCTTTGCCGCAGGCATGACCGAGATGCTGGCGAGCGGGCGGCTGCCCGAACTCACCGCGCGCCTCGACGGCGTTGCCGTCGCAAGGGCGCGGCCGATGATCAGCGACCGGTTGTGGCTGTCCCGAACCAGCAACGACCTGCTCGCCGGCGCCATCTCCCTGATTGCCCAATGTGTCGCCCGCTTTTCCGCGGGCAAACTTGCGCCGATTGCCGAGAGCCCGGCGCCGCCCCTGCAGAAAGGCGGATTTATCGGGCACTATCTGCCCTTTTTCGGCAGGGGGTTAGTCGACCGCGCCGTGCAAAAACTGCGACGTGGTCGGCGCCCCTTCTATTGGCAGGTTGCTTATCGGCTGATCGACGGTCCAGGCGTCGCCGAAACCGGACAGCTGGATGGTAAGCCCTTCACCGTGCTTGCCGATGACGGGCAGCGCTTCTACGCCGATCCGTTCGTTCTCGAGCGCGACGGCCGTCATTTTCTGTTTGTCGAGGAGTTTCCCTACTCCACCGGCCGCGGGGTGATTTCCGTCGCTGAACTTGGCACCGACGGCACTTTCGGCGTGCCGAAAGTGGTGCTGGACGAAGCGCATCACCTGTCATATCCGCAGGTGTTCGCTCACTCCGGCGAGATTTTCATGATCCCTGAAAGCGCTACGGCGCGAGAACTGGTGCTCTACCGTGCCGTGCAGTTTCCGGATCGCTGGGTACGCGATACGGTGCTGATGACGGACAGGGATTTCAACGACGCCACGCTGCTCGAATCCGACGGCCGTTTCTGGCTGTTGGGGACGGAGCGGTTCGGTTACGGCAGCGCGTCCGACACGATGGCCGTCTATTCCGCCCCGGCGCTGCGTGGGCCGTGGGCTGCGCACGCGCTCAATCCCGTCGCCGTCGATCACTCGGCCACTCGGCCGGGCGGCGCTTTCATCCGCCAGGGCGACGCTTTGCTGCTGCCCGTGCAAAACGGGTCTAGAGCCTATGGCGGCGGCCTGGGATTGATGCGGTTGGATCGCCTTGACGACTTCGATGTCCTGTTTGCACCGCCCCACCCGATCGGCCCAGGACCGGCATGGGCGCGGGCGGGCATCCACACGCTCAATCGCGCAGGCAATGTCGAGGTTGTGGATAGCGCCGGCTGATGCGTCTGGAGCCTGCGCTTATCCAAGCCGATCCAGTTTCGGCTCGGATGCGACAGCGGTCGAAGACGTGCTCTTCGGCTGGTTTCTATACGGCACGTTTCTATAGGCAAGCAGCAACACCACGATAGTCGTAATATCCGGCGCTTTTGACGAGAGCGCGTTGTTCGACAGCGCAGCAAACAGGAATGTCATGGTGCCGATCCATGCCGGCAGCGGCGCCGCGCGCAGCAGCCGAAAAATGAACCAGAATACCAGCACTATGAAGAGCACGGCTATCGGCAAGCCGAAGAGCATGGTGATGACCACCGGAGCGCTCTCGATATAGGGCAGATGCAGCTTCTCTTTGACGATCGCCAGGAGGTCGTCGACGTTCATGCCAAACAGGATGTCTTTCCAGCTAACAAGTCCGAATATCTGGTAGATCGTCACCCGCGCCATGAAATTCTCGTCAAAGATCGTGTTGCCGAATCGATTCAGCAGCCCGCCCGAGAATAGTATGGCCACCAGCACTGCGCCGCTCACCAGGGCGAACAGCAGCACCACGGACTTGGCCTGCCGCTGGTGCTTGAGAGTCAGGCGCGGCCAAGGCACGAACAGCAGCAGAATGAGGGTTTCTCCCGCTGCGAGCATCAGGGCGGCGCGAGCGCCTGACGCAGCACAACCGACGAGCAACACGAGAATCGATGCCACCCGCACCCATATGCGCCAGCGCGTCAGCGGCACGAATCCGATGGCTGTGGCGCAGAGCGCGCCTAGCGCCAGCGGGTGCGCCGATAGGCCAATTGGCCTGAACTGCAGTTCGTTGAGACCGTAAGGCATAAATCGATGTTGAGTCACCGCTTCGATCGTGCCGAGCACAGCGCTGAGGATCACCATTCCAAGCACGACGTCGCCCAACGCCCGCCGCACTTCCGCGTTCAAGGCCAGCATCAACAGGCCTGCGGCGCCGGCCACCAGATAAGAATCGATGATGAACCCGGAGGAGCCCGCACGGCCGGTGACGAACAGATAGGGCACCAGCGCGAACATCAGCACCGAAAAGCGAATCAACGCTTTGAATATCCCAATTTCGTCGCCCTGCAGCAGAAACGGTCGGCTGAAAAGAACGACGGCAAGGACCAGGAAGATCGCATAGGTGCCGAAATGCAGCTTCTCGTAGAACGAGCCCCCCTGGGCCGTATAGTCGACGACCATGTTCATCACCTGCGGCGACACCGTAAAGCGAAGCAGGAGCGCGAAGGCGGCGCATAGGAAAAACAGCAGCGACAGCGCGTTCTCACGGCGCGCTCGACTGGGCAACAATCGTTCCGATGCGGCAGCGGGATAGCTCATGGCCCATCCAGGTGAAGGTATTCAAACAGCATTCCGGGCAACGAGACCCCTTCAACGTCCGCCGGACGGACAGCGAGAGCGGTAAAATGGGCCAACTTGGAAAATAAGATGTTAACGATGTTTCTGTAGAGCAGGCCAAGCGTAATGATTTAACAAGGGTTGTCACCATGTCTGCCGGTTCCGGCACACCCCCTATCTCCGCGACGGCTTCCAATAACAGTGCATTCGAGCGTATCGCCAATGCACGGCGCAGGGCATTGCTGCAACAGCATGGCCCAGTCGCGGGGCTAAGCTCCGCGCCGGTGACGCCGCAACCTCCAGAGCCTGTCGCAACGGTGACCCTGGACAAGATCGGCGATTTCCTTGAGCTCGATTTTCGGCGTCTGTTCGTCTGGCTGCGGGCCGGCCTCGCCCTGGCCTTCATGCTGGCGGTAGTCGGCGGCATTGTCGGCGGCGCCTATGCATTGCTGAGCAAGCAGCGTTACACCGTCACGACCGAGGTCCTCATCAACCCATCCAATTTGCAGGTTGTGGAAAACGACCTCTACTCGCAACCGGGCCAGGTCGATAGCCAGTTGCTCAGCACGCGCAGCAAGCAGCGCATCCTGACCTCGGGCAACGTGCTTTCCCGTGTGGTGGACGAACTGAACCTGACTCACGATCCGGAGTTTTTCGATCCAGACCGGAGCACATCCTCGTCCGGCGCTGTGGCGAAGCCCGACCCGAGGCTCATCGCCTTGAAGAACCTGGCGGACCGGGTAGACGCCATCGCGGATCCGACCTCGTTTGTCACAACCCTCTCGGTATCTGCGGAAACCACCGCCAAGGCGATCCTGATCTCGCAGGCCATAGTCAAAAACTTCCAGGAAGAACTGGCTAAGGCCGAAGCTGCCGGCGCCAGCCGTGCCGCGGCTGCCCTTGACAGCCGGCTTGGCCAACTCAAGAGCGACGTGCAGGCAGCCGAAGAGAAGGTCGAGAGCTACAGGCGCAGCCACAACCTGTCGTCCAGCAATGGCCAGCTCGTCAGTTCGCAGACGCTGACGCAGCTCAATGGCGAAATCGTCGATGCGCAATCGCGTGTCATCGCCGCGCAGGCAAGCTACGACGCCCTGGTTGCCTCCGGTATCAACGGGGCCAATCCCGACCCCACGGTTTCGGAAGCGCTCGCTGCGCTGCGCGACAGGTCAAACAGCCTGCGGCAGCAGATCGACTCACAGTCGATGACCTTCGGTCCGCGCCACCCGACGATTGTCAGGCTCAGGACGGAACTCGAGACCGTCAACTCGCAACTCCGGGCCGAGTTCTCCCGCACCGTCGGCACGGCAAAGGCCAGCCTGGACAAGGCCAGGGCCTCGTTGGCTTCTCTCAACGCCAGGATGAACGATCTGAAGAGCAATGTATTCACCGACAGCGAATCCGAAGTCGCCCTGCGTGAACTTGAACGCGATGCCGCGTCCAAGAGAGCGGTCTATGAGAGCTTCCTGTCACGTGCGCGCCAAATCAGCGAGCGCGAGCAGATCGACACCACAAACGTACAGGTGATTTCGACCGCGGTGCCCCCGCCCGCGCGCTCATGGCCCCCGCGCACTGCCCTGGTGGCAGGCGCCGGAGCGTTCGCAGGCTTTGCCCTGGGGATGCTGCTGGCCATCGGCATGGGCATCATCCGCGACATGCGCCGGCCGCCGAACCGATCAGGCGTTGCCGCCAGCCGAGCCTGAAGCAAGGCATGGTGAAGCGCATCGTTTTCCACATCGCCAGCCTGAGGGGCGGCGGCGCCGAACGTGTTTTCGTCCTGATGGCAAATGAACTGGCATCGCGTGGCCACGAGGTCACGCTTTTTACCTGGAACGCGGAAGGCCCTAACGCCGCGCTGCGTTCCGCTGCCGTGCATCTGGTCGACTTCGGCCTTCCCTTGCGCGGCGAGGGTTACGCCAAGTCGGCGACGCTGAAAGGCATCGTGCGAAGCGCAAATTTGTTCCGCCGCCTTGATCCTGATGCGGTCTATAGCGCCCCGGAATTCGCCAATCTGGTGATGGCGCTGTCACTCATGTTGGCCAGAAGCCGGGCAAAATTCTTTCCAAGCTTCCATGCCGCGGCCTCGCTGCCTGCCAGCGGCCTCGGCGCCAGGCTGGCGATCTGGCTTTCCGCGCTGGTTGCAGCGCGCGCAACCAAAGCCATCGCCGTTTCGGCGGGTGTCGGCCGTGACATCATCGCCCGAGGCTTCCCCGAATCGAAGGTTGTCGTCATCAATAACCCGCTGCCGCCAGCTGTAGCACCGCAGAGGAATTCCTATGCCTGGCAGGCAGCGTTGGCGGCGATGGGCGATGGCCCGGTCATCGCCACCGCGGGACGCCTGGTGCCGGTCAAGGACCACCGGACTTTGCTGCGGGCCTTCGCTGCCCTGCGCGCCGGCCGCCCTGCCCGGCTTGTCATCTTCGGCGAAGGTCCGCTGGCTGCCGAATTGCACGCCTGTGCCGAGCAGATCGGCATTGGCCAGGACGTACTCTTTGCCGGCTACGTCAACGATCCCGCAGCCTGTTACGCCGCAGCCGATCTGTTCGTCCTTACATCCACGAGCGAAGGCTTTGGCAACGTCTTGGTCGAGGCCATGGCCGCCGGTGTCCCCGTAATCTCCACCGATGCTCCGCATGGCCCGCGCGAAATACTCGGTGACGGCCGCTTCGGCACCTTGGTGTCGGTCGGTGACGCCGCGGCCCTGGCGAAGGCGATGGCCGAGACGCTGGACCACCCCACCCCTGCTGCCGTGCTGAAAGACAGGGCGGTGGATTTCACAGTCGACAAGATTGGCGATCAATACGAAGCGTTGCTCTAGTCGTTACGCACTGCCAGCAGATCGCGGTTGGATGCGGTCGACGTGGTCGGGTTTTGATTGCGATAATCTCTTCACGGGCTGGGGCGCAACGAATTCATCGTGAGGCGCTCCCTCGTTCCTTGAGTTGTTGGGCGAGGAAATCCTTGACCGAATCGAGAACCGCGTCCCGTTCATGAGATATGCCTGGCAGCAAATCGAAGCGCACGCGCGCACCCGCCTCCTCGAACGATCGACACAATGCCATGAGGCGTTCCGGCCGTGTTCGCCCGGCATCGTTGGCGCCTGGCATCCAATGGGTGCTGCCTTGGACATGAGTGATTTCCCAAGTCTCCAGGTCAGCGTCGCCGACGATCATCTGGAAAGGCACTTTTGCCAGCGCTGCGGCATCGAAGGTGATGCCGAACTTCTCGGGCAGATCGCGAATGCCCACCCACCAGTCATGCGTCGGATCGAGCAAGGTCACCGAGCCTGGCGCGCCGATTGAGGCCGCCCAGAGCCTGTCGGGATGCAGGATAGCAAAACGATGCGTGAAATGCCCGCCGCCGGAAAATCCGAACATGGCAAAGCGGCTCCAATCCTGCCTGTATTTGGCGCTGACCTCCTCAACCATGGCGAGCAGCACCTGATCGTAGCGTATGTTGCCCTCGAGCAAATATTTGTACCCGCTGCGGGCATCATCCCCGAGAACGCCGATTGGAAACAGCGGACACAAAACGGCGCAGCCGTTCCAGCGTCCGAACTCGGAAAACGCGTCGCGGAATCCAAGAAAAGAGGTGCGGCCGGTGCCATGGACAGCGACCATCAGATCGACTTTGGCCCCTTTCCCAACCGCGGGAGGCACATACAGGCAATAGTGAAAGCGCGCGTCTGATTTGGAAGCAAAGATGGCGGTCGCGCCAAGGTCATAGGTAGCGCGACCGCGATCCGCCACAGGCCCCTTGGCAACACTTGTCAAATCGATAACTCCTTAATAGGCCCGCCGTTCCGGCAACAATATACCGGTCGGCCGACCTCGTGAACTGGAGGCGCCTCCAGGCAGCCGCGAGGAGGACCTCGTCGTGCACCGGAAGCAGGGCGCCGCCGGGACGATCAGGGACAAAAAGAATGCCTCCGCCAACGCCTCGGGAAGCCGCCATTAACTTTTCGTTAACCATGCCGGGCTAGCCTTAACCAATCAGTAAGGACTCGCCTCTGTGACCTGCGTCGCTCCCATCCAAAACAAGTCCATACGCTTTCGAGCGCGCTCGTTTGTAGCCTTCACCCTCACCCCTGAGGCCCCGCTAGGGGAATGGCTGCAAAGCCTCGATCACTGGACCGAAAACTCCCCCGGCTTCTTTGCCGGCCGCCCGGTCGTGCTCGATCTGAATATACTCAAGCCCGAGGTGGGCGAGATGCGGGATCTGGTCTTACAGCTCGCGGAGCGCGGGATTCGCATCTACGCGATCGAGGCCGATGGCAATGTAGCGCTCGATGCCGATCTGCCGCCGCTCCTCGTTGGCGCCAAGGAGGCCACCGCCGACGCGCTTTACGTGCAGCCGGACCCGAAGGCCGCAGCTGAGGCCAAGACGGAAGAGCCGCAGGCGCCGAACTCATTGATGATCAAGGCACCGATCCGCTCCGGCCAGTCGATCTTTCATCCCGATGGCGATGTGGTCATTGTCGGCTCCGTCAGTTCCGGATCCGAGATCGTCGCCGGAGGATCGATCCACGTCTACGGCACGCTGCGTGGACGTGCGTTCGCCGGCGCCACGGGAAATTCCGCGGCTCGCATCTTTTGCCGGAAAAACGAAGCCGAACTTCTGGCGGTGGACGGCTGGTACCGCACTGCCGAGGAGATGGACGCCTCCTCGCGAGGAAGGCCGGTACAGGCCTTTCTCGAGGACGGCGCACTTTGCGTCGCACCGCTCAACTAACAACATTGGAGGCACAAATATGGGCAAGGTAGTGGTTGTCACATCCGGCAAAGGGGGTGTCGGCAAGACGACCTCGACGGCCGCTCTCGGCGCCGCGGTCGCGAAAACCGGCAAGCGGGTGGCTCTCGTCGATTTCGACGTCGGCCTGCGCAACCTCGATCTGATCATGGGTGCCGAGCGGCGCGTTGTTTTCGATATCGTCAACGTCATTCAGGGAACCGCCAAGCTTTCGCAGGCGCTGATCCGTGACAAGCGACTCGAAACGCTGTTCCTGCTGCCGGCCTCGCAAACGCGCGACAAGGATGCTCTCACCGAGGAAGGCGTCGCCGATGTCATCGACAAGCTGCGATCGGTTTTCGACTACGTCTTCTGCGACAGCCCAGCCGGCATAGAGCGGGGCGCGCAACTTGCCATGCGCTTTGCCGACGAGGCGGTAATCGTCACCAACCCGGAAGTGAGCTCGGTCCGAGATTCCGATCGCATCATCGGCCTGCTCGACTCTAGAACGATGAAAGCCGAGCAAGGTGAATCGATTGTCAAACACGTCCTCGTCACGCGCTACGATGCTGCGCGCGCTGCCCGCGGCGAGATGCTGAGCATCGATGACGTGCTCGAGATCCTGTCGACGCCCTTGCTGGGAATAATTCCCGAGAGCCAGGACGTGCTGCGCGCATCCAATGTGGGCGCGCCGGTTACGCTCAGCGAAAACACTAACCCCGCCGCACGCGCCTATATCGACGCGGCAAGAAGACTCGAGGGCGAGGACCTGCCGGTCATTCTGCCTTTCGAGCGGAGGGGCCTCCTCGACCGGCTGTTGGGAAGGAGGGCAGCATGAACCTGCTCGATATCTTCAAGCGCCGCGGCAGCGCGCCGGTGGCGCGCGAGCGCTTGCAACTGCTGTTGGCTTACGAGCGTCAAAGCCGCAACCAGCCCGATCTCGTCTCGGTGTTGCGCGAGGAGATCATGGCGGTGATCGCCCGGCATGTTCAGGTCGACCAGGATTTCCTGCAGGTGAGCATGGATCACGGCGAAACGACGTCGAGATTGGAGATCGACATCCAGATCCCCAACAAGGTCGCAATGCCCATGGCCGCGGCGTTCTAACCGAATCCTCCGGCCAGGGCTTGCGTCGGCTGCTGCCGAGGTTGCGGCGCCGTGGTTGGCGTGTTTGACCCGGTCGCCACCGGCAAGTCGCGCAATTCGAGGACAATAATCACTGCCTCACCAAAAACCCGCGGCCGTTTCCAGCCGCGGGGGGCCTTGGGAGGGGCCTTTCGAAACCCGTGATCAAATGTTGGCGAGCAATTCGTTGACGCGGCTTTCCATGTCGGCAAGGGCGGTGTCGACGTCCTTCTGGCCACTGATTGCTGCACTCATCTCTTCGCCGATAATGTCCTGGATCGCAAACTGACGCTGTACGGCGGACGGCAGCGGCCTGCCGAGATCGGCGACCGCAGAGATCGTGTTGCGATGCGGCAGGGCCTTGAAGGCGTCCGAGGTGATGACGGCCTTATAGGCCGGCAGGTGACCGGTGCGTGACCATTCGAAGTCGTTGTCGGCGAAGAACTTCAGGAATTTACCGATGGCCGCGATCTGTTCAGGCGTGCGGTCTTTCTGCGAAACGGCCCAAGTGTGGCCGTCGGCATATTGCGCATGGGCGCCGCCAAACAGCTGCGGATACGGATAGACCGCATAGCCGCCCTTGTTGAGCGCCGTACCCTTGGTCTCGGACTGGGCGTTGTAATCGCCGACCACCCAGGTGCCGTTAAGGTGGACGCCACCCTCGCCGGCAAGGAAGGCGTTTATCGAGCCGCCATAATCGAGATCCTTGGTGGTGTAGCCCTTCTCGAAGATCGCCTTGTACATCTCGACGACCTTCTTGGCTTCCGGCGTATTCAACTTCACGTGCTTCGGATCGGCAAAGAAATCGGAATCCTGCTGGAAAAGATAGGTGTAGAGGTTGCGTGTGTAGAGTGCAGTCTCATTGGTCAGGTTCTGAACGAAATAAGGCTTGCCCGTCTTCTGCTTGAACTGTTCGGCCTGGGCGAGCAGTTCCTCGGGCGACTTTGGAAAAATCGGCGTGCCGTCGGCATTGACGAGGCCGGCTTGTTTGAAAAGATCCATGTTGACGTGGTAGAGCATCGTCCAGCTGTCGATCGGCAGGCCATAGATCTTGCCGTCTTTGGTGGCGCCATTGCGCGCCGCGTCGGTGAAGGCGTCGGGTGTCACGCCGACCGACTTCAAGAGATCGTCGAGCGGCATCAACAGGCCCTTCGACTGATAATCCGACAGTACGGATTCATGGATCGTGACGATGTCCGGAGCGTCGCCTGAAGCGAACTGCGCGGTCAGCTGATCATAGCCGGGCCATTCCACGGTGGTGACGTTGACATGGACATCGGGATTGTCGGCGTTGAACTTGTTGATTAGCGAGGTGATGATGCCGCATTCGCCAACGGCCTTGGTGGCATCGGTGTTGGTGCCGAAATCGGCATCGCAGGCGCCGAAAAAGCGCTGCACGCTCAGCTCCGTGGCCGCGAAGCTTGGACTTGCGAGCATCATTGCGCCCGCAGAGACTGCGGCAAACAGTATTTTCTTCAGTTTCATATCAGTTCCTCCTACTGAGTTTCCGCCGCTCCACCCTGGATTGGCTTTCGTGCTTCAATTGCTGCGCATTCCCCCGGCCGTCAGGCAATCTTCGTTATCTCACCGCAGCGCCGGAGACCGCCGTGACGATGTATTTCTGGAAGAACAGGTAGACGATCAGGATCGGTGCACCGGCGAACACCGCCTGCGCCATCAGGAAGCCGATGCCTTCGGACTGGGCGAAGTTGGTCTGGGTCGAGGCCATGCCGACCGTCAGCGTGAACATGTCCTTCTTCGTCGCCGAAATCAGCGGCCAGAAGTAGTCGTTCCACGCGCCGAGAAAGGTGAAGATGCCGAGCGTCGCCTGCGCAGGCAGCGTGAGCGGCAGAAGCACCTTCCAGAAAATCCTGAGCCGGCTGGCGTTATCGAGCATGGCGGCTTCGTCCAGCTCCTTCGGGATGGCCTTGAAATACTGGGTCATCAGGAAGACGCCGAACGGAGCTGAAAGGCCCGGCAGGATGAGCCCTTGATAGGTGTTGTGGAACTTCAGCATGCTGAAGATCTGGTGACGGGCGACAAGCACGGCCTGTTCCGGGACCGCCAGGCCGAACAGCACGATCACGAACAGCACGTCTCGGCCGGGGAAATTCAGCCGTGCAAAGCCGTAGCCGGCGAGCGATGACAGGATCAACGTGCCGAGCGTCAATCCGCCCGAGACGATGATGCTGTTGCGCACCCAGATGAACACCGACGAGGTGCCGACGGTGTTGATATAGTTCTTCAGCGTATAGGGCGCGTGAAACACCGAATTCGGATCGGCCATCAGCTCCGTATTGTCCTTGAGTGACAGGCCGATGACCCACAGAACCGGCGCGATCATGACGATCGAAAGCAGGATGACCAGGGCCAATAACAAATGGTCGCCAAATGCCCGGCCCTTGATGGAAGCTGCTGTGGCGCTCATGCCTGGTCTCCCCTGCTGCGTGTCACCAGGTACTGGGCCATGGCCGCGACCAGGATGAGGATGAACAGGATTTCCGATGCCGCGGCGCCCAGGCCGAGATCCCAGCGACGGAATGCGGTATCGTAGATGTAGAGCACGATCGGCTTGGTCAGGTTGTTCGGACCGCCGCGCGTCATCAGCCAGGCCTGGCCGAACAGCTGGAATTGCAGCACGATCTGGATGATGATCACCAGGATGAAGGTCCGCTTGATCGACGGCAGCGTGATCGAGCGTAGCGTCTGCCAGCGATTGGCATTGTCCAGCGCTGCCGCCTCGTAAATATCCTGTGGAATCTGCTGGAGCGCCGAGAGAAAGAGCATCATCGGCAGGCCGATGCACCACCAGATGGTGGCAATGGCGATGCCGATCATCGCAAGGCTGGGGTCGGAAATGAAGGCCGGAGCCGTTGCGCCGAACCATCCGTAGATCGTCGACAACAGGCCGACATTCGGAATGAAGACGATGCGCCAGATCAGCGTGACGATGGTGACCGACAGCACCGACGAGGAAAAGAACAGCGTCCGCAAAACCGCGGCAGTGCGCGTGCGGCGGTTGAGGCAAAGCGCCAGGAAAAGGCCGATCAGCGCCAGCGTCGGCACCGTCAGAAGCACGAAATAGAAGGTGTTCCAGATCGATTGCAGGAAGACCTTGTCGTGATACAGCCTGGCGTAATTGCCGAGACCGACAAAATTTCCGGACGAGAACGTGTCGGCCTTGTGGAAACTCAGCCACATCCCCCAGAGCAGCGGGAAGAGCAGCAGCGTGGTGAAGAAGAACAAGAATGGCGCAACGAAAATGACGTTTCGCCATTGCGGCGCATAGATGTCGGCGGTAGGGGCTCTGACGCCGACAGCAAGTGTCGCGGTTGGGGACATCGCCAGCCGGTCAGCCATCTCAGGCCTCCCTCGCATGCCAGGCGCGGCCGGTCTCGTTGAACAGATGCGATTTCTGGCCGTCAAAGGCGAGCCCGATTCTGTCGCCGACGGCGACGCGGCTGTTGCCGGCATCCGAGCCGACGATCTGCTGGCCATCGCCCAGCCGCGCGTAGATCAGGGTGCGTTCGCCGAGCCGCTCGAGCACATCGACCACGCCGCCGGCATTGCCCTGTCCGGCGGCAACGATGCGCACGTCTTCAGAACGGATGCCGAAAGTGTACTTGCCATCGGTCAGTTGGCTGGAGGCGATCTCGGTCTGCACCGAGACGCCGTCCGCAAACCTGGCCGTGGCGTTCTCGCCGGATCTGTCAAGCGTCGCATCGACGAAGTTCATCGCCGGCGCGCCGACGAAACCCGCGACGAATTTGGTCGCCGGGCGTTCGTAGATCTCCATCGGCGTACCGATCTGGTCGATCTTGCGATTGTTCATGACGACGATGCGGTCGGCCAGCGTCATGGCCTCGACCTGGTCATGAGTGACGAAGATCATCGTCGATTGCAGCCGCTGGTGAAGCTGGGCAAGCTCGATGCGGGTGCGGGTGCGCAACGCCGCATCGAGATTGGAAAGCGGCTCGTCGAACAGAAAGGCCTTCGGCTCCTTGACGATCGCACGGCCGATGGCGACGCGCTGGCGCTGGCCGCCGGAGAGCTGGCCCGGCTTGCGATCGAGCAGATGCGGCATTTCGAGGATGCGGGCGGCTTCGTTGATGCGCGCCTCGATGACCTTGCCTGGTACGCCGATATTCGCAAGCCCGAAGGCCATGTTGTCGCGCACCGTCATATGCGGATAAAGCGCATAGGACTGGAACACCATGGCAATGCCGCGCTTGCCCGGTGGCAGATGATCGATGCGCTCGTTGTTGATGGCAATCTCGCCGCTATCGACAGCTTCGAGCCCGGCAATCATTCGAAGAAGCGTCGATTTTCCGCAGCCGGACGGGCCCAGGAACACGATGAATTCGCGTGCCCTTATGGAGAGCGACAGATGATCCAGCACCGTCATGGCACCGAACTGCTTGCTCACGTTCCTGATCTCGATATCGGCCGTCACGTCGACGCTCCTCCTCAGCGTTTGCGCTTTCTCGATGATCCGCCTGAACTCAGAGCCTCAGGCGTATGACCTGGTAGGAATAGGGCGGCAGTGACAGGCTCAGCTTGCCGCTGGCGAGCGAGGCGCCCTCGCCCTTCCTGGGGCCGACATTGCCAGGGTTTTCGGCCGAATTGACGGCTTTCAGATCGGCGTGTGCCATCACCTGGTGATCGACGATCTCCGCCGCGCCGAAGCCGGTGAGGTCGACCACTGTTTCGATTGCCTCGCTCGAATGGCGGTTGACCGCGAAGAAGGTGACGTGGCCGGTTTGCCTGTCGTGCACGCCGGCAACATCGACATAAGCGACGTCGCCCGCAACGCTGGATTTGTAGGTCGGGCTTTCCACCTTGAGATCCAGCGCATTGCCGCGACCATAGTTAGAAGCAAACAGATAGGGATAAAAAATCGTCTGCCGCCATGCCGGGCCATTCGGAACGGTCATGATCGGCGCGATGACATTGACCAGTTGTGCCAGGCAGGCGATCTTGACGACATCGGAACGGCGGATGAAGGTGTTGAGGATCAGGCCGACCTGCAGCACATCCTCGAAATTATAGATGTCTTCGAGCAACGGCGGGGCGAACGGCCAGCCGTTGCTGCCGCCGAGTATCTTCCTGTCCTGCTCCTTGGAATGGTACCAGACGTTCCATTCGTCGAACGAGATGTAGACCTGCTTGTTGGAGCGCTTCTTGGCCTTGATATACTCGATGACGCCGGCGACCGAGACAATGTAGTCGTCGAGCTTTTCGCTCATGGCGAGATAGTTCGGAGCGTCGTTGGCTTCGTTGTCGAAATACATGTGCAGCGAGATGTAGTCGACCTCGTTGTAGGTATGGTCGAGAACCGTCGCTTCCCATTCAGGGTAGGTCGGCATCTTGGCATTCGAAGAGCCGCAGACCACCAGCTCAAGTGACTTAGAGAAGGCACGCATGGCCTTGGCCGTCTCATGCGCCAGCCGGCCATACTCGTCCGCGGTCTTGTGGCCGATCTGCCAGGGGCCATCCATTTCATTGCCGAGGCACCAGAGCTTGACGTCGAACGGCTCCTTGCGGCCGTTGGCGATGCGCCTGTCGCTCCATTTGCTGCCGCCGGGATGGTTGGCGTACTCCAGCAGGTTGCGGGCTTCATCGAGGCCGCGCGAGCCGAGATTGACGGCAAGCATCATCTCGGTGTTGGCGGAGGTGCACCAATCGGCAAATTCATGCAGGCCGACTTCGTTGCTTTCCGACGTGTGCCAGGCGAGGTCGAGGCGCACTGGGCGCTGTTCCTTGGGGCCAATGCCGTCTTCCCAATTGTAGGCCGAGACGAAATTGCCGCCGGGGTAGCGGACGATCGGAACATTGAGTTCCCTGACGAGGTCGATGACGTCCTGACGCATGCCGTTGGCATCCGCTGTCGGATGGCCGGGCTCATAGATGCCAGTGTAAACTGCCCGCCCCAGATGCTCGATGAAGGATCCGTAGAGCCTCGGATCGATTTCCGAGACAACATAGTGCGGATGAGCCGTAACGGCTGCCTTCATGCATTCCTCCCATCGATATCACAAACGATGATTTAAATCATCTTGCCCGATATCAAAGAGGAATTGGCAGCCCTTCGTCAAGCCAAAATACCCAAATGTAGCACAATTAGACGAACGCTTTGGCACAGCAGAAAGCCAGATAGTTGAAATTGCTGCGTTATCTTCAGAACCCGGTTTCATGATATCAACCAGTTTTGATCCTGAGCAGGATGTCCTGGTCGTAATTTCCAAAGCCCTTGCCGAAAATATTGATCCCGCCGGGGCGCTTGGCGTCGTCCTTGACGCCGATACGGACGCGGATTGAATGATGGCTCTTCAGATCGAGTGCGGCGAGGCCGGTTTCGGAAATCCTGAGGCCGTCGACATGGGTGCCGTCATTGGCAATTCGCCAGTTCTTCAGCTTACCGTATTGCGAGCCCTTGAGCTTCCACCAGGAGGGCGTGAAGACGCCGCGCTTGTCGCCGAAATCCCCCGGCGACGTCCAGGTGCCGACATCGACGCCATTGATCGTCAGCGTGATGTCCGAGGGCCAATCGGCGCTGGTGCCCGGCACTTCCGAAGACAGCTCTATCGCAACTTCGAGTCCGGTGATCTCGGCATTGGCGAGCTTGGCATTGTTGGGGAACTGGTATTCGACAAAACCGCGCGTGAACCATAGCAGACCGGCTTTCATGCGGTCCGGATCGAGGAAAGTGTTCGGCACATCGAGCAGACCGATGATGCCGTCCGGCGAGCAAAGGCCGCAGGGCGCGGTAACCTCGAAGCCGGTATAAAGCCCGATCGGCATCGACACTTCGATCGCGTCGTTCTTGACCGCACGATATTCGCTCTTGAACACGACGAGCACTTCTTCCGCCGTCGGATAACAGATTTTCTGACTGCCTTTCTTCGCTTTCAGGTTCTCGGTGCGGATCAGCCCCGCATCCTCCAGCACCTGGATGTTGGTCGAGACGGTCGACTGCGGAAGCGACAGCACGGCGGCGATTTCGTTGACATTCATCGGCCCCTTCTCATGCAGCAGTTTCAGCATCGAGATCCGCGCCGAGGAGGCAAGCCCCTTGAGCACGGCAATGCCTTCCTCAGGTTCAATCACCAGAAAATTGCGACTCATGAAATTGCCCGGCCCATGTAAATCCATATCCGAAATTACCCTGTATATCGGGATATCTGATTTAATCAATGTGCATGCGGAACGCCGGGCAATTTGTTGAATCCGGCAGGGCGAGGGTCGCGCGGTGGCCTTGCACAGAATTTGTGCAGGAGCCATATGCAGAGTGGACACCTGAACGCCGATCGCCCAATCTAGTCCGGAGCCGAGCCCGGTGATGGCGGCTTGCACATAAAGCGGTTGGACGGGTCGTGACCAAAGGGTGGAAATTATACGATCAGCGACTGGCCTGGGTCCTCGTCGCGCCTGTGCTTTTACTGCTTACCCTGCTTCTGCTGCTGCCGATCGCGATGATGACGGTCTACACGTTTTTCACCTTCGTCACCGCGGGGGTGGAGTCGACGGTGCTGACCTTCGACAACTGGAAGGAATTCCTCACCGACAGCTACTATCACGGTTTTCTTTGGAAGACCGTTCGCGTCGGCGCCATCACCGCTGTGATCTGCGCGATCCTTGGCTATTTCCCCGCCTATTTCATCTGGGCCACGACCTTCAGGCACAAATGGCTGTTGTTGCTGCTGCTCATCGTGCCGTTCTGGATCAGCTTCACCATCCGGACATTCTCGTGGATCCATATTCTCGGCGAACAGGGGCTGATCAACGTCGTGCTCATCAGGCTGGGGATTATCAACGAGCCGTTGCCGATGCTCTACACCGAGGGCGCCGTCATCATGGGGCTGCTGCATTTTCTGCTGCCCTATATGATCCTGAACGTCTATGTCAGCCTGGAAAGCATCGACCGCACGCTGATCGCCGCCGCCCGCTCGATGGGCTGTACCAGCGCGCAGGCGTTTCGCGAAGTGACCCTGCCGCTATCGATGCCGGGGCTGGGCGCCGGGCTGCTGCTCTGCTTCGTGCTGGCGGCCGGCTCCTATGTGACGCCGCAGCTGCTCGGTGGCAGCCGCGATGCGCTGTTCGGCAACTTGATCTACGACACCATCATGGGGCAGCTCAATTGGCCGATGGGCGCCACGCTTTCCATCGTCCTGTTCGTCCTGCTCGGCGCGGCCGCGGCCGCCTATAGCCGCTATATGGGCCTATCGCAGATCATGAAGGGCCTCGGTGCATGAGAGCGGATCATCCCGATCGCGAAGGCAGATGGGCGTGGCGGCTGACCGGCGCGATCACGGTGTGCGTCTACGTCTTCATGTTTGCGCCGATCCTCGCCACGGTCGTGCTTTCCTTCAACGCCTCGATGTTCGGCGGCTTTCCCCTCACCGGCTTCAGCCTGCGATGGTACGAAAAGCTGCTCACCAACGAGCCGGTTCTCGACGCCTTCCGGACATCGATGTGGATTGCCCTGGTGACGGCAACGGTGACGACGCTGCTCGGCATCATGGCGGCATTGGCGCTGGTGCGCTTCGAGTTCCGTGGCAAGCAGGCGATCAACACGCTTGTCATTCTTCCCGCGCTGGTCCCCGAAACGATACTCGGCGTCGGCCTGCTGGTCATGATCAAAGCCGTCGACCAGCCGCGCAGCATGACGCTGCTGGTGCTCGGCCACATTCTGCTCACGCTCCCCTACGTGGTGCTGATCGTCCAGGCGCGCATGGTCGGCATAAAACGTTCCTATGAGGAGGCGGCGCTTTCGCTCGGGGCGCCGCGCGTGTCGACATTCCGCGAAATCACGCTGCCGCTGCTCATTCCCGCAGTGCTTGTCAGTGTTCTGCTCGCTTTCACCATTTCGTTCGACAACACCTCGGCCAGCCTGTTCTGGCGGCCGGCGGGCGTCGAGACCATGCCGACGCAAATCCTTTCGATGCTGAAGATCTCGATCAGCCCTGAGGTGAACGCGCTCGGAACCGTCATGATCCTTTTGACGGTCGGCATTCCCTTGGCTGGCGGGCTCATCCTGCAAAGCCTCACCTGGTTCAAGGCAGGCAAGTGAAAGGAAAATGGGAGAATGGAAATGAAACTGACAACCACCAAACGACTGGAACGGCTCAACGAACGCTATGCCAATGGCGACATCAGCCGACGATCATTCCTGACGCTGACGGCCGCCGCTGCCGCCGCCACCGGGCTTTCCATGCCTTGGATGGGACGGGCGCTGGCCGCGGTTTCGGAAGTGCGCTTCGACGGATGGGGCGGCGTGGTGCAGGAGGCGATCGATAAGTACGCGTTCCAGCCTTATACCGCCAAGTCCAAGGTCAAGGTCGTCCAGGGCACCTTTGGCGACGAGAACGAGATCATCACCAAGATCAAGACGTCGAAACCAGGCGACTTCCAGATCGTCCATTCTTCCGGCGTCAACTACTACATCAAATACGTCAATGGCGGTTTCAATTCGGAGATCAACGAGGCAAACATTCCGAACATGGCGAATGTCCTGACCGCCATGATCGAGCCGTTCCGCAAGATCACGCCGAAGCTGTCGGCAGTGCCATATGATTACGGCACCACCGGCATCGCCTACAACAACAAGGTCATCTCGCCGGAGGAAGCCAAGGAAAAGGGCGCCAACCTGCTTACCGACACGAAATATGCCGGCAAGATCGGCGGCTATGCCGATATGACGACGCGCGTCTGGTATGCGGCACTGCAGACGAAACAGGACCCCAACAACATCCAGGACATGGATGCGGTCTGGGCCAAGGTTCGCGAGACCCGCGACCTGGCCAAGAAGTTCTGGAGTTCCGGCGCGGAACTCATGGACCTCCTGTCGCGAAACGAGATCGTTGTCACCGACGCCTGGTCAGGACGTGTCGCCGCCCTGCAGCAGCAGGGCCAGCCGATCGGCTATCTCGACCCTGCCGGCTCATACGCGTGGATGGAGGACATGCTGGTCCTCAAGGGTTCGCCGATGGCCGAATGCGAGGAACTGATCAACTTCATGCTGGATCCTGCCACCTCGATCGCCGTCGCCGAGGGCCAGAACTATCCGCCATCGCTTGACCCCACCAAGGTGAAGCTGACCGACAAGATCGCGGCGCTTCCGGCCTTCGACCCGACTGGATCGATGAAATCGCTGACCTTCGCCGATCCGCTCTACTGGGCGAAGAACGAAGACGCCTGGACCAAGCAATGGGACAGGGTGTCGAAAGGTGCATGACGACAACAGCCACGACCAGCAGCCCCGGCCGGCTTCGGCCGGGGCTGATGGCGACCCGCTCGCCCAGAGCGAGCGGCAGCCGATAGGAAAGCCTGCGGTCGAGTTTCGCGACATCGATATTTTCTACGGCAAGTTCGCCGCTGTGCGCGATTTTTCACTGGCAATCCGCAAAGGTAGTTTCGTCACCTTGCTGGGGCCATCCGGGTGCGGCAAAACGACGATCCTGCGCTCGATCGCGGGCCTGGTCGACATCTCCAGTGGCCAGATCTCGATCGGCGGAAAGCGGGTCGACGACATCCCGATCTATAAGCGCAACATTGGTCTGGTGTTCCAGAACTACGCGCTCTTTCCGCACAAGAACGTCTTCGACAACGTCGCATTCGGCCTGAAATACCGAAACGTGCCGAAACCGGAAATCGTGCGCCGGGTCAAGAAGGCGCTGGATATGGTGCGGCTGCCCGGCAGTGAGACAAAGCTGCCGTCACAGCTCTCGGGCGGCCAGCAGCAACGCATCGCACTGGCCCGCGCCATCGTCTTCGAGCCGGAAGTGCTGCTGCTGGACGAGCCCTTGTCGGCGCTCGACGCCAATATGCGCGAGGACATGCGCGTCGAGATCAAGAAAATCCAGAGGGAGACGGGCATCACTGCTATCTTCGTGACGCACGACCAGGAAGAAGCCTTGTCGATGTCCGACCACATCGTCGTGATGAACGCCGGCCTGATCGAGCAGATCGGCTCCCCCGCGCAGGTCTATGACCAGCCGGCCACCGCATTCGTCGCCAATTTCCTGGGCAAGGCCAACATGCTGCCCGGCAGCGTGACCGTGATGGACGGCAAGATGGCGACGATCGCGCTGGCCACCGGCCATATCGTAAAGGCGGCCGCGCCGAAGGCGCTCGAGACCGGCAGCGTGGTCACCGTCGTCGTTCGCCCGCAGAAGCTTACCGTCGGTACCGCCGGTGCTGCCAACAGGCTGGCGGGACGGATCGCCTCGACCTCCTATCTCGGCGGCAATGCGGTCTACGAGATCGACATCGGCGCCGGCACGCTGGTGCGCGCCAACACGTTGATCGACGGCCAGCCGCTGCGTGAAGGCGAAGCGGTCGATGTCTGCTTCGACCCGCTGGGCTGCGTGCTTCTCGACGCGCAAGGCTTACGCATCGCCTAGCGAGGCGGAACTGAGCCGTTCAGTCTTTCGCGTCACCCTTTGGCCCGAGAAACCGCGCATAGACCTCACCGACAATACCGCGCCGGAAAACCAGCACGCAGACCATGAAGGTCAGGCCGGTGGCGATGGTCACCGGAAAGTTCGAGGTGGCGAGCATGTTTTCCAGGCCGACGACCAGACTGGCGCCGATGATCGGCCCGGCCATGGTGCCGATGCCGCCGAGGAGCGTCATCAGGATCACCTCGCCCGACATCTGCCAGGTGACGTCGGTGAGCGTGGCAAACTGAAAAACGATCGCCTTGAGCGCGCCGGCCAGCCCGGCCAATGTTGCCGACATGACGAAAGCCGCCAGCTTGTAGTTGGCGACGGAATAGCCCAGCGAAATGGCCCGGCTCTCGTTTTCCCGGATAGAACGCAGGATCATGCCGAAAGGCGAGTTGATGATGCGCCAGATGGCGAACACGCCGATCAGGAAGACCGCCAGCACGAAATAATAGATGTTCATCGAGACGTTCAGGTCGAGCATTCCAAGCAGCCTGCCGCGCGGCACGCCCTGGATGCCGTCCTCACCTCCGGTGAACGGCGCCTGCACGCAGAAGAAGAAGAACATCTGCGACAGCGCCAGCGTGATCATGGCGAAATAGATGCCTTGCCGGCGGATGGCAAAGAAGCCCATCACAAGGCCGAGCAGCGCGGCACCTAGGACACCGAGCAGGATGCCCGCTTCCGGTGGCCAGCCCCAGACCTTGACCGCGTATGCGGTGAAATAGGCCGCCCCGCCGAAGAATGTCGCATGGCCGAAGGACAACAGCCCGGTGTAGCCGAGCAGAAGGTTGAACGCGCAGGCAAACAGCGCAAAGCACAGCATCTTCATCAGGAAGATCGGATAGACGAAGAAAGGCGCCACCAGCAGCGCCAGGATGCCGAGCCCGACCAGCGCCCATTCAAGCCGTGCCGAATTCTTGGCACGCGTCTCGCGAAGTGTCAGTTCGGCCATCTCAGGCATCCCTTCCGAACAGGCCGGCTGGCCGGACCAGAAGCACGATTGCCATGATGACGAAGACCACCAGATTGGAGGCTTCGGGATAGAAGACCTTGGTCAGGCCTTCGGCGAGGCCAAGCATGTAACCGGTGACGATCGCCCCGAGGATCGATCCCATGCCGCCGACCACGACGACGGCGAAGACGACGATGATGAGGTCAGATCCCATCAGCGGGCTCACCTGATAGATCGGCGCGGCGAGAACCCCTGCAAGTCCGGCAAGAGCGGCGCCGAGGCCGTAGGTGAGGGTCAGCAGCAACGGCACGTTGACGCCGAAAGCCTGCACCAGGCCGGGGTTCTCCGTCGCCGCGCGCAGATAGGAGCCCAGCCTGGTCTTCTCGATCAGCGCCCAGGTGCCGAAACAGACGATCATCGAGGCGACCACCACCCAGCCGCGATAATTGGGCAGGAACATGAAGCCGAGATTGGTTCCCCCGGAGAGCAGCGGCGGCACGGAATAAGGACTTCCCGATACGCCATAGTAGTAACGGAACACCCCTTCGAGCACGAGCGCGAGGCCAAAGGTGAAAAGCAGCCCGTAAAGCGGGTCGATGTCGTAAAGCCTCGACAGCGCCAGGCGCTCGACCACGACGCCGAAGCCGCCGACGATCAGCGGCGACAGGATCAGAGCCGGCCAGTAGCCGATGCCGAAGCGGGTGAGAAGCAGGTACCCGACGAAGGCGCCGAGCATATAGAGCGCGCCGTGGGCAAAATTGATGACGCGCAACAGGCCGAATATGACAGCCAGGCCCAGGCTCAACATTGCGTAGAACGAGCCGTTGATGAGGCCGACCAGCAATTGGCCGAGGAATGCCTGAACGGGTATCCCGAAGATCATCGTCATGGCGCCATCATACACCCAGCACTTCATGCAGCAGCGTCATGCGATCCGGCAGTTCGCCGACCGGAAAGCCCGCCACGACCTTGCCGTGCTCCATCAGGTAGAAACGGTCGGTGACGCGGCTGGCAAAGCGGAAATTCTGCTCGACCAGCAGGATCGTCATGCCGCGCTTTTTCATCGTCGCCAGCAGATCGCCGATGCGCTGCACAATGACCGGAGCCAGGCCCTCGGTCGGCTCATCGAGAAGCAGCATTTTCACGCCGGTTCTGAGCATGCGCGCGATCGCCAGCATCTGCTGCTCGCCGCCCGACAGCTTGGTGCCCGGGCTGTTGCGGCGCTCCTTCAGATTGGGGAAAAGATCGAATATTTCCTGCACGCTCATGCCGCCCTCGGCGACGATCGGCGGCAGAACCAGATTCTCGTCCACGGTCAGCGTCGCAAAGATGCCGCGTTCCTCTGGCACCAGGCCGATGCCTTGATGCGCGGTCCGGTGCAATGGCAGGCGCATCAGATCCTTGCCGTCGAAAAAAATCTGGCCGGTCCGCTGGCGGATCAGCCCGATAATGGCGCGCAATGTCGTAGTCTTGCCGACGCCGTTGCGGCCCAGCAACGTCACAGTTTCACCTGGAAAGACCTCAAGATCGACGCCGTGCAGCGCATGGCTCTCGCCATACCAGGCGTTGAGGCCGCGGACTGCGAGAAGCGGCGCGGCGTCACTCATCGGCGGTGCCCATATAGGCGATCCTCACCCGCTCGTCGCGGCTGACCGTGGAGTAGTCGCCGGCGGCAAGGATTTCGCCGCGCTGCATGACGGTTATCCAGTCGCAAAGATCGGCTACAACAGTCAGATTGTGCTCGACCATCAGCACCGCACGCTCCCTGGCGACCGAGCGGATGATGTCGGAAACCGTGCGCACATCCTCATGCCCCATGCCGGCCATCGGCTCGTCGAGCAGCAGCACTTTCGGGTCGAGCGCCAGCGTCGTGGCGATCTCGAGCACGCGTTTCCTGCCATAGGAGAGATCGGCGGCGGGCCTGTTCTTGGCATCGTCGAGGCCGACAGACCGTAAAAGCTCCTCGGCGCGCGGCGTCAACCGATCGAGCACAGACAGCGAGCGCCAGAACTGAACGCTGAGTCCGGCCCGTCGCTGCAATGCAACGCGCACATTGTCGAGCACGCTGAGATGCGGAAACACCGCCGAGATCTGGAACGAGCGCACCAGGCCCATCCGCGCGACCTTGGCCGGCGAGGTGCGGGTGATGTCGTGGCCGAGCAGTTCGATCCTGCCGCTGGTCGGCGGCAGGAACTTGGTGAGTAGGTTGAAGACGGTGGTCTTGCCAGCGCCGTTGGGTCCGATCAGCGCGTGGATATTGCCGTGGTAGAGGTCGAGATCGACATTCCTGACCGCAGCAAAGCCGGCGAAGTCACGCCGCAAACCGCGGGCGGAAAGCACTACCCGCGGCCCATCCGGTCCAGGCGGCGCCATCGGTCCGCCAATCACTCGCCTGCCGTGGGACAGCCGCTCTCCTTGGGGCTCAGAAACGCCTCGTTACCGGGGATCGTGGCGAGCGGTTTGTAATAGTCCCACTCCTTGGTGCTCTCGCTCGGCGACTTGACCTGATAAAGATACATGTCGTGAACCATGTTGCCGTCGGCCTGCACTTTGCCGTTCGCCGTAAAGACATCGTTCACCGGCATCGCATGCAATTCCTTGGCGACCGCCTCGGTTCCATCGGTGCCGGCTTTGTCGATCGCCTTCAAATACTGGGTCACCGCTGAATAGGTGGCGGCCTGGATCATATTCGGCATGCGGTTGGTGCGCTTGAAGAAGCGCTGGGCGAACTCGCGACTCTTGTCGTCGCGATCCCAGTAGAAACCTTCGGTCAGCACCACGCCTTGCGCCGCCTCGAGACCGAGCCCATGCACCTCGGCCAGCGTGAACAGAAGTGCTGCAAGCCGCTGACCGCCCTGCACGATACCGAATTCGGCCGCTTGCTTGATCGAGTTGGAGGTGTCGAGGCCGGCATTCGCCAGGCCGATAACCTTGGCGCCCGACGATTGCGCCTGCAGCAGGAAGGATGAATAGTCGGTCGAGCCGAGCGGGTAACGCACCTCGCCAACCACCTTGCCGCCATGGCTCTCGACGAACTTTGCGGTCTGCTCCTTCAGCGAATAGCCGAATGCATAATCGACTGTGACGAAGAACCAGCTGTCGCCGCCTTGCTGGACGAGAGCGCCACCGGTCCCCACTGCCTGCGAATGCGTGTCGTAGGCCCAGTGGAAGCCATAGGGCGAGCACTGTTTACCGGTGAGTTCGGTGGTCGCGGCGCCGGTGACGATGTCAATTTTCTTCTTCTCCTTGGAAATTCCCTGGACGGCGAGCGCCACCGAGGAGGTGGTCAGTTCCATGATGGAATCGACCTGTTCGGTGTCATACCACTGCCGCGCAATGTTGGAGGCGATGTCCGGCTTGTTCTGGTGGTCGGCGCTGACGATCTCGATCGGCGAGCCTTGTACCTTGCCGCCGAAATCCTCGACCGCCATCTTGGCGGCCTCAACCGACCACTTGCCGCCGAAATCGGCATAGACGCCCGACTGGTCGTTGAGAATGCCGATCTTGATCTTGCCGTCGGAAATCTCGGCGGCTGCGGCAGGCATCGCGGTCGCTGCAAGAAGCGCGGCTGAGACCAGGTACGATATCTTCATTGGTGACTTCCTCCCTTATGGTCGACAACCGAGCAACATGTCGGCGGCAGCCTGCTGCAGCACGAAGAGTGGCCTCCCACATTCCGTCCTCGCCGGCGCAAAATCACGCAGCGCTGTACGGCCGCCGTCCTTCAAATCGTAGCATCGCTCGGCAACGCGAGAACAGTTACTTTAGTATTAGGCATCCGCGATGCCCGGCCGCCGAAGCGCAACATAGCGCCGGATCGTGCGGCGTCCAGATCGGCCTCTATTCTCGCCGAAGCAATGATTACGGCTGACGGTCCGGATATCGTTGAACGAGAATTCCCCTAGTCAACCGTCGGCTGGATGATGGCACGCGACCAGGCGGCCCTCGCCAATGCTTTGGAGAAGCGGGCGCTCGCTGCGGCAGATCGGGGTGGCAGCTGGGCAACGGGTGTGGAACCGGCACCCCGAGGGTGGGTTCATCGGGCTGGGCAGATCACCCTTGAGCACCAGCCGGCCGCGCCGCGCCCGGTCAATGCTGGGTATCGGCACGGCGGAACGCAGCGCCGCGGTGTAATGGTGTCTGGGCGCCACAAAGACCTCGTCGGTCGGCCCGCTCTCCACGATTGACCCCAGATACATCACCGCCACACGGCTCGAGATTTGACGCACCACGGAAAGATCGTGGGCGATGAACACATAGGTCAAGTTGAACTCCTCGCGCAGGTCGGCGAGCAGATTGACGATCTGCGCCTGGATCGACACGTCGAGCGCCGAGACCGGCTCGTCGGCCACGATCAGCCGTGGCCGCAGCGCCAGCGCGCGGGCGATGCCGATACGCTGGCGCTGGCCGCCGGAGAATTCGTGCGGGTAGCGCGATGCGTGCTGGGGCGACAAGTCGACCCGGCGCAGGAGCTCGGCCACGCGGTCCGCCATTTCCGATGCCGAGAGGCGTTCATGGATGCGGAACGGATCGGCCAGCAGATCGCCGACCCGCCGGCGCGGATTGAGCGAAGCGCTGGGATCCTGAAAGACCATCTGCATCTGCCGCCGCAACGGACGAAGCTGGCGCTGGGAGGCGTCGCTGATGTCGCGGCCCTCGAATTCCAGCGACCCCGAGCTGATTTCGGTCAGACGCACCAGACACCGGCCAAGCGTGGATTTGCCGCAACCGGACTCGCCGACGATGCCGAGGGTCTCCCCGGGCCAGATGTCGAGCGACACCCTATCAACCGCATGCACGGTCCGGCGCTGCGCCGGGAAGATCGAGCGGCCGACGCTATAGCGCTTCGACAGGTCGCCGGCACGAAGCAGCGGACGTTCGAGTGGCCTGGCATTCATCGTTGCATCTCCACCACGCCGCCAGGCCTCTGGGCAGCGAATTGTCTGCGCGTAGGCTCCGGCAACAGGCACGCGGCGCGATGGCTCTCGCCTTGCATGATCGGCAGTTGAACCAGACAGGCGTCGTGGCGAAAGGCGCAGCGGGGGCTGAAGGCGCAGCCTTTCGGCAGGTTGGAGAGCGACGGCGGAATTCCCGGAATGGCAGCGAGCCGGGCTGGACGTGGTCCCTCCATCGGCGGGATCGAGCCGAACAAGCCCCATGTGTAGGGATGCAGCGGCGCCCGGAACACGCTGCTCTTGCCGCCCTCCTCGACAAAGCGTCCGCCATACATAACCAGTACCCGGTCCGCGACTTCGGCGACGACGCCAAGATCATGCGTGACCAGGATCACAGCGGAACCGAACTGGTCGCGCAATCGTCCGATCAGTTCGAGGATCTGCGCCTGCACGGTAACATCGAGGGCTGTAGTCGGTTCATCCGCGACGAGCAGCGCCGGGTTGCACGAGAGCGCCATGGCAATCACCGCGCGCTGGCGCATACCGCCGGAAAGCTGGTGCGGGTAGCTGTCGATGACCCGATCCGGATTTGCGATGCCGACCGCATCCAGCAATTGCACGGCCCTCGCCCGTGCCGCTTTCGCCGACACCTTTTCATGCGCGCGGACCTGCTCGCCGATCTGGTTGCCGATCGTATGCACCGGGGTGAGCGCAGACATCGGATCCTGGAAGATCATCGCGATTTGGCGGCCGCGGATGGCATCGAGCGCACGCCGCTTGAGCCCGATCAGCTCCTGTCCCATGAAACGGATGGAACCGGAGACGATAGCGTTGGGGCTGTCGATCAACCCCATAATGGCGAGCAAGGTCTGGCTTTTGCCCGAACCGGATTCGCCGACCACACCGACGATCTCGCGCTGCTCGACGGAGAACGAAACACCTCCCACCGCCCGCACCAGGCCTTCGTCGCTGCGGAAGGAGACAGTGAGGTCCTTGACCACCAGAAGGGGAGCATCAGCCGACATTGCGCGCCCTCGGGTCGATTATGACGAAGACGACGTCGACGACGAAGTTTGCCATCACCACGAAGAAGGCGGCGTAAATCACCGTGGCCAGGATCATCGGCAGATCGAGGGTCTGCAGCGCCTCATACGTCAGTTTTCCGACACCCTGCAATCCGAAGACCACTTCGGTCAACAGCGCGCCGCCGCCGACCAAGGCACCGAAATCGAGGCCGAACATGGTGACGAATGCGACCAAAGAGGTCCTGAGGCCATGATGCAGCAGCACCCGGCGTTCGCCGATCCCCTTGGCCCGGGCGGTGCGGATGAAATCCTCCTGCATCATTTCGATCAGGCTTGCCCGCAGCACCCGGCCGTAGAGGCCGACATAAAGGGTTGCCAGCGTGAACCACGGAATGACGAGCGCCTTGAACCAGCCCCAGGGATTCTCGGTCAGGGGGATGTAGCCGAGCGGAGGAACCCAGGAAAACAGCCAGTTGTCGTGCCAGCGGCTTTGCGTCAGCAGGTTGGCGACCTCGCCCAGCCAGAAGACCGGGATCGACACGCCTACCAGGCTCAGGATCATCAGCGCGCGATCAATGAATGTACCACGCGTTGCGCCTGCGATCACACCGACGATCAATCCGCCGAGCACCCACAGCACTGCCGCGCCGCCGACCAGCGACAGCGTCACGGGAATGGCGCTTATCACGGTCGGAATGACACGCTGCCCGCGATTGACGAAGGAGGTGAGATCGCGGCTGACGAAAAGCCGGTTCATCATCAGCCCATATTGCACCGGCAATGGGCGGTCGAGACCGAAATCGTGGCGCACCTGGATCAGCGTCTCTTGCGAAGCATTGCGGCCGGCAATGCGCGCCGATGGATCAGCGCCAGGCGTCGCAAAGAAGATCAGGAAAGCGACGACGCTGATACCGAACATAACCAGCACCATCTGGCCAAGCCGGAAGCCGAGCGCGGCAACCACTAGACGCCCCTCGGCGAGGATTTCGGATCGAGCGCGTCGCGCACGCCGTCGCCCAGAATGTTTAGGGCTAGCACCGTGATCACAATGGCTAGCCCCGGCACCAGTGCCACGACCGGCCGCGAATAGAGCAGGCCCTGGCCGTCCTGGATGATCGTGCCCCAGCTGGCATCCGGCGGCTGCACGCCGATCGACAGGAACGACAGCGAGGATTCCGTCATCATGTTGAGCGCCAGGATCAGCGGCACGAAAACGATGATGCGGGTCACCACATTGGGCATGATGTCGCGCAAAAGGATGCGCCAGGGCGATGCGCCAAGGCCGATCGCAGCGGTGACGAATTCGGCATGCATTAAGGTCAGGACATGGCCGCGGATCGGCCGCGCCACATAGGGCACATAGACGATGCCGATGATGAAGACCGGTAGCCACAGGCTGCCGGAGCGGATTTCGAACGGACCGATCTGGATACTCTGCGCAATCAGCACGATCGACAATGAAATTGCCAACAGGAAAATCGGAAAAGCCCAGAGCACGTCGAGAATGCGCGACAGGCCGATGTCGACGATGCCGCCGAAGAAGCCGGAAACGACCCCAAGGAATGTCGCGAGGACAAGGCACAGCACGGCTGCAGCACCCGAGATCAACAGCGAATCCCGTCCGCCGTAAAGCAGCCGCGCCGCGACGTCACGGCCCTGGTTGTCGGCACCCAGCATATAGGGTCCGATGCGCCAGGTCGGCCCGACCGGCGTCATGCCGAGGCCAAGGCCTTCGGTGGAGGGCTGCAGCACCGGCTGGGTCACCCCATCGACGACGATCTCGCCATTGAGATTGGTCACAAATGGATCGGTGCCGGAGACGTACCGCGCATAAAGCGGCGCCGCGAGCGAGGCGATCACGATGACGACGAGCACGGCGAAGGCAGATATTGCCGAACGATCGCCTTTCAGCTTGCGCCATGCGGTGCGCCACGGGCCATCGGTGGCCCGGCGAACCGGGATGGCAGGCTGGTCCGCAATGACATTGACCATGAACAGGATTGCCTGGGAAAAATCGCGGCCTGGAAGATGCGCTGATCCGCCGGAAAAGGAAATGCGACGGAGAGCCAGCGGCACTCCGTCGCATTGGCTCCGGTCGGCTATTCCACCCAGGACTGGCTGACAATCCAGTAGAATTGCGGGCTGAAGGTGAAGTTCTTCAGCCTGGAAGAGATCACATCGACGCGCTTTGGCGTGAACAGGACAGCGACCGGAGCCTTGTCCGTCACAGCCTTGTCGATGGCGGTCCAGAGTGTCGCGCCCTTGGCCGGATCGGCGATGGTGGCTGCCTCTGCCTCATCCATCGATGCGTCGATCGACTTGTCGCAGAACCCCGAAATATTGACCGAGGCGTCGGAGCCCGGCGTAAACGAGGCACAGCTGAACAAGACCTGCAGGAAATTCGATGGCGCCGGGTAGTCCTGGAACCATTGCGAGATCGAAATCTGCACCTTGTTATTGGTGTTCTGGATGTAGGTGAACTGTATGTTCTGCGAGATCGGCTTGACCGACGTCTTGTAGCCAAGCTGGTTGAGCACATCCTGCAGGTAGACGCCGATCGCTTTGGAGACCGTGGTGTCCTCGGTGATGATCGTCACCTCCTGACCTGCGGTTCCCGATTCAGCGACCAATTGCTTGGCCTTGTCCATATCCGGTGCTGACCACTTCTCGCCCGGATTGGCGGTGAACGGGCAATAGGCCGCAAATGACGGGAAGCCCGGTGGCAGGATCTGGCAGGCCGGCTGCGCCAGATTGCTGCCGCCGAACAGCTTGACGATCGCGGCGCGGTCGATCGCGAAGTTCACTGCCTGGCGAACGCGGATGTCGTTGAACGGCGCCAGATTGGTGTTCATCGGCGCGTACCACATCGCTGTCAGCGGATGAACCGTGACCTGCTTGGCATATTTGGTGCCGAGTTCAGCGAGACGGTCGGACGGCGGCGGGTCGAACATCCAGTCCGCCTGGCCGTTCTCGACAGCGGTCACCGCCGCCTCGTCGGTTAGGCCGAATTCGTAGTCGATCTCGTCCGGATATCCGGCCGGCTGCGCTTCCTTGCTCCATTCCTTGAAATGAGGGTTGCGCACAATCTTCATCAGCTTGTTGGGATCGTAGCTGGCGATCATGTAGGGTCCGGTGCCCAGGATCGGATCGGTGCCGGCGTCCTTCGGCGGCGCGCTCGCCGGCAGGATCGACGCATGCGGAACAGCCAGCTTCTGCAGGAACTCGGCATCCGGCTGGACCAGATTGAAGGTAATGTTTCCGGCGGCGTCGTCGACTGACAGGCCACCTTCGAGGGTACACGTCGCAGGCGTCTTCAAGCACGCATCCGCGCCGACGATGCCTTTGTAGAAGGTCCCGGCCGTCGGCCCGCTGATCTTGAAGATGCGTTGGAACGAAGCCACCACGTCCTTCGTGGTGACATCCGACCCATCCGCGAATTTGATGCCCTTGCGCAGCTTGAAGACGTAGGTCTTGCCGCCGTTCTCGACCTGCGGGAGGCTTTCCGCCAGGTCCGCGACGACTTCGAAACCGGTCTTGTCCCCGGCCTTCTTGTAGGTCACCAGGCCATCGTAGAGGACATAATTGATCTGGAAATACTGCAGCGTGTAGTTGATGTGCGGATCGGCGGTGCCTGCCGCGGCATTGGCCAGCAGTCGGAGTGTGCCGCCTGGCTTGCCCTCGGTGGCCAGGGCACTGTTTGCCGGCGACATCATGGACACGCCGAGCAGAGCCAGGCAGGGCATCAACGCTGCAAATGCTTTTTGGGGTCGCATATTTGTTCCCTCATGGAGGCGTCTCGGCTTTTGCCGCGCTGAGCCCGGTCGATCGACCATTGCGCGGCTGAAACAGTCTGGGTTTGCGAACGGTGTCCGCTACTTGGCCCAATCGCAAAAGACTACGGCGAGCGAAGCCGGTCGGGATAGCTATTAAGATAGATAGGGTCGGACAGGCTTATCCCCGCCTATTTGTTGAGCAGCCGGCCGACATGGCTATTTGACAAGCAATCATCAGCGGGTAAGCTTGCCCGATGCAAAGCCTTCCAGGCGATCTAGAGAGCCGGTTCCAAACCGGAATGAGCATCGACGCTGCCATGGCGGTGGCAACGGAGGTGCTGGAGCCCATCGGTTTCACCGCATTCATCTACGACTATACGCCCGTGCCGGTCAGTCACAAGGGCGAGCTTATCACGCCCTCGTTGATGGCTCTGCGCAACGTGCCGCGCGACATGCAGGATCTCTGGTGCAAGGGCGGATATTATCAGCTTGACCCGGTGCAGGAGGCCGCGCTCACCGTATCGAGACCGTTTCTCTGGTCGCACAGCGGCGTTCAGAGCACCGTCATGCAGCGCGTGCTCCAGTCCAAGCACGATCCTGTGGTCAGCTATTTGCTTGACACCAGGATGACCTGCGGCGTCACCGTACCCATTCGCCTTGCCGGCGGCGATCTCGCCACCTTCACTGCGATCCGTGCCGATCCGGAGGCCGGGTTCGAGCTCGAAGCCAGACCCTTGATCGCCGAGATCGGAGATCTGGGTCATCTGCTGCATGACTCCGCCTACGCCGGTTTCGACGCCGGAATCCGCACCTGCCAACATGTCCATCTGACGTCGCGCGAACGTCAGTGCCTGCGCCTGGCCGCTGCCGGACTGACGGCCAAGCAGGTTGCGCGTGAGATTGGCCGCGCGGTGCCTACCGCAACGCTGCACCTCAACGCGGCGACGCGAAAGCTTGGCGCGCGCAACCGCTTCCATGCCATCGCGCTCGCCGCCCATTACCGGCTGCTCGAACCGGAGCATTGAGGCTCGCGACCTGCGGGCGATCGGCCTTGCCTCGGGCGAACCCATAACCGGCGAACCTATAAATAGTGCTAGCTGTAAATGCGCTGGGCCGCTTAGTACCGTCGGCCGCAAACAAGGCTTGGGAGGGGTGCACCAAAGTGGCTCCTGCCGCGCCATGATGCGGAGCTTGGACTGTGACGGCACATGCGATCACCGAAGGATTTAGCGACTACAAGGGCTATCGCACCTGGTACCGTGTGACCGGGGACATCGGGTCGGGCAAGGTGCCCCTGGTCGTCGCTCATGGTGGACCGGGCTGCACCCACGACTATGTGGACTCATTCAAGGAGCTTGCCGGAACCGGGCGAGCCGTCATCCACTACGATCAGATCGGCAACGGCAAATCGACCCATCTGCCGGACAAGGGCGGCGACTTCTGGACCGTCGATTTCTTCCTGGGCGAACTCGATGCGTTGCTCGCCCATCTCAGCATTGCCGGCCATTATGCCCTGCTCGGCCAGTCCTGGGGCGGCATACTCTCGGCCGAGCACGCCGTGCGCCGCCCTGAGGGGCTGAAGGCATTGATCCTGGCCAATTCGCTGGCCTCGATGGCGCTGTGGGTGGAAGGAGCCCGGCAATTGCGCGCCGAGTTGCCAGCCGATGTGCAAAGTGCGCTCGACCGGCACGAAGCGGCGGGAACCACCGATCAGCCCGAATATGTTGCGGCGACGAAGGCTTTCTACGACCGTCATGTCTGTCGCGTCGTTCCGATGCCGCCAGAGGTCGCCCGGACATTTGCGGCAATCGAGGAAGATCCGACCGTCTATCACACCATGAACGGTCCGAATGAGTTCCACGTCATCGGCACGATGCGGAACTGGACCATCGTTGACCGCCTGCATCGGATCGAGGCGCCGACCCTGGTTTTCCGCGGCTTCTACGACGAAGCGACCGAGGCCTGCGTCCAGCCCTTTCTGGATCTTATCCCGTGCGTTGAAGGCCTGGTCTTCCCGAATTCCAGCCACATGCCGCATGTGGAGGAAAAGCACGACTGCCTCAGCGCCGTCGGGCGTTTCCTGGCCAAATACGATTAACGTTCCAGCACCAGGCCTTCTGTTCCAACGGATCGTCGACACGACGCAGTCGTCGTGAGGCAGGTTCAGAAAACCTCGAACCGTCCCATTTCTCCGCCGACGCACATTGCTATGCCTCGGTGATGGCGACGCCACGCTATGTGGATGTCTCGCAAAGGCCTGCAGGGTCGTCCGATGAGGCCAAATCACGGGCAGAATGCCAGATCACGGACAGCATAAAGGAGCCCATTCGAGCGCCTTTTCCATTGCCCGCGGAGGCGGAGGCCTAACGTTGCGGCGCAGATTGGCATGTCGCCGGCATGGCCGCAATCAGCCTGCCTTCCCCTGAACTGGCATCCCGTCGCTGAAAAACCTGACGGATACGGAGGACCAAGTTGCCGGTGGGTACGGAAAGTATCGGACCCAAAGTTTCGCCAAGCAGTTGCAACCGAATTCATTAGCCGGCGTTAAAGTGCGGGTGATCTAGCGGGGCATGGGGAGGCTTTCATGCAGACGTATCTCGTCGAGCGTATGGACGGCGACGATGTTATCTCGGTGCGCGTTGTCAACGCGCCGAGTCCGTTCAGAGCCGCAGCTATGATGACGGGCGGGCGTATTACCTTCCGAACGTGGGAAAAGGATTGGATCCGCGTGACCGACGAAAATCGGGGACAGATCTATGCCTATTGTTTCGTCCCCGGCAGCTATTCCGACACCGAAACATCGGCGGTATCGTCCGGAAGAACCACCGAATAGGCAATATGCCTGAATAGCGGCAATTCCATCTTCGACCCCACCTTGGTCTTCGAGCCCGCCTTGGCATGTGTCCGTGTCATGCGCACCACAACAGCCAGCGAGCCCGGCATGATTGGCTCTGCCGGCGGCTTGCGAAACAGGCGAAGTGACTAACCAAGCGTCATTGAGCGAAGATCGGGGCATCATCAGAATGATCGATGAAAAGATTGGGGCGGGGGGCGATAAGTGACCCTAATCTTAGCGTAGGCAACTCATGTCTTCGGCATATTTGGGATCAGAAGTCGCGGATCAGGATCTAGCGGTGGATTGTCAGACAACGACCTCGGATAATTGGTCAAGTGTCCCACAATACGCACTGGATCAGGGTGGTCCCGTACTGCGCCCATTTCAAAGATTGGGCGTCGATTTTACCAACATTGCGGCCTTCGATCACCTGAGAAATGTCGTCCGCCAGTACCCCGACAAGCTTGCAATCAGCGACGGCGCCAATCGTCTGACCTATTCCCAGCTCCTCCGGTCAGTCGAGACGCTGTCCCACCAGATCGCGGCGGCCGTCCCAGACGGACAGGCGATAGGGATTCTTCAGGCCAACTCGGCCTGGTATCCCATTGCCATGCTGGCAAGCATGACGGCTGGGCGGCCTTCGGTGCCACTCAACGCGCGAGATCCTAGCTCGCGTATCCTTGAAATCGTGGCCGGGGCGCGGCTCTCAGCTGTCCTGGGCGAGGGCAATGTCCGACCCGATGGTTTGCCTCACCTGGTCAGTTGGATCGATGTGTCGACCAGTGCGGCCTCGCAGGCTGGGCAAGTGCCTCGTTCTTATTTCGTCTCGGTCGATGCGCCCGCCATCGTGCTTTATACGTCAGGGAGTACGGGCAGGCCCAAAGGCATCGTTAACAGCCAGCGCAGCTTGCTATGCCGGGTCCAGCAATATGTCGATGCGTGCCACATCAACTCGGATGACGTTTTCCTGCCATTGACCGGACCGGCCACAATCGCCGGGTGCCGGGAGATTCTTGCTGCTCTTCTCACCGGCGCCACCTTGCATCTGGTCGAAGTCGAAGCGGTCGGCTTGCGCGCCGTTCAACGCCTGGTGCGATCCGAAGACGTGACAATCACCTATCTGGTGCCGGCACTGCTTCGCGCGCTTATGGCAGACGGACCTGCAGAAGCGTTCCATTCACTCAGAGTCGCCCGGATCGGTGGCGAGAAGGTGCCCTGGACCGACATCGCCCTGCTGCGCAAGGCCGTCTCCGATACGTGCCTTATCCAGATCGGTTATTCGTCAACCGAGACCACCGGCTCGCAATGGTTCCTGCCGCGAGACTGGCCAGAGCATGGAGATTCGGTTCCAGTTGGCTGGCTGCTGCCTGGAATCACCTTCGCAATTGTCGACGAAGCGGGCCGCCGCGTTCAACCGGGCCGCAGCGGAGAACTTCTGATCAGGAGCCCGTATGTCCTGCTTGGCCATTGGGAGGACGGGGCGGTTGTGCCGGCAACATCAGACCCGCACGATCCAGGCCTTCGGATTTTCGCGACAGGTGACCTCGTTCGACTTGATGATCAAGGCCTGCTGCACATCGTCGGTCGCAAGGGGCGCCAGGTAAAAATCAACGGTCGACGCGTCGAGCCAGCCGAACTCGAACGGGTGCTGCGTTGTGCACCCTCTGTCGCGGATGCCGTGGCAATCGTGACGGCCGCGAATGAGCTTGTCGCCTTTGCTATTCCTCGGCGCTCGGCCGAAGCGACCTTTTCGGACGAGCTTCGCCAGCTTGTCAGGACCAATCTGCCGCCGCCGCTGCGTCCCTTGCGGTTGCACACGATCGCCGAGATTCCGCGTCTGCCGAGCGGCAAAGTCGACATCACGACACTTGCAGAGATGGATCTTTCAGCCAGAGAGACAGCGGCGACCGCGCGTCCGCTCGAGCCGCAAGGCAAGCTGACCGCGCAGCAGGTCGTCCAGCGGGCATGGACCAGCATTCTCAATACGCGCGTAGCGGCAGGACGCTGGGATGACGCCGGAGGAGATTCGCTAAAGCTGCTGCACTGCGTCATGGAAATCGAAAGCGCCATCGGGCAGGAACTCGGCCTTGAGGCCTTCACCGTCGGGATGAGCCTGGAGCAAATGATCAAGGCGGTCGTGTCCGCCCAGGCAGGCGATCAAAGCGCGCGCGCCCAGAAGCACGACCCTCCCATTCTTTTTCTGTTCCCGGGGTCCGTCGGCTATGGCCCGAGCCTTGCTGCCTTTGCAGCAGCGATGGGCAAGGTGACCCGTGTTGCCCCGATCAGGTATCCGGCCCTGGCTATGATACTGCGCGGACAAGACAGCCTCGCCGATATGGCCGACGCCGCCGTCGACCAGATCCGCCGCGCCCAACCCTCGGGCCATGTACGACTTCTCGGCCATTCGCTCGGCGGCGCTGTTGCCTTCGAAGTTGCGGCGCGGCTGCTGGCAGCGGGGCGAACCGTAAAGTTCCTCGGCATCCTCGACACCAGCCTCGTCGGGGAGCGAAGCGCCCGCTGGGAGACGTTTACGCGCACAGTCAATCGAATCCGAACCAACCGCGTGTCCGCTTACCGGATGGCTTGCCGCGCCCTCGCGAAAGTTGCCGTGGCAATGAAGCGCGAGGCACAACTGGTCCAGTTTCTCGACCGCTTCGCTCAAGGACAGTTCAACGCGACGAGCTTTAGAACCAAACTAGAACTGCAAGAGGTTTTGCGCGCGCAAGCCTTCTTCCAGTGGGTGGCCGAGCCAAAGCCGGCTCTGCCGATCACAGGCACCCTGTTCCGCTGTGCTCGACCCGGAATGCCTCTGGCAATCGGCTGGGATAACGTCTTCGCCCATCTGGACGTGATTCCGATCGTCGGCAGCCACATCGATCTGGTTGTAGAGCCTCACCTTACCACCAATCGTCCCCTTATCGAGAAAGCGGTGGCGAAAACCTATTCGCCAATCGAGTCTCGCAAACTGGAGTACAAGCCATCGACCTGATCTCATCATTCGGCAAAGACGCCCTGGTGCTCGACGCTGGCGCGGAAGTCGATCGCATCGTCCAGATCTTGCGCCAGCAGGTCCTTGGCACGCTGCGACGTCGAGGCGTGGTTGTCGGCCTCTCAGGCGGCATCGACAGCTCCGTCGTTGCGGCGTTGTGTGTTCGCGCCTTTGGGAAAGGCAAGGTCCTCGGGATATTCATGCCGGAGCGCCATTCCTCCGGCGACTCACTGAGGCTCGGCCGCATTGTCGCCGCACACCTTGGTATCGAAACGATCCTGGAGGATATAACGCCGGCCCTGGAAGCGACCGGCGCCTATAGACGGCAGACCGAAGCAATCCAGACCGTCGTTCCCGAATATGGGGACGGCTGGAAATGCAAGCTGGTGCTCGCCTCGGTTCTCGAGAGCAACGGTCTCAACATCACGCGCCTCACGGTTCAGGACCCCGAGGGCAGGACCGACACAGTGCGCCTGCCGTCGGCAGCCTATCTGCAGATCGTCGCTGCAACCAACTACAAGCAGCGCCTGCGCAAGATGACCGAATACTACCATGCCGACCGCCTCAACTACGCGGTAGCGGGCACGCCGAACCGCCTGGAGTACGACCAGGGCTTCTTCGTCAAGCAGGGCGACGGAATTGCCGACCTGATGCCAATCGTCCACCTCTACAAGACCCAGGTCTACCAATTGGCCGAATATCTTGGGGTGGACGAAGAGGTCCGGCGCAGACCGCCCACCACGGACACCTTCTCGATGGCGCAGAGTCAGGAGGAGTTCTACTTCGCGCTTCCTTATTATCTGATGGATCTGTGCCTCTACGGCTTGAACCATGGGATCGCCGACGAAGACGTCGCTGAGGCAACCAGCCTCACGGTGATGCAGGTCCAGAAGGTTTTCAAGGATATCGACAGCAAGCGGCGCGCCGCACGTTATCTTCACGCGCGGCCGTTGGTGTCCTCTTCAATGGGCGAGGGCTAGGCGATGTGCGGCATCGCCGGAATTGTGTCGCTGAGCGCCGCAGCGGCGCCCCCTTCCCGGGATGCGCTGATACGTATGGCGGGGGCGCTGGCGCATCGCGGCCCGGACGAGCGCGGGCTTTACCGGGACAGACGTGCAGGATTGGCGCATGCCCGCCTGTCCGTCATCGATCTCGCAAGCGGCCAGCAGCCACTCGCCGGCGCGGGCGACACGATGTGGATCGTCTTCAACGGCGAAATCTTCAATTACGTCGAGCTGCGACAAGACCTGGTCGCGCTCGGTTATCGCTTCCGCACACACAGCGACACCGAGGTCATCGTCCATGCCTATCATGCCTGGGGCGAGGCCGCCTTCGAGCGAATGAATGGGCAGTGGGCAGTCGCCATCTGGGACTCCGTGGCAGGTCGTCTCGTCTTGTCTCGGGATCGGTTCGGCATCTGCCCGCTGCACTTTTGCGAGCATGGCGGGCGGCTTTACTTCGCCAGCGAGGTGAAGGCCATTTTCGCGGCCGATGCGGATATACCCCGCGCCTTCGATCCAGCCGGCATCGATCAGACTTTCACACTCTGGACTGTCGCGCCGCCACAAGGCGTGTTTGGAGGAGTAAGCGAACTCACGCCGGGGCATGTCCGCATTTATGACAGCGGCGTCGTCCGGGAGCGGGCTTTTTGGAAGCCTGACTATCCAGAGGTTGACGGACCCGGCGATGATGAATTCACCGGCTCGCTTGATGACGCGGTGGAGGAAGTGCGCAGCGCCCTGGAAGCCGCGACGGCGCTCAGGATAGTACGCGCCGACGTGCCGGTCGGCTGCTATTTGTCCGGCGGGCTCGACAGCTCGCTGGTCGCCACCCTAGGGAGACGCTTCGCGGGCGAGCGCTTCCAGACTTTCTCGCTGCGTTTTGCCGACGCCGAGTATGATGAGACGCATTTCCAGCGCCTGGTTGCCGGCATGGCCGGCAGTGACCATCATGAGGTGGTTGTTTCGCGCAGCGATATCGCTGGCATCTTCCCTGAGGTGATCTACCACACCGAGCGGCCAATCCTCAGGACCGCGCCGGCGCCGCTGTTCCTGCTCTCGAGACTGGTGCGCCAGCACGGCATCAAGGTCGTGCTGACCGGTGAAGGGGCCGACGAAATGTTCGCCGGCTACGATTTGTTCCGCGAGGGCAAGGTCCGCCGCTTCTGGGGACGCCAGCCCGCCTCGACGCGACGCTCGCGGCTGCTGGAGCGCCTCTATCCCTATCTCAGCCGCTCGCCGGTGCAGCAGCAGGCAATGGCACGCCAGTTCTTCGGGCGCGACATTCACGCCTGTGACGCGCCTGGTTTTGCGCATGGCACGCGCTGGCGTACCACAAGCGCCATCAAGCGGCTGTTTTCGGCAGACATGCGCGCCCAAACGGAGCGCCGCAACGCCGTGTCCGAGCTGCTTGCCCGCCTGCCGCCGGAGTTGTCGCGATGGGGCTCTCTTGCGCAGGACCAGTACATAGAGATTCAGACGCTGATGTCGGGATACCTGCTTTCCTCACAAGGGGACAGAATGCTGATGGCTCATTCCGTCGAGGGGCGCTTCCCGTTCCTCGATCATGAACTCGTGAGACTCGCGAATTCGCTTCCGGCCGCCTACAAGCTGCGCGTGCTCGATGAAAAGCATGTGCTGAAGCGCGTAGCGCAACCGATCGTGCCGTCGGAAATCGTCACCCGCAAGAAGCAGCCTTACCGGGCTCCCAACGCGCTTTGCTTTGTCGCAGATGGCGCTCCGGCCTACATTCGCGAAGCACTTTCGGAGGCGGCGCTGCGCGAAGCGAACGTCTTCGATCCCAAGTCGGTTACCCGGCTGCTGAGCAAGTGCCAGGCCAGCGCCGGCGGCGGCGACCTGTCCAACTCCGACAATATGGCGCTGGTCGGAGTGCTGTCGACGCAGCTTCTCCATCGGCAATTTATCGCGAGCCGTCCAAGTGGGGCCCGCACGCTCAAGCTCAGCATCGATATCGACCGCGAACACCGCGAAGAGGTGCTCGCATGATGCATGGCGCCGTACCGCTCCTGCACGACTATCTCACCCACTCTGCCAGCCGGCTCGGCGACAAGGTGGCCCTAGTGTGCGGCAATCAACGCGTCACTTATGGCGATCTCGATATGCGTTCGAACGCCATAGCGCACCATTTGACCGATGCCGGAATTGCGCGTGGCGATCGCGTGGTGGTCTTCGCCGACAACACTGTCGAGGCCGTCATTGCGTTCTGGGCGGTGCTCAAGGCCAACGCCGTGGTGTGCATCGTCAATCCGCTCACCAAAAGCGACAAGCTTGATTATCTGCTCAACGATTGCCGCCCGACGGCACTGATCACCGACAAACACCTGCACTCGATTTTCAGGGAGCCGGCGCGGAATTGCCCATCGTTGCGCCGCATGATCGTCTCCGGGCCGATCGAACACAGCGACCTGCAAGAATTGCCGCATGCTGTGCGCTGGGACGCCGCGGTCGCGGCAGCCCGCAGCACGCCGCCCTGGCGCCGCTGCATCGACATCGATCTCGCTGCGATCATTTATACGTCCGGCTCGACGGGCGAGCCCAAGGGCGTGATGCTGACGCATCGAAACATGATCGCCGCGTGCGCCTCGATTTCCTCATACCTGGCGCTTGCCGAAGACGAGGTGATCCTCAATGTCCTGCCGCTCGCCTTCGACTACGGTCTTTACCAGATGATCATGGCATTCGGCGCGGGCGCCCGGCTGGTGCTTGAGCGCTCATTCGCCTTCCCGGCGCAGATCCTTGGGCTGATCAAGCAAGAAAGGGTGACGGGTTTTCCCGGCGTACCGACCATCTTCGCCGCACTCGGGGAGCTCAGGTCTCTCAGGGATCAGGATTTTTCGAGTATTCGCTACGTCACGAACACTGCGGCCGCCCTGCCGCTCAAGCACATTCTCCTGCTGCAGGAACTGTTTTCTGGCGCCCGCATCTATTCGATGTACGGCCTTACCGAATGCAAGCGCTGCACCTACCTGCCGCCGGAGGATCTGGAGCGAAAGCCGTCGAGCGTCGGGATCGCCATCCCCAATACGGAAATGTGGATTGTCGACGAGCATGACAGGCGGGTCGGCCCCGGCATCGTTGGTCAGCTCGTCATCCGCGGAGCGACGGTGATGAAGGGCTATTGGGGCAAACCGGAGGCGACAGCCAGGAAGCTCAAGCCCGGCCTGCTGCCGGGTGAGCAGGTCCTATACACCGGCGACTACTGCCGGATGGACGCCGAGGGCTACCTCTACTTCGTCGGTCGCGGCGACGAGATCATAAAATCGCGCGGAGAGAAGATAGCGCCGAAGGAGGTGGAAAACGTGTTGATGAACATTGCGGGCGTACGGGAAGCCGCGGTCATCGGCGTTCCGGACGAACTGCTCGGGCAAGCAGTGAAGGCATTTGTCGTGATGGAGCAGGGAAGCATGATCGGTGAAAAGCAGTTGCAGAAAGAGTGCCAGAGACGGCTGGAAAACTTCATGGTTCCGAAGTCCATCGTCATCGTACCCAGTCTGCCGATGACCGACACGGGTAAGCTCAAAAAAACGGCCCTGTCATGAGTCGGTACCAGGGCGAAGTTGATCAGCATTCATCTTTTGTACCGGAGGCGAAATAAATGTTATCTACCAAGGATAGAACCGATACCTGCAGCGAACAAATTCGCGCTTTCCTGGCCTCGAATTTCTATATAGCCGATCCCGAGAGCCTGGAGAGCGACACCTCGCTCCTCGACCAGGGCATCGTGGACTCGACGGGTGTGCTCGAGGTTATCGGCTTCATCGAGGAGACCTTCGGCATCACGGTCGAAGACAGCGAGCTGCTGCCGGAGAATCTCGATTCCATCGAGGGAATTGCGCAATACGTCATGCGCAAGAGAAACTGACGCAAGAGAAACTGATTTCCGAAATCTCGCGCAACTCTGTTTCAGCTTCCCGGCCGTTTCTAGCCGCGACAGCGCGTCTACCTGCCGCGGCTGCGATGCTTACGCCTGCGCCCTCGTATGTCCCACAACCACCCTGACCTCACAGGCCTGGTTGGTGACTGCCCGGATACTCTCATAGGCCTTGGAACGCTCGAGCAAACTCATGACCTGCCGGTCCTGGCCAAGCCCCACTTCGAAAAGCAGGATGCCTCCGCGCCGCAAATAACGCGGCGCCTCCTTGAGCACCCGCATGTGGATGCTCAGGCCGTAGGGGCCGGCTGCGAATGCTTCACGCGGCTCGAGCTCGACCAGATGCGAACGGTCGCCCTCGAGCCGTTTTTCCGAAATGTAGGGCGGGTTGCAAACGATCACGTCGATCGTGCCGTCGAGCTCCAAGCCTGAGAAGGCGCTGAACAAGTCGCCCTGAAGCACCGTTACCCGGTCCTCGATTTTAAGATGGGTGACGTTGCGGCGCGCGACCTCCACGCATCCGTCGGTAAGATCGCTTGCCCACACGCGCGCGGTGGGAGCGTGGTGCGCGATGGCGCACGCCAGATTGCCCGCCCCACAGCACATGTCGACAACGCGAGGCACCGGCAGGTTCAGTTGGCTCAGGACATCGAGAGCGGCCTTGCCGAGCAGTTCCGTTTCCGGCCGAGGAACAAGCGCACCGGGCGAGACCAGCAACTGCAATCCCATGAAGGTGCTGCGCCCCCTGCCGTAGGCATCGGCAACATTGATCTCTTCGCTCACGACACTCGCCTCCCCGATTTAGCCGGCGTTGGTGGCCGACGTACCGATGAAGTGTATCTCAAAACCGTTTAACTCTCGATCGACAAAATCAAAACCCATCCGTCGCCAGACGCTTTGAAGCCTTGATGCTACAAAGATGATCATAAGCTTCTGGCGGGTGTCATGATTAGGAATATCTCCTTACCTGACCCGGTTATCCCCAGCCTGGCGAGCCAGTTGCCGAATTCTCAGCCTGGCGTCACGATTTTGCTACATTTTAATCAAAGAAGGCACGTATGTAAGCAATTCGTAATGTTCAGCAGCGGGGCGGGGCTGCTGCTTCCCGGAAGGTTAAAGTTTGTCCCTCATCGAAAGAATCGACGAGATTGCGCGGCAATTTCGCGTCAACGAGCGCACATCATGAAGTCGACCAAAGGGCGCTCGCTCGATCTCCGCTCCGCAATGTTCGGCTGTGTGCACGGCCTCGTCGGCGTAGGCGTTTTCTCGGCATTGATAAATATCCTCGCCTTGACCGGCTCCGTCTACATGCTCCAGGTCTATGACCGCGTGCTGCCTTCGCAGAGCGTGCCGACTCTTATCGGATTTACAGTCGGGATGCTGGGACTTTACGCGGCCTATGGGCTCCTCGATTTCGTGAGGCTTCGCCTGTTGGTCCGCATCGGCAGCCGCCTGCATAGAAATCTGCAGCAAAAAGCGTTCGCAGCCTCGCTTTCCCTGCCCCTCGTCGCCGGGCCGGATGCGAACCGGGTACACCCGCTTCGTGATCTGGACCAGCTACGTGGCTTTCTTTCCGGGCTCGGGCCGACAGTCTTGTTCGACGCTCCCTGGATACCATTTTATATGGTGGTCATCTATCTGCTGCACCCCGCGCTTGGCGTACTGGCAACGCTCGGCGCATGTGCCGTTGTGTTTTTGACGGTGGTTGCCGAGATCATCGGCCGCAAACCAGCGGCTCGTGCATCTGAGACACTCGTAGCGCAGCGGCTTCTGGCCGACTCCGGCCGCCGCAACGCAGAGGTTGTTCAGGCGATGGGCCTTTCCGCCCCGCTTAGCCGGCGCTGGAACGAGGTCAGTCATCTTTATCTGAAGAACCAGGAACGGCTCTCCGACGTCGTCGGCGCAGCAAGCTCACTGTCGAAGACGCTCCGAATGGCCCTGCAATCATGTGTGCTGGGGCTTGGTGCCTACCTTGTGATCGGCGGCGAGGCCTCGCCCGGCGTGATCATTGCATCGTCCATATTGCTGGGCCGCTCGCTGGCACCGGTCGATGTGGCGATCGCAAACTGGAGAGGGTTTCTGGCAACCCGCAAAAGCTATTCCGAGCTGGCGGCAGCCCTGGATGCTTTTGATAGCCAGCAAGAGCCAATGGAACTGCCCGGCCCGAAGGCTGAGCTTGCGGTCGAGGAATTGACCGTCGCGCCACCAAGCCTGCAGAAGCCCACCATCTTCAATGTAAGCTTCCGCTTGGCGAGAGGCGCAGGGTTGGCGGTCGTCGGCCCGAGCGGCTCCGGCAAGACCACGCTCGTGCGCGCTTTGGTCGGCGCATGGAAGCCGCTTCGTGGCACGGTAAGATTGGACGGCGCCTCGCTCGATCAGTGGAACTCAGAACTGCTCGGCATTCATATTGGCTACCTGCCGCAGGACGTTGAGCTGTTCGACGGGACGATCGCCGACAACATTTCGAGGTTCGGCGGTAAAAGCGACGCAAAAGGCGTGCTGGCAGCTGCCAAGGCTGCGGGCGTGGACAAGATGATCATGCGTCTTCCGCAGGGTTTTCAAACACGCATCGGAGAAGGCGGCGCGGCCCTTTCGGCTGGGCAGAGGCAGCTCGTCGGGCTTGCCAGGGCACTTTACGGCGATCCATTCCTCGTCGTTCTTGACGAACCAAATTCCAATCTGGATGCAGACGGTGATGCTGCTTTGGCCGGCGCAATCCTGGCAGTGCGTCGGCGCGGCGGTATCGTGATCGTCGTTGCGCATCGCCCCTCCGCTCTCGTCAACATCGATCAGGTACTCGTCCTGTCGAACGGGATGCTCCATTCGTTCGGCTCGCGCGAAGACGTTCTGGCAAATGTGGTCCGGCCCTTCCCGCGCCCGGACAAGCCAAACATTGTCGTTCCGCTGCAGCACGGTGCAAGCGGGCATGCGTGAGGTATTGCTTAGTGTCTAACGTGACCATGTCGTCATATGCTGCGGTTGGCGGCGAAGGCCCGCCGACCGGGCAGAAGCCGCAGCCGGATGGGATTCGAGCCAATCTACCCTGGGGTACTCTGGTCCGGAGCCTAGCAGCACATTGCCGTTCCGCCGCACAAGGGTGCAGCCGGGCATATGCGAGGTATCGCTCTGCTGTTGCCGTGTCATACGTCGCAGCCGGTGGCGAAGGCCGTTCGTTGGAGACGAAGCCAGAGCCGGATGGCATCCGGGCCAATCTGCTCTTGGGCCTGGCAACCAGCTTGCTGTTGATCTTTGGCGGAGGGCTCTGGTTGGGATTGACCAAGATTGCCGGCGCGGTGATTGCGCCCGCAACCGTGGTGGTCGAAAGCAACATTAAAAAAGTCCAGCATCAAACCGGCGGCACCATCGGCGGAATCTTCGCGCAGGACGGCGATCATGTGAAGGCCGGCGATGTGTTGGTCAGGCTGGACAACACATTGACCCGAGCAAACCTGCAGATAGTCACCGAGGACCTCAATCGCGCCACCATTCGTCTGGCCCGACTGGAGGCCGAGCGCCAGGGTCTGCCGGAAATGCAGACCCCGCCCGACCTTCGCGCTCAAATGGGCGACCCGCAAGTGGCGGCACTTGTCAGTGGCGAGCGTGCCTTGTTTGAAAGCCGTGCTGCGGCGCTGGCTGGCCAGAAGGCACAATTACAAAGCCGCGCGAAGCAGCTGGAACGTCAGATCGATGGCCTCAAATCGCAGCAGTCTGCAACGGACGAGTCTCTGGATCTGCTGACCAAGAACCTTGCGGATGTCGAATCTCTCTACGCAAAGAAGTTGGTGTCCAAGGAGAGGTTGAGCAATGTCAGCCTGGACAAGACCCGGGCTCGCGGCGAATCGGGACGCCTTGTCGCAGCGATAGCAGAGGTCCAAGCTCACATCAGTGAAACGGACCTGCAGGTGCTTCAGCTCGACGAACAAATGCGGAGCGACGTGACCAACGAACTTCGCGAAACGGAAGCCAAGCAGACCGAGCTCAGTGAGCGCAAGGTGGTGGCCGAAGACGAACTCAGCAGGACAGACATTCGTGCCCCGCAATCGGGCACAGTACAAGAATCCTCGGTCCATACCGTAGGAGGCGTGATTGGCGCGGGAGAGGTGCTCATGATGATTGTGCCCGATTCCGACAACCTTGTCGTCGACGCTTCCATTCCTCCGTCGCGTATCGACGAGATTCATCCCGGACAGCAGGTGTCGATCCGCTTTCCAGCGTTCGACGCCGGCACCACACCTGCTTGCGAAGGCTCGGTCAAGCGCGTCTCAGCGGATCTGATCAAGGATCAGCAACGCCAGCTTTCCTTTTTTTCGGCGCGTATCGACGTCGAGAATGAAGCGACGTGCCTGACAGGAGAGAAAATCCTCAAACCGGGCATGCCCGCCGAAGTCCACATAAGAACCGACGAGCGCAGTGTCTGGTCCTACTTGATGAAGCCCCTCACCGACCAGTTTTCCAGAGCTTTCAGGCAGTAAAGCGGTTGCCACACTCAACCGACAGTGCGGCGGCCGATTGGATCGGGGCGCAGCCGATCTATCGGGTCGCCGCATTTTCGAGAGCGCTGCTGAATCTGACCTCGATCGTGTCTCCCGGCATGACCTCGGTGTCTTCTTGGGCAAGCTGTTTTCGCCATTCTTCGCCGACCTTGCGAATGATCGTGACCTCGGCCTGGATCGTTTCGCCGGCAACCGGCAACGGCAGAGCGGCCGCTCCCGTGGGCTGCAACTTCTGGCTGGCGGCGCGAAGTCTTGCGCCAACGTCGGCAAGACGCACGTTGGTATCCTTCAACTCAGTCAGCAGACCCATTCTTCTTTGGTTGACATTGCGTTCGTGCTGTCTGGTAAAATCGTCCTGCTGACGTCGTGCTCTCATAAGCTCAACCGACGTTTCGAGTGCCCGGCTGGAAGAAAGAACCAAAGCGCGCCGGACATCGGCAAGCCGGGTATTGGTTAGATTTCCGGACTCAAACGCTTTCCTTACGCGCGCCAGCTCGTCTTCGTCCGCCTTCACTCCATCCGCTTCGGCCTGCTCGCGCTTGAGCAGGGTCTCGGTTTGTGCAGCAGCATCCTTGCCACTTTTTTCGAGAAAGCCCTGCTCTTGCCGGAAGTTGTCCAACGAGAGCTTCAGCCCTTCCGCTTCAGCCTGCGCGATCGCCGACGCAAAACTTGCCGGCAAGGGAGATCCTTGTGGTGGCTGCATGTCGAAAGTCGGTTTGTCCTGAAGTTCGGCGCGGATGCGGGCGCTATGAAAATAATCTCTCGTATATTCCCCCCAAAGCGACTCGTAATCGCGCCGCAGATCCACCGGATCCGGGCCAACCTGGTTTGCCCGGGACCGCAAAAGGCTGAAACCGCCTGACACGGCAATCGCCTGCCGCACGGTCATCAGCGGGCGGTAGGCCTGCTGTCCGGGAGTGAGCACGTCGCCGGTCACATAGATCGGCCTGTACTCCGCAACCACGGCGGTCACGTCTGTCGGCTTGATGACGATCATTTGCTCCCGCCCATCAGGCAGACGCTGGTGGAATATCTTGGTCGGCAAGATCGTCTGCATGCGCGTTTGCAGTTCAGCCGGAGTTAAGCCCCCCACCGAAACCATCCCGACTTCGGGAAGCGCGATCGTGCCGTCCATCTGGACCACCGCACGTTGCGTTCGCTCCGGGATGGAGGCAATTCCAATCTCGACGGTGTCGCCGGCAGAAAGTCGATAGGCGACCCGCGGTTCCGCTGCAGCAGCCGTATTCATGGCAGCCAGCATACCGAACACGACAAGAAGCATTCGATCAACGAGGACCATTGGCGGCAATCTCCTTCTGGTTCGACCGCGGCTCTTCCGGCCAATCGAGACGGGTGACGAATTCGTAGACCGGCCCGCCAGGCACGCCCCAGTTGCTCGACCAGATTACCTGTGAGCCGTCGGGGGATGGCGAGGCATGGGTCTCGCTCCAGTAATCGGACGGGACGTTGTGAGTTTGCGTGACGCGTCGAACCTCCCCGCTGCCGTCGAGGCGAAGCGCGATCACCTCTCGCGCATATGGCGCCCAGTCGGGATTGGCAGATATCTCTTCCGGCTTGCCGCCATAGCTTACGAACACCCAACCGCGCCTGTCCAATGCCCGCAGGGATGCATGCTCGGCTTCGCCAAACTTCATAAGTGAGGTGACCTTTCCGTCGGCCAGCCTCCTTTTGATGACGTGATATTTGTCAGGGTCGGACTTGCTGATGCCCACGAAAACTTCGCTGCCATCTTTATCCACCGTCATATCGCCATGGCCGGGGCGATGATGGTCAGTCCACCTCTGCCGCAACGTCCCGTCGACGGAGAAAATAGCCCGCTGCTCTGTGTCCTCGTTCACATTCTGAAAGCACAGGATGTTCGCTCCGAGCGGGGAGATCGAGCAGGCGCTGACGGTTCCGGCAAGCTGAGCAAGATCGATGTCCGGAAATTTCCGGCGCTGCTTGAGATCATAGGCAAATACAACCATCGCGCCATCCCCACGGATTGCGCGCACTGCTATGCGATCGCCGTCACGGCTGGGATTGCCTTTGGACGGCCCGAACTGAAGATCACGATAATTCGGTGAAACGAACAGGACGTCTTCGCGATTGGTCCGCGGCGCCCAGGTCGAAATTTTCCGGTCCTGAACGCAGATCATCAGATCGGCATTTTGCGGATGCCATTCGCATTCAGCCGATCGAGCACGACGGAAGAGCGGGACATAGGTCTGCCCGTCGAAAAAGCACATGCCATTGCAGCCGTTGGTGATGACGAGGAGAGTCTGGTCCGAATTCCAGGCCTGGGCGCTGGAATAACGGTGGCTGCAGAATTTTTTCTCGCATACGACTCCATTCCCAAGGGCCCCAGGCTTGGTAATGCGCATGAAAATTGTCCCGAAGGCTGGGTCGGTCGCGGGTTGGAGATAATCGGGCAAGTCCATCGTCACTGGCGCAACAAATTGTCTCGACGCGCTGCTTTGCCGACTGCCTGCCATGGTCAAATCCAACGACAAGGCAGCCGCAATCAACAGAGCCAATCCTCCCGGGCGAAAGCTCATGTCATGTAGCCCATCTCGTGTCGCACCCGGCCTTCGCTGAGGCGCCCTTGCCACCATCCGATGGTCCGCTCCAGGCCTTCGCGCAGGCTGGTCTGGGCACGCCATCCAGTCTTGCTTTCGAGGAGCGAAGAATCGGCCAGCAAGGCACGCACCTCGGAATTCTGCGGCCGCAGGCGGCGCTCGTCCCGGTGGATTGGTTTCTTGCAGCCACTCAACTCGATCACCAGATCCAATATGTCCGAGATCGTCACGGCGCGCTGGCTTCCGGCATTGTAGGCATGGCCAAATTCGAGCTCGGCGGAACCTGCGGTCAAAAACGCCGCCGCGGTGTCTTCCACGAAAGTAAGATCGCGGATCGGGCTTGTGTCTCCCACCATGATCGCCGGGCATTTCTTGTCGAGAGCCTGGCGTATAATGGTCGGTACTATGGCCCGCTCACTCTGGCGCGGGCCGTACGTATTGAAGGGCCGCATGATGACCACAGGGATGTCGAACGATCTGGCGTAGGACTCCGCCATCATGTCCGCGCCGATCTTGGATGCCGAATATGGTGACTGTCCCTGCAACGGGTGCGATTCGCTGATAGGCATTGTCAGCGCGGTGCCATAAACCTCGCTTGTCGAGGTGTGCACCACACGTTCCGTATCCCATTGGCGCGCCGCTTCGAGGACGTTGACCGTGCCCAGGATGTTCGTTTCTACATAGGACTGGGCCGCGGCGTACGAATATGGGATAGCTATCAGTGCGGCGAGATGAAACACGACCGCCTGGCCACGCACGATCCGGTTAAGGAAGGCGCTGTCACGAACATCGCCGCGGATGAGGTTCAACTGGCTTCGAATGGTGTCCGGCAAATCGTCCAGCCAGCCGTGGCTGTCGAAGGAATTGTAGAGAGCCAGCGCAGTGACGTCCGCGCCGCTACGGACGAGTGCTTCGGTGAGATGCGACCCGATGAATCCGTCGGCACCGGTAACCAGAACTTTCCTGCCCTTGTATGCCATGACCCAAGCGTTCCCCCTATGACGTGAGGCACTGACTTTGCAAATCCACGAGAGTGCGGGTGTTCCACCTGCTCTCAAGTTCCGATCGGCGACGGCGAAACCACCCCAAGCACCGCCAGCAAGCCGCGCACCATCCACACAACATCGGACCCGATCGTGCGCTGCGGATAATAGGAAAGGTCGAGCCTGGCTTTGGCAGGAAACAGAACCTGGCGATAGAACAGTAGCGGGTCCATCGATCGCGGATAGAAACGGGCTTCATGCCGGAAGAGAACCTGGGCTGGACCCAGCAAGCCTGGCTTGTATTGTAAAATGTCTTCGAAGCCCCCGCGAAAACAGTCGGCGAAGGCAAGGCTCTCCGGGCGTGGCCCGATGATTGCCATCTCGCCTCTGAAGACGTTCCAAAGCTGTGGCAGTTCGTCGAACTTGGTGACCGCGAGGAACCGTCCTATCGGCGTCATGCGGCTGTCATCGGCCATGGTCAGAGCCAAGCCACCGGGGTCACATTGCACGCTGAACTTGCGAAACTTGTACATGCGGAATGGGCGAGCACCGGCCCCGACGCGGGTCTGTGTGAAGAAGATGGGCCGACCGCCTTCCAGCAGCAGCGCCACGGCAATCAGCAGCATCAGCGGGCCAAAGACGATCGCCGCGGCTGCAGCAATGACGAGATCGATTGCTCGTCTCGCAGACCCATGGGCGGCGCTCGAGCCGTTAGGCCTGTGAATGGCTAGGTCCAGGGCATTCATGCGGCTGTTCCTGTCTGAGCGCAGTTATTGACCGCCGCGGCAAGAGCGACCACCACCGTTTCGACCAAAGGTGCGGTGATCTGCGGATGCAGCGGTACAGTCAGTTCGCGCTGGGCGAAATCTTCAGTGCGCGGTAAGTGAGTACCGGGAATGAGCTCACGATAGAGCGTCATCTGGTGCACCGGCGGGTAGTGGATAGTGGTTTGTATCCCTTGCCCGCGCAGTGCGTCGATGACGTCTTGCCTGTCGGCGTAACGTGGCAAAAGGATAGGCATGATGTGGTAGGCCGACGTCCGCGGCTCGTGGAACGGGATGGTCACGGCTGGGCAATGCTTCGCTATGAGACGACGATACAGCATGACCAGGATACGCCTGATCTCATTCCACTCTTGCAGATTTTGCAGCTGGACCAGTCCGATCGCAGCCCGCAATTCATCCATGCGATAGTTGAATCCGAGCATGGTGACATCATACTGAGGGGTGCGGCTGTTCAGCCTTTGACGTGTCCCGGTGGTCATCCCATGTCCACGCGCCTGGCGGATTGTCTCGAGCAGACCGGCATCCCTGGCGATCACAGCCCCGCCTTCCGCCGTGGTCATGTTCTTGTTGCCGTAGAAGCTGAAGGCGGCCGCGGCACCAAATGTCCCCACCTCCTTCAAGCCCGGCGCATGCGCGGCGTCCTCGACGATGTGTAGCCCCCGGGCACGGGCGAACCTCTGCCATTGTTCCCGATCGGCGAGGTAGCCGGCGAAATGAACGAGAATGATTGCCTTGGTGCGGGCCGTGCATTTCGCTTCGGCTTCCACGATCGACATCAGCGGCACGTCGGCTGACTCGATGTCGACGAAAACCGGCGTCGCACCGACATAGAGGACCGCATTTGCGGTCGCCACGAACGTCAAGGATGGCACCAGCACCTCGTCGCCCGGTCCGATGCCAAGTGCGTGCAAAATGAGATGAAGCGCTGCGGTGCAAGAACTGACCGCGACGCAATCCTCCGCATCATGAACGTCGGCAAAAGCTTGTTCGAAGGCTCGTACCTGCTCCCCCATGGTCAGCCAGCCGCTGTCGATGACCCTGGTCAAAGCAGTCTTCTCCGGCACACCCAAGATCGGGGCACTGACCAAGAGCATCACAACCTCCTAGACTGATAACTGTGGGAACCGGGCTCGTGACTTCATCATCATCATGCAGCCGTCGCAGTGACCTCGATCGAGGCCGACTGGTCTTCCCAGGAAATGGTCTGTGCGTTCTGAAAATCGTCGACGCGCCCGATATCGAGCCAGAGACCCTCATGCTTGTACACGTGCACGGTTGTGCCGTTCTGCATCATCTGCAGCATCAGGTCGTCGAACCCAAAGGGTATGCCGGATGGGATAAACTGCAGAACATCCGGGTTCATGCAGTAAATTCCCATGCTGACCAGATGCGAAAGCGTCGGCTTCTCGCGAAAGACCTGCACGGTATTGTCGACTTCGTCGATGACGCCGAAATCCATCTTGATCAGGCGACAGGCTGTTGCGATTGTCACTGGATCGGTGTGCTTACGGTGCGCTGCTACAAATCGACTGAGGCTTAGATCCGTGAGGACATCGCCATTGAGAACGATGAATGGCTCCGTCAGTTCATCCCTGATCAAAGACAGTGGCCCGATGGTGCCAAGCGGCTCCATCTCCTGCGTATATCGAATTTTCAGGTTCCACTGCGAGCCATCTCCACACACGGTGCGGATCAAGTGGCCGAGATACCCGGTTGTAATATAAACTTCCTGAATGCCGTTGCGTCGCAACCATTTCAGAAGCATCTCGAGAACCGGCCGTGCGCCGATCGGCATGAGCGGCTTCGGCAAGACCGAAGTGAAGGGGCGGAGGCGTGTTCCCATTCCTCCACATTGAATAACCGCTTTCATCCTGGTCCTCCCTTGTTCATTCGGCCTGAACGCCATCGTCACGGGCCGGCTATCCTGCCCTGGTCAGCACCCGGGAAACGCGTTCTTGTCCCCTCAGAAGAACCGGTGAGATTTCCCGTAGAAGACCGGTGAGATTACTCCACTGTCCCCTGATCCGGACATTGCATCTGGATGGTATGTGGCCGTCAGGGTGGATGTCGTCGTGCATTCGAATGGTAACAATTCAGCCGTTTTGCTGTTCTATATCTTTAGGCCTATAGCACTGCTGAACGACCGGCCGGTCTGTCAGCTGTCCAAAAGGTCAGAACGTATGTTCGACGACGTTCGGCGGGTTTCGCTCACAAGGGGCAAAAAAAGAGGAGCGTTTCCCGTCATTTAAGATTATATTAGAAATCTGGCGTTTGCGGTGTTGGGGGTGCCGCAGCGTCGGCTGGATGAATCGACGAGTGGATGGCCACGATTTTCAGGCCATTACCGTTCAATCCATTCAGATAGGCGTTGGGGTAGTTCAATGTATCGAATCGTCATCGCCGACGATCACGGCTTGTATCGTCGCGGCTTGCGATTGGCACTGACCGCAGGCATTCCAGGTGTGGAGATCTTTGAAGCGTCCTGTTTCGACGCGGTGCTCAGTTTGCTGGCGGAGCAGTCGTTCGTGGATCTTGCGATCCTGGATCTGAATATGCCGGGCCTGTTCAATCAAGAAGTGCTCGGCGGGATCCTGTCTGCCTATCCGGACACGCGATTTGCGATCGTTTCCGGAAACGATTCACGCTCGGAAATACTCACAGCTCTGTCGATCGGGCTTCACGGCTACATCGTAAAATCGCAGACGGACGAAGAGGTTGTTTTGGCCGTCAATGAAATCCTCTCCGGCCGCATCTATGTTCCTGCACTTCTGTCACGCCCGGGAGCGACGCAAACAACCCACGCGCATACCCATTCCGACGACAAAGGCCCACAGAGGCGTACCGCTGGCGTCAACCTTGGCAGGCTGACTTCGAGGCAAAAGGAAGTCCTCAAGCTGATGGCGGAAGGCTATTCAAACAAGGAAATTGCGCGCGATCTGGAAATCGCGGAGGCGACCACGAAAATCCACGCTGCTGCGGTTCTGCGTGAATTGGGGGTACGCAATCGGACCGAGGCTGCCGTTATGCTGAAGACTTGGCTTTCGAGACATGCCAGCTAGAGCGCCGCGCGTCCTTTTGGACGTGCAAACGGCGTCGCAAGACTCCTCATGCATTTTACTGCATATCCCAAAGCCGCGGCGCAGCTTTGGGCCGACGACATTCTTGGAAGGAACCCTGCGCATCTCAAAGGCCGCTCAGCGCGACCCGCCTTTAGATATCTGCTTTCCGATTGGAGCACTGCACTACAATCCGATTTCCTTGCGTGACAGCCGCAGCGAATACCGTAACCCTTGGTCCGATATTTCCAGCCTGGGAGAGTGACCGACAAGCGGCGCTCCATCCACTCCGATTATCATGGAACCGAAGCCATGACGGACTACGCTCGAGGTCCGCCGCCGCCCCGATTCCACCCACTCGAACCCGATCTCGCTGCCTGTGTCTTCAGGTGCGAACGTCCAGCTTACGTCGATCCGGCCTTTTGGATCGCCAAGCGCTCCATACTTCATGGAATTGGTGGCAAGCTCGTGAACGATCATCGCAAAACTCTCGGCGGCGCCTCCCGACATCGTCACGGAAGGACCGCCGACCGATATGGCGCGTGTTCCCATATATGGTTGCAATTCTTGAGCAACGAGATCGTTTAGCGTCCCCGATACGCTGCCGTTGCGTGAAAGAAGCAGATGGGTTGCCTCAAGCGCGCGTATCCGGTCGATCAGCATTTCCTTGTATTTGGCAACATTGTTTCCAGGAGCATCGACCATTTTCACGAGCGCAGTGATCACCGCGAAAACGTTGCCGAACCTGTGGCGTTGTTCGAGCATAATGCGCTCCCGCTTCTTTGCCGCGGCGCGCAGCAGCGTGGTTTGTCGTCTCTCGCTCAGGTCGGCGGCCACTCCAAGCCGCTGTCCACCATCATCATGTCTTTCCTCCCTTCCGCGCAGCGCAACCCAGCGGATATGTCCGTCCGGTCGGCGGACGCGTATCTCGACATCGTAATTCGTGACCGATGGTGCGGCCTTTCTCGATGCCGCCAGCTTCGGCCAGTCCGCCGGATGAACGACAGCTGACAGCTCCTCCAAACTGCGGCTATTGGCCTGGGCCAGGCCGAGAATGTCCCAGAACGTGTCCGAGCCCGTGACTATCCCGTCTTTAAGGTCTATGCGCCACGTGGCCAAGCGTCCAGCAGACAGAGCGAGGTCCAGCCATTCCTTCTGGGCCCGAAGCGCTTCGTGAACAGCGCGTCGTTCCGAAATATCGTCGACCACCACGAAGATGCTCTCCGAGAGGCCACCCTCGGGCACGGACGAAGAAAGCGTTAGCCTGGCCCAGAATGCCGTACCGTCCTTTCGTGACAGACGCACCTCCGAAACGAACGAAGAAATGTCATTGCCCAGCCTCGCCAGCAATTGCGCCAAGGTATCCCGGTCGTTCGGATGGGCGAGCGTATCAAGCTGTAATTGGGCAAGCTCCTCCTCCCTGTACCCGGTCATCTCACAAAGGCGTCTGTTGGACTGCAGCAACTCACCTTTCTTGTTGGTGTTCGCGAATCCCATGGCAGCACGTTCGAAGGCCCAACGATAGCGGCTTTCGGTCGCCTCGACGGCAGCGAGCCTGGCCTCCGCGACTTCCAGCAACTCACGCAAGTCCTGCCGCAGACGATGGAAGGTCATGGCAATCACGCCACCCGAAACCAGAAGCAGGATTGCGCGTGCCCAGTCTCCACTTGAAATCTGATCGTGTCCTCGTGCCCACAGCCCGACAGCAACCATCAGAATGGTCGCAGCGAGCGCAGGTACGCGGTCTTCGAGATAAGCGATAATAATAATAGCCGGAATAAATTCCAGAAAACTTGCGCCTTGCCCAATATAGGCTGACGATTTTATTTCAAATATCAGTGTGGCAGCTAACACCGATGCAGACGCAATATGAGTTAGCAATCTGCCCGACGGGTTCGAATTCGACCTGCGCGACTGCGAGCTCATGGACACAGACTACAACCTTCTGACTAGCCCGTCGAGACTAGAGCAAAAAACGTACAGCTTAGTACCACTGCCGGATTGCCATACCGCTATCATAGCGCGCATTTTATCGGACGCAGCGGGGCCTAAGAGCTGCCTTAGAACTGTCGGATCATATTAAGTTTTCAAGGTGATGATGAACGTATTATCCGTCAGCGCATAGAAGACTATAATCCAGCTACACATAGAAGACTACATGAATCCCGAATACTTATTTCGGGCGTGTGAAACTTTGGGTTAGGGGTAGAAAATGAATCTGATCGATAGACAGGTCGATGCTTCTTCGAACAATCGGTATATTGTTACGAGGACCAAGTATGATTTTGAAGCGCGGAATACGCGGCCCTCTTCTGGTCACGTTCCCGATCGCGCATCGGATCCATTGGGCGCAAGGTTCGGCGAACCAAAAGGCCGCAGTCTGGAATCCATAACCGGCGTGCTTGATCGCATTGGCTGTGGCTATCTCGTGTTGAATCGCGAAAGAAAAGTAGTCGAGTGGAACGCAGCCGCCCAAACCACGCTTGAGCGCCAGGGCGAAGCGGCCGACACGGCGAGCGGACTTACGGCCGCCCTAAGGCGGCTGATCGCGAATGTTCCGGGCCAATTCCTGCCGGGCTCATTGTCTTGGGTGGTGATCCGCAGCAGGGGCGACCGACCGGTGATACTGAACGAGAACGGCGTTATCGCTCCCGACGGAACAAGCATTGTGGCGCTGCTGGATCGCGACAACAGGTCGGGGCCAAATCCTCGGACGCTGCAAAGAATGTTTGGCTTGACGAGCGCAGAAACGCACCTCGCCTTGCGCTTGGCCCAGGGCGACGCACCTTTGGAGATCGCTCGCAGCTGGCGTCTCAGCCGCACCACGATCCGTTCCCAGCTTGCCTCGCTGTTCGCCAAGACCGAAACAAAACGCCAGGCGGAACTGGTGGCCCTTCTTGGGCGTATTTCGGTCCTGCCGTAAGGGCCGCGCAGTTGTTGGGGTCTAGTTGGCGGCATCCACATGCGACGGGGCTTGGTCGACCGGTGCTGGAGGCCGTTCCAACCTAGCTTGGCAGGTCACGTTGCGCAGCGCGTGGCCGGCGCCTGCTCACCTGTGCCGACGCCGACGCCCCGGCACATAACATCCCGGCACAATTGGCCGGGATCTCGGAATAGGCAATTCGACACTGTCGAGTGACGTCGAAGGGGCAAAAAATTGGATCATGATTTAAACGGTGGTTCCGTTCTTTCTGCGGAAAATATGGAAACCGCCCGATCCCGGTCAGACCGCGCCGTGAAGGAACTCGTCCCGATAGGACCGATCGTCGTCACCGGTGCTGCAGGCTTCATTGGTTTTCACGTCGCCTTGCGGCTTTTGCGTCTGGGTGTCGAAGTCATCGGCGTCGACAATTTCACCCCCTACTACGATCCACGACTCAAGGAAGCGCGGTTTGCACGTCTCTGTGCCGAGCCGGGCTTCACTTCGATGCGAATTGATCTGGCGGATGCCGCCCGCGTTCAGTTGCTGTTCTCAGAATTTCGCCCCTCACACTTTGTCCATCTCGCGGCTCAGGCCGGCGTGCGTCATTCACTTGCTGACCCGCATTGCTATGTGCAATCGAACATAGTGGCGTTTCTCAACGTCCTTGAGGGCTGCCGGCACTTCGGCGTTAGTCATCTCGTCTACGCTTCGTCGAGCTCCGTCTACGGCTCAAATCGAACCACACCGTTTTCTGAGCATCACGGCGCAGACCATCCTGTCAGTCTGTACGCCGCAACCAAGCGTTCAAACGAATTCATGGCGCATTCATACAGTCATTTATTCTGCTTGCCCGTGACCGGACTGCGCTTCTTCACCGTTTATGGCCCCTGGGGCAGGCCCGACATGGCAGTCTACATGTTCACGCGTTTGATTATCGAGGGGAAACCAATCGAAGTAGCCAATGCCGGCCGCGTGTGGCGAGACTTCACCTATATCGACGACGTCGCTGAGGGGGTGGTTCGAGCACTCGCTGCACCGCCGCGACCCGACCCGGGTTGGGATTTTCTTACCGCAGATCCCGCCACAAGTTCTGCACCGTACCGCGTCTATAATATTGGCAACGACCGGCCGGAGGAGATTAACCGGCTGATTTCGCTCATCGAGACCGCCCTTGGCTGCCGGGCGATTCGCGTGGAAGTGCCTCTACCACCGGGCGACGTTCTGGAGACTCGCGCCGACGTGAGTGATCTTCGTAACGCTGTCGGCTTCGCCCCGGCGACAACGCTCGAGGACGGAGTGCAACGCTTTGTCGAATGGTACCGGGACTTTCATGGAACGAACATCGCAGCCAGCACACAGCAACAAACGTTAATGCATGTGTAAGCCCACCGTGTAATCCGCGCCTTGTCGGAGCGACGAATCCACGCGTCGGCCATCCTTGTCGCGGCTGCTGGTCTGGTCAAAAGATCCAGTTGGTACCGCATAACGTGACGACGACATTCCCGAGCATCGATGCCCGCGCGATCCCCGCAGAAATCAGTTCATCGCGGGCAAGTCCAACGAGCGGTCTCAATTTCAGAGCTGCAGTTGTGCCCCGCCCGGAGCACAAAGAATTCGCTACATCGCCGCTCCGCCGAACGATGTCATTCAGATGGATGATGGTGACGTTCAGGCCCCATCGTAAGCTCCGGTCAACCGCATTTTGCCTCCTCGGAATCGCGAGCTCATGTCCCAAAGCTACTTTCTGAGATCCAGGACGGTTCCTACGGTCGAGAAAATAATCACCCGTGTTCCTCCAAGCCCGATCGGCAGTATTCTGCGCGCGGCAGGAGGCGTTTCGGCCATGGCGATTGCCGGTCAGTTGACTCTCGTCGCCGCTATTCCCGTTTTGGCCCGGCTCTATTCCCCGGCAGATTTCGGGATCTTCACGATTTATCTTTCGATCGTAAACATCCTCGGCGCGATCGCAGCACTGCGTTTCGAGGCCTCTCTCTATGGTGTCAAGGACAATGCGCGGGCGTATGTGACTGTTAAGCTCATTCTCCTGGCTGTGTCGGTGACGAGTGTCCTCGCCTTTGCGGCAGGACTGCTGTGGGCGAGCATCGCTCCAGCGCGGGTCGGCCACCTCGCCTGGCTCGTTCCACTTGGGATGGCGGGCGCAGGTCTCGTCGAAGCCATGAACTGCTGGAGCCTGCGCGCAGGCCTGCTACGAGACTTCGCCCTCGGCCGGCTGATCTTGCCGGCGACCATGGCCCTGCTGCAATTGATTTTTGGGCTCGCCCATTTCGGAGGTGAGTCGATGGTACATGCCCATATCCTGAGCCAATTCATTTTTATCGGACTCCTCGGCTCTCGGATTCTGAGCTGGAAGGACTTACACGGCGTCGCCCGAGCGCCGTGGCGTACCGTCTTTGCCGTCGCCAGGCGAGAATACAAGTTTCCGTTATTTGACATTCCCTCAGCTCTCGCGAGTTTCGCCATTATCAATCTTCCCGCAATACTTGTTGGTTCGCTGTTTGGCGCCGCTTTTGCGGGTTACCTGGGAGTGGCAGCGCGGCTGGTGACTGCGCCGGTCACGCTGATCGCCACCCCGCTCAGCAATGTTTTTGTCTCCGAGGCGAACAAAAACAGTGATCGCAGACATCTGCTCGGCACCGCACGCGGCCTCTTGATGCTTTCAGCCTGCCTCACTGCATTGCCAATATTGGCGCTTGGCCTGGCTGCGCCATATATTGTCGTCCCCCTGCTGGGCCCGCCCTGGGTTCCCGCCGCAGACATTATGACCGCGCTGGCGTTCATGGGGGCTGCGCAGGCGTTGGCGACGCCGCTTCAAGATGTCCCAGCTCTCCTGCGCCGGCAGGAGCTACGGCTTCTCGTCGACGGCGCGCGGACGGCGCTGGTGTTTGGTCCGCTTCTTGCCGGTGCTGAGGCAGGTTGGGAACCACTCAAGGTCATTTATCTGATGGCGGCCGGCGGCGGCGTCGGGTTTGCACTGAAAACGGCGGCCTCTCTGTATATTTTGAGCCATGCCATTAAACCAGCGGGAGCTGCCATACCAAAACAAGGTCATCATCTCGAGGGAAAAGCACCATGAAACAATCGCAGCTTGATCAGCTCCAAACGACCGCTGTGGTTGACCAACATCATCGCGCTGATGCTTCGCGACTGCGCCCTTTCATTTCAGTTGCAATCCCAACCTTTCGCCGACCGGACACGATCCGCCGGGCAATGGATAGCATTCTGAGTCAGAATTTTTCCAGTTGGGAGTTGGTCGTCAGCGACGACGAGGGCCGGGACGGACCGACCTGGGCAATCGTGGCCGAGTATGCGCGGACCGAGCCTCGCATCCGAATTGTCGAAAACTGCCGGGGCCGCGGTCAGGTAGAGAATACCAACAATGCCATGCTCGCTTGCGCCGGAAAATGGATCAAGCTGCTCCATGACGATGACTGGCTCGCCCCGGGCGCACTCAAGACCTTTGCCGAGGTTTCCACCAAGCATCCCTCAGCTGCATTCATGACCTGTGCAGCCAATATAATTGAGGACGATCGGATGAAATTCCGATTGCCACCGCAGGGGCGGCAACGAATTTCCGTCTACTCAAGCCAGCAATGCCTGACGGACCTCTATCTGGTCCGCACGACGCGGAGCCTTGGGATCATCCCATCGACGCTTTTGATCAACCGCGACGTCATTCACGCGGGTTGCCTGATGCGCGCCCATAATTCAATCCCAGCTGGAGTCGACCAGCTGTTCTTTGTCGATCTGGCCTGCCACGGAGACATGGTCGCGATAAACGATGGCTTGATCTTCTACGACGCGACGAACCACCCGAGCATCACTACAACCAAGAGTTTCGATGAGGTCGATCAGGTAACGCTTGCCGTCAAAGAGCTTAACTGGAACCTCATCGAGGATCGTAAACATCTTCCCTGCCCTGAGACTCTGTTACGGGCGCTGCGGGTTGCTCGTCTTCCCAGCAGATTCCACCAGCAACCCTGGCGGGCGACGATCCGAGATGCGATGCAAATTCTTCGCCCGTCAGTTATGAAAATAGCGAGCCAGCACATTCTTACTTACGTGTTCGCGATCCGCCCGAGACTGGGTCGATTGCGTAGCCTGAGACGATTTAGCTTCTGAGCATGGCGGCATCGTCGAGCGCGACGGCGGGCGGGCTGGGGCGCATCATATACCGTCGAAGGCGGCTTTCCTTCCGGTCTGGCCTTTAGGGGTAAGCGAGATGACCATTTGTCCGGCGTGTGCCAGTGTATCAACCGCGAAATTGTTCGAAGTGACAGCAGATGAGGCCTCTCGACATTTCATCAATCCGCGTCAGGACCCCGATCGCTCTCGAAAATTAACAAGCCACCTGTCGGATCTCTGGGGCAGCAACACATGCGATATCCGCAAATGCGCAGATTGCGGATTCGGTTTTGCAGATCCCTTCGTCGCTGGCGGCGTTGAATTTTATAACTTAGCCTGGGCGTACCCTTCCTATCCGACCATGAAATGGGAATATTCAAGGACTATCGAAGAGCTCGCGGGCCTGAAGACTGGCGGAAAAACTGCCCTCGAAGTGGGGTCTGGGTTCGGATATTTTCTCGATCGCATCAAGAATAAATTCTTCCATGTTTCCGACATCTCTGCGGTCGACTACAACGAAACGGCGAGGTCTGTACTGGCGTCGAAAGGCTTTAAGACCTATTCAGGCGATTTTCGGATGGACAGCTTCGATTCTATGAAAGAGTCCTTCGACTTTATTTTCATGTTTCAAGTCTTCGAGCATATGGACCAAGTGGACGACGTTTTTGCTCGATTGAAATATCTTTTGAAGGCGCAAGGATCTGCCTTTATCGCCGTGCCAAATGAAAACAGAACTTACTACATGGAGTCCCATGGCTCGCTCATAGACATGCCACCAAACCACATCGGCCGATGGACGAAAGAAGCCTTCGATGCCATATGTCAGCGGCACGGCTTGCAATTGAGCAAGTGCGAGCGGGAGCCGTTCAATCTCGCCAAATTCCTGAAACAAGACATCGTCCACAGCTTTTTCCGAAAGGGAGAGAAACCAGGTAGCGTGAGTGAGTTCGTGCGCGCCCTGCCGCGAAGCAAAGCGCAACGGATTGCGCAAGGTTTGACTGCCCTTGCGATTTCACCATCGCGGTTGCCGGCATGGGCATACGCGGTCAGGAATGCATCGACGATGGGGGGGAGCGCACTCTGGGCAAAGATCGACAAAGTCTCGTCACCTGCGCTACGGATTCATCGCCAAGCCAAGCAGCGATGAGCGGGTCCGCGTGAAGGGTGATTTCGACACCACTAGGCGCGCGGTGAATGCCAAGCAGACGAAGGACGGCGTCAGGCGCGTTGCCTCAGATGGGGTCCGGAATTCATGAATGCCCGTCCGGCGGCTCCTGGCCGTAGGTTCCGTTGTGACACTTCGGACCCACGCTCCGGATGGATCTCTCCGCGACAACCCCAGCTACTGCCGGATGGCCCGCGCCCAGCAGCCGATCGGCGCAGCGCCTAGCGCGGTGATTTTCAACCAAGCGGGAAGTGCGCAACAACAAGAGCCGCGCTCGTCATGTCCTCTCCAGCAAGAGGTCAGCGCTGTCCCCGAACCGGTAACCAGCGTGCTTCCTGAGATTAACCTTCGTGAGAACGCTTGCGACGGGGACCGAAGCTGGTGCATCGCCCGCAAGCAGGTCCAGAACGCCTCGCGCGATGCTGCGTCGCGTTTTCGCCCAGCGAACGGCGAAAAGAACCACGTCACCCCAGCCTGTCAGGAGCCTGGCCTCTGGTCCCTCAAGCCCCAGCGGTCCATTTATGATGACGACCCGATAGATCGAGTGCAGTTCATCTTTGAAAGGGGAGCCGTCGACACTGGACAGCAAGGGCAGCAGATCCTCCGACGGTGCGAGCGCCATGAAGTCGATCCCGATCGCCGACATTCCTGCTATCGCATCGTGCAGTGCACAACGGTCACTCACATAGTCTCCGAAAAAATTGTGCGGCTTACGTGCGCTGAATTCCTTCACAAACTCGCCCGTAAGGCGGTGGTCCGTGCGGTCCAGATCAATGAAGAGTACTCGCCCTCCAAGTCTGGTGGCCGCCAAGGCCATGCTCCATGCGAGCTCGGTCTTGCCATCATCCTCACCGCAGGATGTTATCAAGATTATGTTCGAGTAATCCCTTGCCTGTTGGGGCGCCGCGGCGACAAGCAGGGACGTCACGGCGCGGCTGTATCTGCACCCCTGCTGGCCTGAAACCAGCTGCTGCAGTCGCTTCGCGTGCGTTGTGGGAGCCTGGGGTATTAGCCCGAGGCACGGAACCTTGAGCGCTGCTTCAGCTTCGGCCTCTCCGCGCAAAGTGCGATCGAAGCGTTGGCGGACAAGTATGAAAATCCCTCCAATCAGGCCAAACACGACCATGCCAGGCGGAATAAGAAAAATTGGCGAAAGAGTCGTTGGATTGGTAGGGGGCCACGCCGCTGAGAGAAGCCTGACTCCGGGGGATGGACTTGCAATACGCCGCATCAAGTCCTGTTGCCGGGTCAAAAGGTCGTTGTAGCGCTGCGTCAGGATGCTGACCTGCGGCTCGAGAGCACGCAGTCCGGAAAGCCGGCCGGCTGTATCGGCCACAACCGCATCTAGGACATCCTTACGCTTTTGCAGCGCCGCAATCTGGGAGCGATAGATGTTTGCCTCAGCGGCGACGCGGGCGATTTCTTGTTCGATCTCACGATCGATCGCATTTGTGACATTCTCATCTGCCGTGCCGTTGGCCTGGCCTGCCAAGAGATCGGCCAGCAAGGGTGATCCGATGGCTTCGGCTACCGAGGCAACGGGCGCGCCCCCCTTTCGCAAGTCCTGAATGTGTTGGAGTCGGGATTCCGTTGCGGAGAGGTCCGCTTTCGACAAGGAAATTTGCTGAGTGAGTTCGGCTGTCTCCTTGGCAGCATTGTCCGCCGCACCTTGATCGACCGCGCCATGGCTCAACCGATATCTCTCCAGACGATCGGTCGCTTCTGCCAGACTGCTTTGTATAGTCGGCAGCCCGGAGACTATCGAGTCGAGTTCCAGCCTGTCCGACGCTTGGCCTTTCCTTGCCAGATCGCCAATATACACTTCGACGAACGTGTTGGCGATCAGAGCGGCTCGCGCCGGATCGTGATCGGTGAAGCCGACACTGATAACTCTCGATCGCAGCTCCTGGCCGATCCTCATACCTTCACGCAGCACCTTGAGTTCAGCCGCATCTGGCGCCGCCGGCGTGCTTCGCGGCCAAATTTTGGCCAGCAAATCGGCTGGAACCGAGCGCAAATTCAGCGGCTCGACGCCAACAGGCTTCGGAGGATGGTTTCCGGTTCGAGCACCAGCCTGTTTAGCACCATTGGCAGCATCCGTTTTGCGCAGCGCTGCCACTACGCTTCGCAGGTGGCTTTGCGATGAGAGCATGGTGATATGGTCGTCAATGCTGGAATCCAGCTGATCCTGAGCAGAGATCAAGCCGCCGGCAGGGGCTGCTCTACTAGGTGCGTCGACGATTACCTGCGTGGTGGCCTCGTATAGGGCAGGCCGTGCAAGCCCTCCAAGCGCGGCCAAGACACCGCCTGCGACGACCATGGCCAGGAGGAACCACTTTTTTCTTGAGAGGGTAACGAGGAGCTGATGGAGCGGGGTTTGCGTGTCCATCTGCTCACGTAACGGCCGTTTCATGCGCGGAGTGATTTCGCGCGCAGGCAAGTGCATTTCGGTAACGTGCGGAAGGTGGATGCGGCTAACTATGGACCCTTCCATCTTAATCTCCTGTAAGTTCGGGCACGCGAGAACCCGTTGCTGGCGGCGATGGCCGCCTTGCCTCGTTGTGCCAGGCCTGGAACATCAAAGCCGGCCACAATTCGCGAGAATGGTCGTGCCTGCCATCGACGTGACCGCGCCAGCACGCATCCACCTTCGCAAGGTCGAAAATTCCGTCTCCGGAGATGCGCATATCGGCGACAAGATCGTTTGCCCAACTGAGCAGCGGGCCCCTCAGCCAGACTGCTATAGGAACATCGAAACCTTGCTTTGGCCGCTCGATCAGTCGCTGCGGAACGTACCGGCGCAACAGCTGACGAAGGATCCACTTACCTTTGCCATTACGAACCTTGGTATTCGTCGGCAGGCGCCAGGCGAATTCGACAACCCGATGATCGAGTAGCGGGCACCGCCCCTCGAGGCTGTTGGCCATGCTGGCGCGGTCCAGCTTCACCAATATATCGCCGGGCAGGTAGCCGTCCATATCGTCATACAAAAGACGGGACAGCAGCCCATCAAGCCGGTGCTCGACGTGGATTGATGAGGGGGGCTGGTGCAGGCTGAGGTTCTCGGTCGACGATCTCGTCAGTCGCCGAAACAACTCGTCCTCATCGGCTGCAGCGAGTAGCTGAGCGAGGCGATCCAGCCGGTCGCCCCGCAGCGCATGCCGTGCACCCTCCGAAAGCGGCAGCTTCCCGACGAGATCGTGACGGGCTGCACGGGCCAGTAACCCAGTGCCTGCCGCGAGCGCCCGACGCAGTGCCGACGGCAGAGTATGCTGTCGTCGCAGGCGGGCAGCCATGAAGTGGCGGGCGTAGCCGGCGAAGCATTCGTCGCCACCGTCACCCGACAGAGCCACCGTAACGTGCCGGCGGGCGAGCCGCGCCACCAGCAGAGTTGGTATCTGCGATTCGTCAGCGAAAGGCTCGTCCCAGATCTGCGGCAATTCTGGAATGACTTCGCGCGCTACGGCAGCCGAAAGGTGGAGTTCGGTATGGTCGGTGCCCAGATGCCGCGCGACTTCCGCCGCGTGGGGAGCCTCATCGAACCCGCCCTCTCCGAAAGCGATCGTGAACGTGCGCACCGGCTTGTCCGATTGAGCCTGCATCAGGGCTACAACCGTCGAGCTGTCTATTCCGCCCGACAGGAAGGCCCCGAGCGGAACGTCAGCGATCATGCGCTCCCGAACGGCAAGTCGAAGCAGGCCATCCAGTTCAGTGGTAAGTTCTTCGTCACTGCCGACGACCTGCTCCGCCCGCCCTTTGGCGGCGGTTTCGGCTAGCGACCACCAGTATCGAATACGATGCGCTAGCGAGGCGGCACTTCGCGACGCGGCGAAGTCAGCTGCCGTCACCGACAGGACCGAACCCGGCGGTAATTTGAACACGCCTCGCCAGATGCAGCTGTCATCCGGTACCCATCCGTTCGAAAGCATCGCCGCGGCCGCATTGATATCGAGCTCCTGACAAAAACCTGGAAAACGGGTGATCGCCTTCAACTCAGAGGCAAAAACAAGCGCATCACGTGTTGAGGCGACATAAAGCGGCTTTTTGCCCATTCGGTCGCGGGCGAGATGGAGCGTCCTCGTCTTCAGATCCCATAGTCCTAGCGCGAACATGCCGGCGAAGCGTGTGAGTGCTTTTTCGAGGCCCCAATTCTCAATAGCGGCAAGCATGACCTCGGTATCGCTGGTGCCCCTGAAATGACGACCTGTACTTTCCAGTTCGCAGCGCAGATCGCGGAAATTGTATATTTCGCCGTTAAACGTAATGACGTATCTGCCGCTTTCGGAATGCATTGGCTGGCAGCCCGCCTCCGACAGATCAACAATGGCCAAACGCCTGTGACCGAAGGCAAGCCCGGCTTCGCTACGTATCCAGAATGCCTCGCCATCCGGTCCGCGGTGACGAAGCGCGGCCGTCATTTGCTCTATTGCCTTGAGCGGCTTCGTGTCGGCTGAATCGGGAGCAAGAAGAATTCCGGCAATACCACACATGCCATTAACCCGGATTGTTGGAGATTGCAGAAACTGCTTTCGGAGCACCGGCGACAAGGCAGATGGTCAGCGCAAACCACACGATCGGGTGACGGATGATCAGGTGCGGCATTCCGAAAATAGCGATTGACACCACGAGCGCTAACAGCGCGTCGAGCTTCGCACGCCATACCGACACGATGGCGGCGCTGACGATCCAGACCAGCGCCAGAACCGCAATAAGTCCACCTTGAGTGTACAGGTCGAGGATCGTGTTGTGAGCCTCGAAGGGTCGTTCCAGAAATTGCGATTCGAACACTGATGGGCGCTCGAGATGCGGACCTGGACCAAGGCCCAACGACCCGGATTCCGCGCCCTTCTCTATTGCTTCGTCCCAGAGATGCACGCGGAGTGCGGCGGTTTCGGCAGTGGCCTCGCCGCCCTTGTCCTTGGTCAGGCCCTTGGCGAAGTTTTCGAGGACGCTCGCCTCCGTCACGGCGTAGGGGGTTATCGCGATCGCCAACGGAAGGATACCGACGAGCAACAGGAGGACGGCTTGCCGTGAAAAGCTGCCCCTGTTGCCACCGGTCTTGAGCCATGTCCTGATCCGCAGCCCGAGGAACGTCAGGCAGGTCAGGATACTGGTATACAAATAGGTATCGCTCTTTGTCAGCCTCCCGACATAGAAGGTTAGGAACAAGCTGGCGATCCCAAGAAACCTGCCCCATCGATTGCTGGTGGTGGTCGCAAGATGCAAGGCTAGCGGGCCAAAGATTGCGCAGTAGAGCGCGAGCTGATTTGGATTGTGCGACCAGCCGCGAAAGCGGTCCCAGTACCAGGGATCGACGCCAGCTCGGGGGATCCAGCCCCAGCCCTGTCCCAGCTGAATGGCAAGGGCCATATTCGCGATACCCACGACCCACCAGCCAGTACGACGGAGATGGCGGTCGGCGTCGGGTTCTGCAGCGGCAAGGCAGGTGACGCTGACCAACAGCAGGTAGGCCATCGTATCGTGCATCAGGCCCGTCAGGTATAGAACTGTGGTCAGATAGCCGACAACGGTGCCGACCCCCAGAGCCAGCGCCATGATCGTCCAGTAACTTGCAAGGAGTGTCAGCGCCGGCCTGGTCTCCAGGCGACCGCCGGCAAGGACGCGCGCGATCGACAGCATGATCCAAAGCACGAGGAACAGTTCGCCAATCCCCAAGGGCGACCCGGGAATGTCGAGTTGCTCCGCATAGGTCGTTGCGAGCCCGCAGGCCAGGATCGCGTCCCGGATCATCGGCGCACATCCAATCTACCGCTGACAGCATCGTCTCTAATTAAGATCGGATACGCCGGTCGGGCGAGGCCACCGTGGGATTTGGCGCCAAGGATATTTTCGTACAGATCGCAATACTGAGCGACCACCCGCGGCAGCGCGAACTGCTCACGGACGAGTTCGACAGAACGACCGCCCATGATTTTTCCGTGACTGCGGTCGGACAGGATGTCGACTATCCGAGATGCAAGGCCATCGGCGTCGTAAGGTTGGACTAGGTAGCCGTTCCATCCATCCTCGACCACCTCATTGCAGCCGGGCATCTTTGAGGCGACCATGGGCAATCCCGCCAGCCCTGCCTCGAGCAGGACGCGCGGGATTCCTTCTCGATATTGTGTGGGGAAGGCGAACACGTCGGCCATGCCAAGAAGGGCTGGAACATCGCGTCGTGGGCCTAGCGCGATGATATGAGGAGCGTGTCTATCGATTTCCGACTTGTCGACTGCAAATGGACCTTCGGACTCCCAAGGGCCGACAAGCACGAAACGCGCATTAGGCCTTTTAGAAAGGACGCGGGGGACTGCTTGGAGCAGCGTCGGGATGCCCTTCTGGCGGGTTAGCCGGCCCACAAAAATTACGATCTCTGCTGACTGGAGCCCGAGTTCCTGGCGCATTTTCGCCGCCGGCGGAGCAAGATGCCTCGCCATAGCGAACGCATCGACATCAATGCCAGAACTGCGGATCACTCTTCCGCTGCCAGGTTCAATCAATCGAAAGCGCTTGAAGAAAGCCTCATCGTCCCGATTCTGAAATACCGTCGCTGCCGTCCAGAAGGAGGCAAGCCATTGTAGTCCGCAAAAAATTGGACGTAAGGCCAGAGCCCGCGGTTCCAACGATGAAAATGTCCAGCCCAGGCCGTTGATCGTGCGCACGACCGGGACCGTTCCGCGCACCGAAATGGGTGTCAGCAGGTTAGGCTTGGTATCGAAGCTTTGGACGATGTCAGGCCGGAGTTCCGCAAGCAATTTCCGAATCGCTCTTACAGCGGTCCACTCGCCAGTGCCGCTGGCAAATCGGTCGAAACCGTAGCGGCGATGCGGAATGCCATGCCGCAAAAACGCAGCCTCATCGCCGGTTGAAACTGCCGTGACCCGGAAGCCGCTTTCGCGCAGCGACATTAGGAACGGAATTCTCAGGGCGTGATCTTCGCCTCCCACACAAACGAGATGCGGATTCATCTCGAAGCTCCCGTCCGTGCGCCGTGTTCCGGTCGCGTGAAGTAACTGCCTTTCGCATCTGCTTTCATGGGTTTGCTTCGTTACTTCTGTGCGCGTGAAAGGATACGGTAGGAGGAGGCTTGCATACTGTCCTCGTCTGTTTGAATGAGGCAAACTGCATAGGGATCACGCCCTTACGGGAATCGCGAACCGCCTCGACGGCATCTAGTGGTGCATAGGAACGGGTACGCGGATGAATTGCGCCTCGAACTCTAGGGGTTCGGCCAAGCCGGACTTGCAACTGATAAGGCAACCGAAGAAAGCGCTTCCCACAGTCGTGCGTTGTACGGCTGCTCTACGCTGGGCGCATCGGATTCCTAAGCTCCCGGTCCGGGTTCGCGCCTCAGTTTGTCCCGCTTGTGCTACCAGGCATGATAGTCGGCCCCCTCAGCCACAACTCCTGGCGCAACCTGCCTCCTTGCGATCAGCGGATAAGCCGATTCGACCGTACCGATGCCGGCAACCTGATCTGCCGACCGATTTCACGCGACGAACGCGGGGACGCCTACGAATTATCCACAACTAATTGGTTGCGGGAGTGAGACTGTGGAGGGGTCTGGCTCTTAGGCGAACGTCTGTCTGATCACTCAATGCGCGGGTGAACAGTTAGATACAAACATAATTCAAAAGTTTATTTCAGAGAAATGCAAGGTATAATTTAGATATTAAACTATATGTCTTTCAATTAAGCCAGATAGTCCGGATAAAACTACGGCCCCTAGCGAGGTAATATTCCTTGTCCTTTATTTATTATGTCCATGGAGGTTACTCCTTCCGTGCAGCATTCCTATTGGCGATCAACCATTCTATCAGAGCCTGCATGTATGTGATTTGGCGCTAATATACACCCTCTAGTAGGCAGACATCCGCGGGGCGCTATCGAATCAAAATGAGGGATTATGGATGGCAACTCTGCACTATGCATCGGGTGGTTCTGCCACCGAAATCGCAACCGCCGGCTTCAATCTAGCTGACGTTCAGTATGTTTCGCTGGTCGACGCATTGCCGGATGGCATGAAAGGCCTGGTCTATCTCAATGAGCATGAGGGCGTAACTTCATCCTTCATCGAGAAAATGACCCCCTTCCTCGGCAATCCGAATGTGTTTGGATTCTATCTGGTTGACGAGCCCGATCCCACGGGCAGGTGGGGCACCTATGCAACCGCCGAGAACCTGAAGGCGGAATCCGACTGGATCCATGAGCATTTTCCAGGCGCCAAGACCTTCATCACCATGATGAACATGGGATCCCCGACCAATCCGGATTTTACCAACACCTACAATCCCGCCAACACGCATATCGACTATTTTGGAATAGACCCCTATCCGGTGCGCACGGGAACGGACACGGTCGACTACGACATGATCGACCGAGCCGTGGCTGCAGCGGTGAAGTCGGGCATCCCGATCAGCAACATCGTTCCGGTCTATCAGGCCTTCGGTGGCGGCAATTGGGAGACTTCCGACGGCGGCAGACAGGTCATGCCCACCGCCGAACAGATGCAAATCATGATCGATCATTGGGCCAAGCTGGTTCCGTCACCTGCCTTCGACTACACCTACAAGTGGGGAACGCAGAACGGCGACACCGCATTAGAGAGTTCTCCGGAATTACAAGCCGTTTTCCGGGAGCACAACCTCGCAACGACTGGGACCGAACCGCCTCCCGTCGACACAAGCGACACCTTGTATGGCACCAGCGGCGACGATGTGTTCCACGGCGCCGGCGGCCACACGATGATCGGCTATGGCGGCAATGACACCTATTATGTCGATGACATCCGCGACAAGGAGATCGAGGCTGCGGGCGGCGGTACCGACAAAGCATTCGCCTCCGTAAGTCATGCGCTTGCGGCCGGATCGGAAATCGAGCTTCTCGCCACCAGCAATCCGTCCGGCACGACGGCAATCCACCTCGCGGGCAACGAATTCGGCCAAATCATCCAGGGCAATGCCGGATTCAATATCATCAATGGCGGCGGTGGCGCCGACACGATGGCTGGCTATGGCGGCCCCGATACCTACTATGTCGACAATGCCGGCGACAGGGTAATTGAGGCGGTGGGTGGCGGCGCCGACAGGGTGGTCACTTCGGTGAGCCATACGCTTTCAGCAGGCTCGGAGATTGAGATTCTTGCCACCAACAACCCGTCCGGGACGACGGCAATGAACCTCAGCGGCAACGAATTCGGCCAGACCATCCAGGGCAACGCCGGCGCCAACATCATCAATGGCGGCGGCGGCGCCGACAAGATGGTCGGCTATGGCGGCAACGACACCTTCTATGTCGACAACGCCGGCGACAAAGTCTACGAGGCAGTGGGCGGCGGCAGCGACAAAGTGCTCGCCTCGGTGAGCCATGCCCTTTTGGCCGGCTCGCAGATCGAGCTCCTCGCCACCACCAATCCGTCCAGTACGTCTGCAATCAACCTGACCGGCAACGCCTTTGCCCAGACCATCCAGGGCAACGCCGGCGCGAACATCATCAATGGTGGCGGCGGTGCTGACATCTTGACCGGTAACGGAGGCAATGATGCATTCGTGTTCAACAGCGCCCTTGGACCCGGCAATATCGACAAGGTCACCGACTTCAACAAGCTCCAGGACAAGATCCAGCTCGACGACGCCGTTTTTGCCGGGCTTAAGCTGGGTGGCCTTTCATCCGATGCTTTCTTTGCTGGCACGGCTGCGCATGATAGCTCCGACCATATCATCTACAACAGTTCAACAGGAGCGCTCTCTTTCGACAGCGACGGGATCGGTGGCGCAGCTCAAATACAGTTCGCCACTCTCTCTCCAGGTCTGTCGCTTACGGCAGGTTCGTTCCTTGTGATCTGAACGACCCGGAACGGCGGACCTTCAATTCGAGACGGTCCGCCGCTTTATCTTTGTTCAAGCACCGGATTTTTCCAAAGCGGGATGCCCATTTCTGGCTGATGCTCAACCTTCGTCACCCAGCGGGTTCGAGTTGTGTGCGTCAAGTTCAGCAAAATGGCGTGGCATTGCGGTGACGTCGGCGTGTCCGCCGCGCAGCCCCCGTGTTTAGCGGAGCGGCGGACACATGACGGTGCTCAGGCGGCCAAGGCCCTCAGGCTCTCCAGCTGGGAACCGCCCTACTCTCACCTTTTGGGCGGTTTCCTAAATTGATTTGATCTCGATCACGGAGATCTGCCGACCGATACCAGGTGACGAGCGCGCAGATGCCTACGAATTGTCCACAGCTAATTGGTTGGGCAGTGAAACTGTGGAGGGGCCCGGAGTCAGAGGTTAACGTCATTTTGAATTTCCGTACGAAAGTTGACGTCTAACGCATTAAAATCTATAAATGTATAGCCATTATAAAAATATCGAGGAACTTCAAAAACTACAGCGCCTTCAAAATAAAGTCGCAATTATGGCATCATTCTGACATCAGAAGACAATAAGCATCTTGTCCTAAGTCGCTGCTGTCAAAATAAGTCACAATCCGTGCAGCATTCCTACAAACGGTCAATGATTCTATCGACGGGTGTCTGTATGTGATTTGGCGCTAATATACGCCGTCTGTAGGTAGACGCCGGGCGCTATCGAAATCAGAAAAAGGAATATTGGATGGCAACTCTGCATTATACGTCGGGTGGATCCGCCACCGAAATCGCAACTGCCGGCTTCAATCTGGCTGACGTTCAGTACGCTTCGCAAGTCGACGCGTTGCCGGACGGCATGAAGGGTCTGGTGTACCTCAACGAGCACGAGGGCGTAACTTCATCCTTCATCGAGAAGATGACCCCCTTCCTCGGCAATCCGAATGTGTTCGGATTCTATCTGGTTGACGAGCCCGATCCCACGGGCAGGTGGGGCACCTATGCAACCGCCGAGAACCTGAAGGCGGAATCCGACTGGATCCATGAGCATTTTCCAGGCGCCAAGACCTTCGTCACCATGATGAATATGGGATCCCCTACCAATCCGGATTTTACCAACACCTACAATCCGGCCAACACGCATATCGACTATTTTGGAATAGACCCCTATCCGGTGCGCACGGGAACGGACACGGTCGACTACGACATGATCGACCGAGCCGTGGCTGCAGCGGTGAAGTCGGGCATCCCGATCAGCAACATCGTTCCGGTCTTCCAGGCCTTTGGCGGCGGCAATTGGGAGACTTCCGATGGCGGCAGACAGGTCATGCCCACCACCGAACAGATGCAAACCATGATGGATCATTGGGCCAAGCTGGTTCCGTCACCTGCCTTCGACTACACCTACAAGTGGGGAACGCAGAACGGCGATACCGCGCTTGAAAGCTCCTCGGAACTGCAAGCCGTTTTCCGGGAACACAACACCACTACCGCTGCGGCCTCAGACATCACCAGCAGCGACAGCAGTGCCACCAGCGATAGCAGCTCGACTGTGACTGCGCCTTCCCATGCCGCAACCGGCGATAGCAGCTCGACTGCGACCGCGCCTTCCCATGCCGCCACCGGCGATAGCACCAGCGATGGCAGCTCGACCGCGACGGCGCCTTCGCACCTCATCGCAAGCGATGGCAGTTCGACTGCGACCGCCGCCGGCGCCACCACGAGCGATGGCAGCTCGACTGCGACCGCCCCTTCCACCGGCGATAGCACCAGCGATGGCAGCTCGACCGCGACGGCGCCTTCGCACCCCATCGCAAGCGATGGCAGTTCGACTGTGACCGCCGCTTCCCCCTCCGACCGCGGCGGTTTTCACGCTCTGACCGATCTGTTCGGCAGCAACGACACCAGCCATGATACTGCCGGCGACAAGGGAGGCAGCAGCGTTGACCGGGTGCTGGCCGCGTTGAGCCCCGCGCTTTCGTCCGGCTCGGAGCTTGCCGCGACCAGCAGCCCATCCGAGAAAACGGCAACCAGCCTGACCGGCCACGGGTTCGCCCAACTGCTCCAGGGCAACGAAAATGCCGGCGCCGGTGTCCACAAGAGCGCCGTCGCCGACCTGACATCCGGTCACGGCAACGATGCCTTCGACTTCAGCAAGCTTCAGGACAAAGTCCAGCTCGACCACTCCGCGCTTGCCGACCTCAAGTCGGGCGGGCTTTCATTGCATACTTCCCCTGCTGGTACGGCCACGGATGATGGTTCCCACCACATCATCTTTGACAGCTCAACCGGGTCGCTCTCTCTCGACAGCGACGCGGTCGGCAGCGCAGCTCAAGCGCAGCTCGCTACCCATCTCCCGTTGCAGCATCACTCTTTGATCTGAAAACCGGAGCGGCGGACCTTCAACTCGAGCGTGTCCGCCGCTCCGTCCGTGGTCAATTGCGCCACGGAAGCTTGACTAAGAAAAATGCGATATCGGCAGACATCAGAGAGATCGAAGTTGGTCGCATTATCGCCAATGCGAATTCCGGATTCACCACACCCTACGCAGTCTCGGCAATTTTCAGCACTGCGTCGATCTCGGCCATCACCGTTGCCGGCAGCGGCCCTTTCTCCAGCGCACCGAGATTGTCCTCGACCTGCTCGGGCCGCGTGAAGCCGGGAACCGGCAAGGCGATTGCCGACTTGGCGAGTATCCAGCCGAGCGCGCCTTGCGCAAGCGTGCGTCCGCCCGAGGTGAGCAGGTCGCGGATTGCCGAGAGCCTTGACAGATAGTGCGGGTTGGCGGCGCCATCCCTGAAAAACACCATCCATTCGGCATTCCCGCCGCGCACATCGTTGGTGGGCAGCCGCATGGCCGGCGTGTATTTGCCGGTGAGCAGTCCCATTGCCAGCGGCAGCCGGCTGAACGAGACGAGGTTCTCGCGCGCCGCAACGGCCATCAGCTCGTTCGCCGGGGTAAACACATTGAAGTCGTTCTCTACGGCGACGAACCCCTCGCGCGTCGCGTAGGCGGCAAGCCGTTCGCGGTGATCGGTGCTCCAGCCGAAGCCGCCGATCTTGCCCTCCTGGCGCAACAGGCCGAGCGTATCGAACACCTCGCCGGCGCGCTCGATCGGATACTCGTTGATATGTAGCAGCACGACGTCGATACAATCCCGCTGCAGGCGCTGCCGCGAATTGTCGATCGATGTCCGGATTGCCGCGGCAGAGGCATCCCCGGGTGCGATCTTACGCGTTTCGGGATCGCCGAAATAGCCGACCTTGGTGACGATGACGGCTTCGTCCTTACCCCTCAACGCCCGCCCGAGGATCAGTTCGGCATTGCCGGCGCCGTAGGCGGCAGCCGTGTCGAACACCCGCGCGCCGATCTCATAAGCCATCGCCAGCGCGGCTTGCGACCTGATATCGTCGACCTCGCCATAGATTGTCGCCGTGTCACGCCAACGCGCGGGGCCACCCGCCGCCCAGGTGCCGATGCCGAGGCGCGGTACCGAGCGGCCATCCCAAAGCATCATCATCTGCATGCCCGGCTCCTCAACGGCGCAAGCTGGCGTGGCGGGCACGCTCGCGGATCTCTTCGCGAGAAATGCCGGCATCCGCCAGTGTGCTGTCCCGGGCCTGCCTCAAGCTCGCAAGCGTCTGGCGATAGGCAATCCAGCGGGCGAAACGGTATCGAAGTTCATCCAACATGATCGTCTCCTTTGGTACGCAGAATGCCTGCGCGCCTGGGTTGGTCGGAAGCGCAAAACCTCTGCGCCAATCGCATGCGCGATCGAAAGGGTTCAGTTCGCTTCTTGGCCAGCCGAGGCGCTTGTCCCTGTCCGGCCAGGCAGGATTGTCCAACGCCTCCAATGCCTGCATACTTGCGCACGATGCCCGCTTTGCGCTACAGCCACGGTCGCAAGGAGTTTTTCATTTCTGCAAAATGGATATCGGCTGGGACGATCTGAGGTTGTTTCTCGACGTTGCGCGGCTGGGTGGCTTGAGCGCAGCGACGGGAACCACGCGCCTCAGCGCAGCCACCCTTGGACGACGCGTCACCGCGCTCGAAAAGCAGATCGGCGAACCTCTATTCGTGCGCCAGCAGACCGGCTACCGGCTGACCCCGGTCGGCGAGGAACTGCTGCGGCGCGCCGAAGACGTCGAGGCGGCAATGCAGTCGCTGACCCGCTGGCGCGAGGGAAATCTGCCCGACCGCATTGTCCGCGTCTCGGCCGGGCCATGGACCTCGGCCTTCGTTTCCGCCCATATCGGCGAGATCTGGATGGTCGATGACGGCATAAGGGTAGAGCTTGTCACCACTACCGACCGGGTCGACATCGGCCGCCGTGCCGCCGACATCGGCATCCGCAGCGAGCGCCCGACCGAGCAGTGGCTGGCCGGCCGTCAGAGCGGCAAGGTCGCCCACGCCATTTATTCCGGACGTCACCTGATCAATGGCATCGCCGCCGGATTGTTCGTCGGCGTCACCGGCGAAGGCGCAAACATTGCCTCGGCGCGCTGGCTGCAAGCCCATCACGGCGACCGCATCGCCGTACGCGGCAACAACACCCATTCGGTGCGCGAACTGGTGGCCGCCGGCGCCGGCCTTTCGGTCTTTCCGTGCTTCGTCGGTGACGGCGATCCGCGGCTGGTTCGCGTTGCTCAGCCTATCCCCGAACTTGAAACCGACCAATGGATCGTCACCCATCACGAGGAACGTCACTCCCCGCCGGTACGGAAAGTCGCCGACCGGATTGCCGCCTTGATGCGGGCGCACCAGCCGCTGTTTCGCGGCGAGACGCCGATCCGGTAAGCCTCAGGCAGATCGGCCGCCAGTGGATCAAGAATCAGATATTTTGGTGGGCCGGACGATGGTACCGCCGCCGTTGAGGACGCCGGAGTGCGGCGCGCTGCTCGTCGAGATCCTTGCCTTGGGCGAAGAGAGCGGTATAAACCGACCAGCACGGGGCCGCCTATCCGGTCACTCGTCCTCCTGCCGGCTCATAGCCGTATGCTTCGCCCTTACGCACCACGCGACCGATGCCCGGCCAGCCAAGGTGCCCGCCGGCGATCCACGTCCCCCCCTCGGCCGCGTCACTGAAAACCTTTAGGCGGGTTGCGCGCGCGGTCAGCTGATCGTCGTCATAGCCCCAACTGAACGCGGGAGTGCCGAACTGCAAGGCCGGCACATGAACGATGTCCCCGAAGAATAGGAAACGGTCCTCGTCCGTGTCGAACGTGTAGCCGGTATGACCGGCAGCATGACCGGGCAAGGCGACCGCCCTCAATCGCTCACCCACCTGGTCGCCATTCTGGACAGCCTTCAGCAGGGGCCGGAACTGCGCAAGGTGCGCGTAAGCGAAAAAGCTCTGCACAGCCGCTTCGGGAATTACGATCGCCTTCAAGTTTGGAAAGAGCACTCGGCCGTCGGGGGTCAAAAGTCCGTGCACATGATCCTGATGGGCGTGGGTGAGCGCCAAGACCGTGATCGAAGCCGGGTCGATCTTGGCTTCCGCCATGGCCTGCTCAAGACGCCCCACTGTCGGGGCCCAGCCCCTCCTCCGCTGTCGATCAGAACGCCGTCAACGCCTGGACCTGCGAGGGCGAAGCAATTGACAGACAGGCGAAGCGCCCCTGCCAACGCAGCTTGCGGCACCGGATTATCCTGCGGGTCCCGCAGAAGGTCCGCCGGCATCTCGATGTAACCGTCCGAGAGCGACCAGACGCGCCACCTTCCCGACGTGCTGCCGAGCACGTTATTAGTTTGCGATGTCACGATCATATGGCCACCTGCCGCAAACGAAAATGGAGGATAGGTTCGATTGTCACTATTTGGCTCTCTGCATCCTCTGCGCAAAAACGTGGGGAAATCGATGAAGATCAATGCGGAAAGCACCCGATCTCGATAGGCCACGGATCGGAAGATGATCGTTGACGGATCTGGTAGCTTCGCGGCGATGCCAACTCTTATTGCATTCCCATGTAGATTCCTCCCTTCGTAAGCTCGTCAATCATCTGATTTATGCGCTTTCGGCGTGTTTCCGGGTGACGGGCGCGCTCGATCCAATGCAAGTAATCATTGCGCTGATAGGGAGGCCGTTGCTCGAAAGCAGTTATCAGATTTGCGGCCTCGAGCTCTGCACGCAAACTGTCGGGCATCTTAGCCAACGGACGTTTCAGCAACTCACATCTCCGCCATTCGATGCTGGAATAGATCACAAGTCAGCCGTCGCGCCTGCGAGACCGCAGCCGGCCTGGCGACAGCCCTTTCAATCGGGTCACGACGCGATTCATATGGGCCTGGTGAGTGAAACCCGCGTGCTGAGCAATCTCGGCCAGCGGCAGATTGCTATTTTCCAAAAGCTCGACCGCGCGATCAACGCGGCGGCGTAAAATGAATTGATGTACCGGCAATTGCGTCGCCTCGCGAAAGGCGGCGGTGAAGGCGCGTCGTGGTATTCCCGCGATTCCGGCAAGATGGTCGATCGACACCCCCTTTTCCAGATCGCCGTCAATCGCAGCGAGGACCCGGTCGAACCGCTGCGAGGTTAGGACCGGAGACTTCTGCTGCCGCTGGCGTGCATGCCCGAGACGGAGCAGGTTCGCGAAAACCAGGCCCAGCGTCCATTCGCGGACGATCGGGTTGACTGGCGGGTCGCCTTCGAGGCGTCGGCACAACTCGGCCACCAGCGAATCGCGTATCGGTCGATCGGTCAGGATTACCAGGTCCTCGGGGGTCCCGCCTGCGGATACCAGGAGCCTTGACGCCAGCGCGGAGTCAACGGTGATCATCGTCAGCTCTCGCGGCTCCTCGATCTTGAACCGCGTGGCACGCTCGGGAAGACTGAGCAGCAGGTCGCCGGGGCGGGTGAAGACGCGCCGCAGCCCGCGGCCAAGATCGATCTCTGCATAGGATGAACCGCTGCGAATCACACGCAGCTGAACGACTCCGGCCGGCGCATGGCGATAGTCGCCGGCAGGAAAGAACAACCTCTTTGCACTTGCCGCGGTCACCATCGTTGTACCGGGCGTCCGGACGCAAGTTCCTCCAGGACTTCGATGATCGATCGCCGCATCCTCGATCCTTGATGCCTACACTTTTGCCCGTTTGACTGGTCCACCAGGCGCATCATTTGCCAGGGCAGTCAGTTCACCAATCCGGGGCACAAAGATGTTGTGCAGTGTCTGGGTCATAATGGTCATTTCACGCTGAACTTGCAGTTCCTGTGCGGCGGGAAACAATGTGTCCTGCAAGAAGAGCTCCAGGCCTGCCTTGTCGTCCCATATCTCGATGATGCGATAACCATCGTCTGTGGCATGCGCGATGTGCTGGTAGATGCCGCCAGCGGGCCGTTTCTCCACGCCGATCCGATCGAGGATGCGGCTATAATCTTCGGCCGTCAGGCCGGCAATATCAAGTGTCGTCACTACGGCCATGGTTCATCCTCGCTGCTGATAGTGGTTGTTTGAGGTGGAGTTCTTGGACGGACCCCGGATCCTATTGGGCCGATGTCGTTTGGCATCGCCCGCCCTGACGGCGAGTTTGTCTCCCGAACTTCACCGACAGGAGCGGTCTTTGGTCCTCAGCCACCGAGCGCCTCGATGACAAGACGGGCGGTCGCCGCTCCGGAGAAGTTCTGCTGGCCGGTGATCAAATTGCCATCGCGCACCGCAAAATCGCGCCACAGCCCGGCCTGAATATAGTTCGCGCCGAGCGCACGCATCTCATCCTCGATCCGCCATGGCATCAGATGCGTACCGTGCGGCAGCGCGCCCATCTCCCAGACGGCATTGTCGGCGAAGTCCTCCTCGACATTGGCGAACCCCGTAACAGTGCGCCCTTTGGCCAGCAGCTCGCCGGTTAAGAGGCGCGCGTAGCGCAGCAGCGCGACGCCATGACACAAGGCGGCCGCGACCTTGCCGGCCGCGAAAAAGTTGACGAACAGCCGCTGCAGCTCAGTTGCGCCTTCGAAGGTGAACATCGGCGCCTGGCCGCCAGCGACGACGATCGCGTCGAACGCGTCGGCCGACAGCTCTGCGATGGGCCGGGTCGTCTCCACCAGCGCCGCCAGTTTCGGCGTCGACAGGAAACCGAGCGAGATCAGATCCGTATCCGAATAGCCGGACGGATCGCGCGGGTCGCTCAATGCATCCGCCTCGCATTTGCCGCCCTCAGGCGAGAAGATCGCGACTTCGTATCCGCGGTCGGTGAAGGCGAGCCAGGGATGGGTCAACTCGCTCCACCAAAACCCGACAGGCCAGCCGGTGGTGATCGATACAGCCGGGTTGGAAAGGACCATCGCGATGCGTTTGGGATGCCGCGGGTCGAGTGGGTTGGAATCGCGCACGCTCATCGGGCCATCTCGACCGGTTCGCCAAGATTCGCCCAAATCGTCTTGTATTGGGTGTAGCTTTCCCACGCCTCGCGGCCCTGCTCGCGGCCATAGCCGCTCATCTTGAAACCTCCGAACGGCGCATTAGGATGGTACTTGTGCCAGCAGTTCAGCCAGACCGTGCCTGCCTTGATCCGGTCGGCGAGCCGCAAGGCGCGGCCGAGATCGCTGGTCTGGATGCCCGAGGCGAGCCCGTAGCTCGTATCGTTGGCGATCCGGATCGCGTCCTCCTCGCTGTCAAATGGAATCACCGGCAGGACGGGGCCGAAAATCTCTTCGCGCGATATCCTTAGGTCGTTGGTCGCATCGGCGAAGATGGTCGGCTCGATGAAGAGGCCCTTGCCGTTGACCTGGCGGGTGCCGCCGCCCGCGGCCAGTCGCGCGGTGCGCTTGCCCTCTTCGACATAGCTCAAGACCTTGTCATACTCGCCCCGCGATGCGATCGGCCCGATCATCGTCGCAGGGTCCAGCGGATCGCCGAGCGTCGCCGACTTCGCCATGGCGCTCAGCTTCTCGACGACCTCGTCATAACAGGCGCGTTCGACCAGCAGGCGCGATCCGGCGACGCAGACTTCGCCCTTGTTCCAGAAGATGCCCCAGAAGGCTGCCTGTATCGCGGCATCGATATCGGCATCGGCGAAAACGATATTGGGACTCTTGCCGCCGAGCTCCATGGTCAGGTGTTTCATCGTCCCGGCACCGTTGCGCATGATGCCCTGGCCGACGGCGGTCGACCCGGTAAAGGCGATCTTGTCGACGCGGACATCGTTGACCAGCGCGTCGCCTATGGTGCCGCCCGGGCCGGTGACGAGATTGTAGACGCCCGGCGGCACGCCCGCGTCGAGGATGACTTGCGCCAAGGCGAGGGCCGTCAGGGGCGTGTCGGTCGCAGGCTTGTGAACGACCGTGTTACCCGCCGCGAGTGCCGGCGCGATCTTCGAACAGGACAGCGCGAGGGGAAAATTGAACGGGGTGATCGCAGCGACCACGCCGAGCGGCTCGCGCCGCGTCAGGATCCTGATATTTGGTTCGTAGCTTGTACGATAGGCGCCGTCCATCGCGCTCATGGCGAGCCCGCCATGAAAGCGGAACAGTCCTGAGCAGTGCGGCATGATGATATCGCGGAAATCGCGATAGGGCATACCCATATCCATCGCCTCGCGCACCGCGAAATCCTCGGCCCGCTCGTCCATCAGATCGGCGATGCGAAACAGGATCTTGGCGCGCTCCTCATGATGCATCCGCGCCCAGGGTCCTTGCTCGAAAGCCCGCTGCGCGGCCGCGACGGCATCGCTCGTGTCGGTGACGTCCGCCTTCGCAATATCGGTGATAGCCGCCTCCGTGGTCGGATCAAAAGTCGTCGAAGTCTCGCCACCGACGGCATCGCGCCATTGGCCATCGATCAGCAGACGTCCTACTGGAATCGCGTTGCGCCGCGCGGGTAGATAATCAGTCATGAACCGGTTCCGTCCTGTCGAATGAGATTGAAGGAAATTGTCGGCCCCATCCCCCGCCGATAGGCGAGTTGGACCAATAGCAGCATCATCGGCTCGATCAGGCGCGAGGCCGTGAGATCGCCGACATCGACCGGCATTGTCGGTAGATCGGCGAGAAGCCGGCAAACCGCCGCCTTGGCATTAGCGTCATTGCCGGCGACATAGCTCGTCACCGGATCGCCGTTGAGACGCGGATCATCCCTGTCAAGCAATTCGGCAAACGTCGGAATGCACTTGACGACAAGCGCGCCCGGCGCGTGCCTCTGAACCTCCTCGCCTACAGAAGTCGCAGTGCCTAGCAGCATCGTGGAAAGGTCAGGCGCGACTGCATTGGTATTGTCCCAGACGACCTTGCCCGACAAATCGCCAAGCGCGTCCATCGCCAACTCGAGAGCCGGCCATGGCGTCGCCAGGGCAATTACGTCGGCCCATCTCGCTACTTCGTCAGGGGCACCGAAGCCAACACGGAGGGTTGCCGCGATTGCGCGCAACTTGCCTTCGTCACGACTGAAGCTGAGGCGAATTTCGTGCCCGGCGAGGCCAAGACGTTTCGCCAAGGCCTTCCCGAGCGAGCCTGGTCCGATGATCGCAACTTTCACAACTGCCTCCCGACACGCGATCGGGCTTCCCTAGCATCATTGCGGTCGCGCTTATTTCACGAATTGCCCTTGCACGATCGGGCGCACTTGTCACATGGGTCGGCGCCAATTGGCATCCGGATCGGCGTTCACGCCCTCCCCTGAATGTGTCCCTACTGGGGACATATGTGCGGGGCGACTATAGAGCAGGGTACCATTTTCTCAGCGCAGTTCCCCAGGGCACAAGGCTGCTCATATTGGTTGACGCTAGATTTTCTTTGCCTAATCCGTCGGCGTTGCGATGACTTTTGTGGCATCAGCATAACGCGATTGCCTGCAAATCCGGGGAAAGGCCGCCTCAGGACGGCTTTCCGGACTGGCACGCCCCTTGCTTCGTTGTTCACGTGCAGAGCGTCTAGGGTTCCGGCCGTGTCGATCACGGTGCTGGTCCAAGAGACGCGACCGCTTGAGATGCATTGAGGCATCCGGCGGAACACGGCGGGCCAAAATCCCGGGAGAACCCTGCACGGGTTTGCTGGCGCGAACCTCTCCCGGATGCGCGCTCCGTGAACCCCCCAAACAGACGTTCGGACGCAATCCGGATCGCAAACAGGGGTATGCAATGCTTCGCAAACTGGCCACAATCATCCTAGCCGCATCACTCAGCCTCCCCTTCATCTCAGCCGCGCAAGCGGCGCCCAAGAAAGACTTCAAGATTTGCTGGTCGATCTACGTCGGCTGGATGCCGTGGGGCTATCTTTCCGATAGCGGCATCATGAAGAAGTGGGCCGATAAATACGGCATCAATGTCGAGATCACCCGCATCAACGACTATGTCGAAAGCATCAATCAGTACACGGCCGGCGGCTTTGACGGCTGTTCGATGACCAACATGGATGCGCTTTCGATCCCGGCCGGCGGCGGTGTCGACACGACGGCCTTGATCGTCGGCGATTTCTCCAACGGCAACGACGCGGTCATCCTCAAGAACAAGACCACGCTCAAGGATATTGCCGGCCAGAAGGTCAATCTCGTCGAGCTTTCCGTCTCACATTACCTACTTGCGCGCGCACTGGAGACGGTGGGGTTGGCCGAAAAGGACATTACGGTGGTGAACACCTCCGATGCCGACATGGTCGCTGCCTACGGCACCAGCGATGTCACTTCCGTCGTCACCTGGAATCCGCTGGTCTCGGAAATCGCCGCCATGCCGGGCGCCCACAAGGTATTCGATTCGACTGAGATTCCCGGCGAGATCATCGACATGATGGTCGTCAACACCGCGACGCTGAAGGACAATCCGTCCTTGGGCAAGGCGCTTGTCGGTGCATGGTATGAAGCCATGGCGCTGATGACGTCGGGCACGCCCGAAGGCAAGGCGGCCAAGGAAGAGATGGCCAAGGCGTCGGGGACGGATCTTGCCGGTTTCGACGCTCAGCTTGCATCAACGGCGATGTTCTTCGAGCCGGCCAAGGCGGTCGCATTCACCAACGGCGCCGAACTGCCGAAGACCATGGATCTGGTGCGCAACTTCCTGTTCAGCCACGGCATTCTTGGTACCAACGCGCCGAGCGTCGACGTGATCGGCATGAGCTTCCCCGATGGCTCGACGCTGGGCGATGTCAACAACGTCAAGCTGCGCTTCGATCCGGCCTTTATGGCAGAGGCGGCGGGCGGAACGCTCTGACGCGGGAGCGCGACATGCTAGCCAGAGGTACCGGCATCATGCAGGCCGCGGCAGGCCCCGAAGTCGCCCGCCTGCAACCTAGCAGGCCGAAAGCGCGGCTTCGCCTCATCAACGCGACGGTCTCGCGCGGCGGAGCGTTGCTGCTTGGGACGCTGCCGTTTGCCGCCGTGGCGATTGCCTATCTCTTCGCTTCGTCGCAAAGGCTGGCGGTCAATCCCAGCGACAAGCTGCTGCCCTCCCCTGCACAGATGTGGTCGGCCTTTTCAGACCTGGCGACAGTGCCGGACAAGCGCTCCGGCGACCTGATCCTGTGGGCCGACACCTATGCCAGCCTGATCAGGCTGTTCGCCGGAGTCGGCATGGCCACGCTGGTGGCGCTCAGCCTCGGCGTCGCCATAGGTTTCATCCCGCGCGTCAGGGCCTTTCTGCTGCCCTTGGTCACAGTTGTCTGCGTCATCCCGCCACTGGCGCTGCTGCCGATCCTGTTCATTGCGCTCGGCCTCGGCGAAACGGCCAAGATCACCTTGATCGCTCTCGGCGTCGCACCGGTCATGGTGCGCGACATCGCCAACCGGGTGATGGAATTGCCGCCGGAGCTCGTCGCCAAGGCACAGACGCTCGGCGGCAACAGCTGGACCATGGTGCTCAGGCTGGTGCTGCCACAGGTCATGCCGCGCCTCATCACTTGTGTACGGCTGGCGCTTGGGCCGGCCTGGCTGTTCCTGATCGCGGCAGAAGCCATCGCCTCCACCGAGGGGCTCGGCTACCGCATCTTCCTCGTTCGTCGCTACCTATCGATGGACGTCATCCTGCCTTACGTCGCCTGGATCACGCTGCTTGCGGTGATGACCGACTGGCTGCTCGTGCGGCTCTCTCACGTCATCTCGCCCTGGGCTCATCCGGTGCGGCGCAGATGAGCCGGATCCTCGTCCATAGACTGGAGAAGAGCTACGGCGACGCCCGCGTGCTGGAACGGGTCAACGTCTCCGCCGAAGCGGGTGAATTCCTGTCGCTGGTTGGCGCCAGCGGTTGTGGAAAATCGACGTTCCTGCGCATCCTGCTTGGCCAGGAACAGCAAAGTGGCGGCGTGGTCGTCGTCGGCGACCAGCCGATCGTGCCGGAGCCGACGCCGCAGCGCGGCATCGTCTTCCAGCGCTATTCCGTGTTTCCGCATCTGACCGCGTTGCAGAACTTGCTGCTGGTCGAGGACTTCCGTTCGGGCGGACCGTTCGGCCGCGTCTTCGGCGCCAGGCGCACAAGCGCCAGGCAAGAAGCCGAAACCATGCTGGAACGGGTCGGGCTTGGCCATGCGCGCGACCTCTATCCGGCCATGCTTTCTGGCGGCATGCAGCAGCGGCTGGCGATCGCGCAGACCTTGCTCGGCCGGCCGCAGATCCTGCTTCTCGACGAGCCGTTCGGCGCACTCGATCCCGGTATTCGCATCGAGATGCATGAGCTGCTCACCGAGCTCTGGACCGAGCACGGCATGACCGTGGTCATGGTCACCCACGATATCGGCGAGGCATTCAAGCTCGGCACCCGCGTGCTGGTCTTCGACAAGGTGCGCCACGACCCCCAGTTCCCGTCCGCCTATGGCGCGACGATCACCTACGATCTGAAGCTCGACCGCAAGCACCGGGCTTCCGCACGAGACGTGGCCGAAGTGGCCGCGATGGTCGGGACGACCCGACTGGATAGCGCAATCGCGACGACGGCGTCGTGAAGGAGGTTTCATGCACAGAGATAGTCCAGAACGCCGGCATCGTCGCGCCGGGCTCACCGACCACCAGCCACGCCAACGCTTCCACCATCCGAACTTCGAGATCCGCGACATGCAGGGCTGGAAGTCTATCGAGGCGGAAGGAAAGCTGCCCGAGGACGGCTGGCGCAAGGAACAGAAATGGGCACTCGACATGGGCCTGCCCGGATCGGATTCGATCATCGACAAGTCGATCCCGACATTCGCGCGAGGCGAGTTGCCGCACTTCGCCGGCATCAACACCTTCCTCAAGGCGCCCTATGTCGAGAACGTCCGCGATGTCGGCAGATATGACGCTGCCGTCATGGGCATTCCTTTCGACAGCGGCACCACTTACCGGCCCGGAACCCGCTTCGGGCCGCAAGGCATGCGCCGCATCTCGGCGCTTTACACCCCTTACAATTACGAGCTCGGTGTCGACCTGCGCGAGCAGATGACGCTTTGCGACGCCGGCGACGTCTTCACCATCCCCGCCAATCTCGAAAAGAGCTTCGACCAGATCACCAAGGGCGTCAGCCATGTCGCCTCGTCCGGCGCGCTGCCGATCATGCTCGGCGGCGACCATTCGATCGGGTTTCCGTGCGTGCGCGGTATCGCCGACGTGACCTCCAAGCGAATCGGCATCATCCATTTCGACCGCCACATCGACATCCAGGAAAAGGATCTCGACGAACGTATGCACACGACGCCCTGGTATTGGGCGACCAACCTGCCGAACGTCTCGGCCACCAATCTGGTGCAGCTCGGTATCGGCGGCTGGCAGGTGCCCCGTTACGGCGTGGCCGAGGCGAGAAAGCGCGGAACCAACGTGCTGACGATCTCCGATATCGAACAGATGGGGCTGGAGAAGGCGGCCGAGATCGCGCTCGAGCTCGCATGGAAGGACACCGACGCCGTATACATCTCCTTCGATGTCGACAGCATCGATTGCGGTTTCGTGCCGGGTACGGGCTGGCCGGAGCCCGGTGGCTTCCTGCCGCGCGAGGCACTGAAGCTGCTCGGGCTAGTGTCGGCGCCCGGCATCTGCGGACTGGAAGTGGTCGAGGTGTCGCCGCCCTACGACACGTCAGACATCACGGCGCTGTTTGGCGTGCGGGTTGTCGTCGAGGCGCTAGGCTCGATGGTCGCGCACGGCAATCTCGGCAAACACAAATCCATCATCGACAAGCCGACGAGCTTTTGACCATGCACGATGATCATCACCACCACAGCCATGATCATGGCGACGGTCACCATCACGGGCCGAACGGTCATCATCACCATCCCCACCCCGTCGGCCACAACGGGCCGGCCGGCAAGCCGTTGCAATGGCAGACACCGCATCTACCACACGACCATGCGCCCGAACCCGCCGACGCGCGGGCGACCGATCTCGATCTCGTCGAGATCGCGTTTCTCGAAGGGTTTTCGCGGGCGCCCGACCCGTCCAGTTTCCTGCGCCTCGCCGGGATTCCGTTCGTCGGCGAGACCGCCGACGGCGTGCGGCTGCATCTTCTGCGCGTCGAGACGCAGGACATGGTCGATGTCGGCGCCGTCATGCCGCTGATTGGTGGCGCCGGCGTCACCTATCACCCGCTGCCCGCGAAACTGACGTCGCGCCGGCGCCGCCTGGCCTTCGTCTACCATAACGGCAAGGCACAAACGCCCCTTGACTTCGGCGAGGCGCGACTTCTGGCCGACAGGTCCGGCGCCGCACGATTCACCATGCCAGGGGCCGGACAATGAGCACCGGCCTTGAACCGATCGCACCCCTATCAAACAGGTCCAGAACCATGAACAGAACGCTTTCATCCTTCGGTAGACTCGCCCTGGCAGCCGCCACAACCCTCATCCCCTCATTGGCCTTCGCCCATAGCGGCGGTTTTCATGCCCACGGGTTTGTAGACGGCCTTCAGCACCCGCTGACCGGTATGGACCACCTGCTTGCCATGATGGCTGTAGGCATCATTGCCGCTCGCGCCGGCGGCAAGGGGATCATCATCGTGCCGTCGTGCTTTGTCTCGGCGATGCTCGCTGGCGCCCTGCTCGGTATCGCCGGCATCGGCCTGCCCTCACTGGAAACCGGCATAACGCTATCGCTGGTGGTCTTCGGCGCCATGATGGCGCTTGCCAAGCCGCTTCCGCTCGCTGTGGCCGCCTCGCTGACTGCTCTCTTCGCCCTCTTCCACGGCAATGCCCATGGCCTCGAAATTCCCGAGACGGCCAGCGGCATCGCTTATGCGGTCGGCTTCGTGGTCGCTACTTCGGCTCTTCACGCGACCGGCGCGTTAGCCGCCCTGACACTTCGGCGCTGGCCGCGAGCCATCCGCACGGCAGGCGTCGGCACGTCGTTGGTCGGCGTGGCGCTGGCGGCACAGATCATCTGAACCGCAGCCCATTCATCTGCGATGAACAGGAGGCGAAGGCGTGATCAACCGGCTAACCGTTGGGCAGCGCATCCGAAACGTGCTGTACCAGATCCTGAAGACCCGGTCTGAGCGACTCTGATCTCATCCGGAGATTGAGGCTAGCAGCTTGCCGTACGCCGCGCGCGCGTACGGAGCCGTCCGCCGTGGGTTGCGATTAACTTCCTAGCTGCAGCCGGACGGTCTTGCCTGACGTAGCCGGCCTGTTCCCAGCTACGCCAAATGATCGCCGTCGTGAACTCCGCGCCGGCGAGCGTGACTTGGTCGTCACCGCTGCTGGCGGCCTCCCGGGCGAGGTCATGAAGAACTGGCGTGTCAAAGCGCCGAACACATTCGATCGCGAATTCGGCTTCTCACGCATGGGCTACGAGATCGCCTGGGGTGCGGCGATGGCCGATGTAGCATCCAGACAGTAATTCGAGGTCGATTGCGTAGGGGACTATGCGCGGCTTTCTATTCCGAACACCGTGCCGGCGTCGTTCAAGCACTTGATAAACGATCCTGACACTCCACCGGCGGTTGGCAACACATCTGCGGCCTCCACAGGCCCACCATAAGTCAATAAAATCAAACGCTATGGACGGCGGTTCGCCAGCCTTGACTTGGCTAACCAAGTGCAACAATGCCTCTAAATCATTGAAAGGTAACGATAATGGTGGGCCCGGAGGATGTGCTAGGAACGTCGATTTGATTGGGTTTTTCGTGGGCCAAAATCAGAAGTATTCCCGTATCGTTCCGTATGGTTCCGCGATGCTCTCACCGTCGAATTGGCTGTGCCCTGCTTATATTAGTCCAACAGCAGCCCAACTTCGAAGGTCCGGCATAGGCTCCGCGTGTGTCGGCTGAGCGCACATCTTAGATCACGCGCGTCCTCCGGGCGCGGCTCGACCCTGCAACGGCGAATCTAGGACGATCCGCGCTGCTGTAACGTCGCACGCCCATAGGAATCGAGGACACGGGTGATGCTGCCAATCAGCAGGTCATGCGCGACGGGCTCGATCCGACCTGCCGCAACCTCGGCATCGAGTTGCCCCAGATACTGGCTGATCAAAGGGCGGGGAATGTCCCTGTCGCCCAGAAAATCCAGCAGCGTCTGTGTCGCGTGCTGTGCGTCGGGCGTCGGCCAGTAGTAACGGATGCGGTCGCTGAAGGAGAAGTGCCGCTGCACGCGCTGCTCGTCCGGCGTACCCGGATAGTATTTCTGCCAATTGTCCGGCGAGGCCAGCATGACGCGCTCCATCGCCGCCGGTAGGCTTTCGCGGGACGGGTCTGGCGCAAGCACGTCGGCGATGTGGCTCAGCCCGTACAACGCCTCGCGCAGCGCGAAGGTGAGCCAGGGTCCAACCTTGAGGATGGCGAAGCCGTCGCGCACCAGAGCCCCAAGCGCCTCGTTTGGCTGGTAGTCGGTCGAATGCGCCTCGAAGACGAATTGCGGCATGCGCCCGAGCACGGCGACCAGCTGCGTCGCCTTCCGCGGCGCGTAGGCGATGATCTCGGCATTACCGAATTCGACGCCCGGCTGGACGACGACGCCGACCGCACGCGCAAAGGCAGCATCGAGGCCGGCGCGCGAAAATGCCTGTCGGTGGATCTCGACGGTGCGCAGGGCGTCATCGGGTTCGGTGACATGCATATGGTCGAGCGCTTCGAGCGCGCCGCCCGGCACCGGAACTTCGGTGCCGATGATGTAGACCGGTTTCTCGCCGCCAATGCGTTCGACCGCCACCTCGGCGACGGCCGCAAGCGCCGCGGCGCGTGCAGCGATGGTCTCGTCGGCAAGCGCGGCTGGATCGTCGGCGCAAGCCATGCTGGTGTCGAGATGCAGCTTGGTGAAGCCGGCGCCGGCATAGGCGTCGATCATCGCCTTCGCCTTCGTCATCGCCTCGGCGGAAGGAAGATGCTTCCACGGATTGGGACCGAGATGGTCGCCGCCGAGGATCAGGCGATCGAGCGGAAAGCCGGCCCTTTGCGCATGGCCCTCGACGAAGCTGCGGAAGCCGGCGGGCGTCATGCCGGTGTAGCCGCCTTCGTGATTGACCTGGTTGCAGGTCGCCTCGATCAGCACATCGGAACCGCGCGACGCGCCGTGGCGGAGCGCGGCCTCGATCACCAGCGGATGCGCCGAACAGATCGAGGCGATGCCGCCTTTCTCACCCGCGGCGCGCTTCACCGCGATGCTGGCAAATCTCTGCATCGCGGCCCTCACGGCCGGCCCCTCCCGGCGGTGGTTGCGAAAGCCTCAACCTCGGCCAGCGGAAAGATACCTTCCATTGGCCCCTTGCGAGTAACGGCTAGCGCGCCACACGCATTGGCGATCATGAGCGCCTGGGCGGGTGCCGCACCACGAAGCCAGAATGAGACGAAGGCAGCGCCGAAACAGTCACCGGCGCCGGTCGGATCGACCTCGTTGATGGCAAAGCCCGGCAAGGCCACCGTGCCGTGACGGTCGTGGAAGGCGGCGCCGTCGGTGCCCTTCTTGAGGACGACGCAGGAAACGCCGCGCTGCAGGAGGTCGTCGACCGCGCCCTTTTCGTCGCCGGCCGACGAAAACAGGAACAGTTCGTTGCCGCTCGGCAGGAAGACATCGGTTTGCTTGAGCACTTGGTCGAGCGCTTCGCGCATGCCGGAGGCCTGCATGATCTCGCGGCGAATGTTGGGGTCGAAGGACACCGTCCCGCCCTTGGCCTTCACCGTTTGGATCGCCGACAACGCGACATCGGTGGCGCGGTCGGAGAACAGTGACGAGCCCATGATATGGACATGGTCGGCGCCGGCCAGCATGCTTGTCGCAGCGGCATCGATCCCGACCAGGCCGGCGGCGCTGTTGCGGATGTTGAAGACAAAGTGCCGGCTGCCATCCGCCCGGTAGGTGACGAAGGCGGTGCCCGTCGCGTGGCCCTTGTGAACCGCGATCGCCGACACGTCAGCTCCCAGGGTCCGCAGCCGCTCGATGTTCAACTGGCCGAAATCGTCCTCGCCGACCGCGCCGATCAGGCCGGCGGGTTGGCCGAGCGCTGCGGCCTGGCCGATGAAGATGGCGGGCGCGCCGGACGGATAAGGCCCCAGCAGCGGGCCCGGTTCGAGAAAGCTCTGGCCGATACGCTCGGCCATGATCTCGACGAGGATCTCGCCGGCTGAGACCAGCTTCTTCATCGCGGAATTCCTCCCGGCGTCTCGCTCCAGTCCGACTGCGGACTTCAGTCGCGCACAATTGTGCCTGGCGGCAACCGACATCCAGAGTCAATACGGCTTGCACTTTTTGCGCCAATTAATAAATTTACGCGTGGAATAATTTTGTTATACGCGTTAAAACAGCTACAGTTTTCTGTAAAATTTTGCCTTGCGGTTGCACGCCGGCGCACCGTAAGTAGGTGCCGGACAGCACAAGGAACGAGGTTTCCGGAAGGCGGGGAATCGCTGGCGATGAAGCACAAGACGATGGAGGATTTCGCCCGCTCCTGTGGCGTCTCCAGGCCGACCTTGTCGAAATATTTCGACGATCCGACCAGCGTCAAGCCGGCGACGCGAAAGCGCATCGAGGAAGCGCTGCGCTCGTCCGACTACCAGCCCAATTTGTTCGCGCGCAACCTCAACCGCAAGCGTACCCGCAGCATCGGCATCATGGTGCCGACGGTGGCCGATCCCTTCTATTCGGAGATGGTCAGCCGCATAGAACTCAGGCTGCGCGACGAGGGCTACTGGCCGATCGTGATCTCCTCGCACGGCTCGCGCGAACTCGAAGTGGAGGCAACGCGAACGATCCTGTCGCTGAAAGTCTCCGGCGCGCTGATCGCACCGCTCGGCGTGCGCTCGGACCACCGCACGCTGGAAAAGCTGACGCAGGCGATCCCGGTCGTCTATTTCGACACCTATCTCGAAGGCGGGACGCCGTTCGTCGGCAACAACAACGCACAGAGCGTCTCGACCATCGTCGATTATCTTTGCCGGTCCGGCGGCGCCCCGGTCTATTTCGACATCCCGCATGTCAACCACAACTCGCCGGAACGGCTGGAGAGCTATGTCGCCTCGATGAAGCGGCTCGGGCATGAGCCGGTCGTCATCGGCAACACCGAGGACTACACTTGGGATTTCGAACGGATCGGCTACGAGCAGACGGAAACGATGCTCGACAATGGCGGCCTGGCGGGAAAGACCATCCTGTGCAACAACGACCGCTTGGCCTTTGGCGTGATGGCCGCCGCCTATGCGCGCGGACTCAAGATCGGCCGCAAGGGCGATTGCGACCTGCGGGTAGCCGCCCATGACGATCATCCACTCAGCCGCTACACCTGCCCCGGTCTCACCACCATGGCGCAGGACTTCGCCTCGATGGCCGGGCGCAGCGTCGAGATGCTGCTGGCGGTGCTTGAGGAGGACGACACGGCGGTCGCACCCAAAGTCAGTCTCGATGCGACGCTGGTGATGCGTCAGTCGGCCTGATCTTTCCCAAAAGCCGAATCGAAGCCGCGCCATGCGGCGACCGCAGCGCCAACGGCCTGTCGCGCTGCCGTGCCATGGCGGCCCATGGAAACAAAACCATGGATCTGGCCTGGCCAACGCCGCAGCACGACCGGCACACCGTCATCTTGCAGACGCCCGGCGTAGGCCTCGCCTTCATCAGCGAGGATGTCGTGACCCGCGATGGCGACGAAGGCTGGCGCCGCGCCCGCGAGGCTTTCCGCCCTGAGTGGCGAGGCGCGCCAGTCGTCGATGTCGGCGGCATAGCGGACATAGTGATCGCGAAACCAGGCCATGGTCGAGGCGGTCAGGCCAAAACCTTCGGCGAAACGGCGATAGCTGTCCGCCGTCTGCGCGGCATCAGTGTTGGGATAGAACAGCAGCTGCGCGGTCAACGGAATAGGATCGCCCCGCGCGAGAAGACTAAGCACCGTGGCGAGATTGCCGCCGGCGCTGTCGCCGGCAACGGCAATGCGCAGAGCGTCGATGCCGAGATCGCCAGGTGCCTCTTGTATGAAGGAGAGCACGGCGCGGCAATCCTCGACCGCGGCCGGGAATTTGTGCTCCGGCGCCAGCCGGTAGGCGGGCGAAACGACGACGCAAGCCGCCATATTGGCGAACCAGCGGCAGATCTCGTCATGGGAATCGAGATTGCCGATCACCCAGCCGCCGCCATGCAGGTAAAGCAGCGCCGGGGCAGTTGCATCAGGCGCGTCCTGCCCGCGATAGATCCTGAGCGTCAGCGAACCGCCGGGTCCAAGGATGGCGCGCTCAGTGACCGAAGCCACCGGCTCGCGCTCACCCTGCTGGTCCGGAAGGCCTTCTTCGTAGGCACGGCGTGCCTGTTGCGGTGTACCGGTCTCGAATGGCAAGGCGTCGGCCTGCCGGCCGAGCTCGAGCACATGCCGGGCTTCCGGGTCGAGTGGGGACAGGGACGGCGCTGAAGGCGATGTCATCATGGATCTCCCTCCCCATCAGGCAAGCAGACCTGCCGCCTCGTCCTCGCCGAGCAGCGGCGGCTGGTCGACGGTCCCATTGACGGCAATTGAGCCGCGGCTTTCGCCCGAAGCCAGGATCGCCTCCATGATCTCCAGAACATGCAGCGCCAGATCGCCGGAGGCGCGGGGCTTGCGCCCATCGGCCAGCGCCCGCGCAAGATCGGCGACGCCTAGCATGCGGTAGTTGGCGCGGTCGGGTGCGACATAGGGCCAGTTGCGCGCACCGTAGAGTTCGGCCTCGCTGGCGAAATCGGCCCAGTCGTCGCCGCGCGCCGAGAGCGAAACTGTGCCGCCGAATGTGTCGGGATCGGGCAATCGCAGCGAGCCTTCGGTGCCGTGCAGTTCGATCGGATGGTTGGAGTGCTTGAACACGTCCCAGGACGCGCCGAAGGTGACGGTGGCGCCAGAGCGGAACTCCAGCAGGGACAGGATGGTGGTCGGCGTGCCGACCTTAAAGCTGGTGTTCTTGTAAGGACCTTCGGCTGATATCAGACGTTCCTCCTGACCGCGCGTCGCCATCGCCATGACGCGCTCGACCGGGCCGAGCAGGTTGACCAGCATCGTCAGGTAGTAAGGGCCCATGTCGAAGACCGGGCCGCCGCCTGGCTGATAGTAGAATTGCGGATTGGGATGCCAGTGCTCCATGCCGCGCCCCATCATGAAGGCGGTGCCGGTCACAGCGCGGCCGATCGCACCCTCATCCATCAGCCGGCGCGCCCGCCGGCCGGCAGCGCCGAGGAAGGTGTCGGGAGCCGAGCCGAGCTGCAACCGGCGCGCCCTCGCCTCCTCGACCAGCCGGCGGCCGTCGGCGGCCGATGTCGCCAAAGGCTTTTCGGTAAAGACGTGCTTTCCCGCCGAAAGCGCCGAAAGCGAAATGTCGAAATGCGCCGCCGGTATCGTCAAATTGAGAACAAGATCGATGTCCGGGTCGGCCAGCAGCGCGTCGACGCCGAGTGCGCGGATGCCATGCTCCCTGGCGCGCAGCGCAGCCATATCGGCCGAAATGTCGGCGCAGGCGCTGAGCTCTACCCCGCCGAACAGAGCCGCATTGCGCAAATAGGTCATCGAGATGTTGCCGCATCCGATGACGCCGACGCCGAGCTTTGTCTTTGATTTTCTGTGCATTTCAGATCGTACCTCTAACGCGGTCATGGCCTGGCTACGGCAAGGTTCATAGTCGAAAGCCGCTATATAACATTTTAAATCTTGACGCGCGTAAAATTTTTATAGAGCATGTGAAAACGCTGGCGCAGCATTGGAGGCCGCCAGCCTTGAGGAGGAGAACATGACTGACATGAAAAACGGCCAACGGCCGATGCGAATCCCGTGAGTCATGCGCGCACTGGATCTTTCCGTCGCGGTAGGAACCGAGACGGGTTCAGGCATAGATCACCTTGGCCCTGATCCTATCAAGCTGGCTGCGTATTGGACCGGGCAGGCCATCGTCGGTGATCACCACATCGACGGCCGACAGCGAAAATGCCTTGGAGGTCCCGCTGACGCCCCATTTGCTCGAATCGGCGAGGAGGACAACGCGCCGGGCCATGCGAACGAGGTTTCGCTTCGTTCGCGCCATGTCTTCGTTCACGTCGACCACATCCAGTGACGAGTCTATCGCATGCGCTCCAACAAAGACCTGATGCGCCACCAAGCCGCCGAGAGCCGTATCGGCATCGGTGATCAGTGTGCTCACCGTGTCGGGATAGACCCGGCCGCCGATCATATGAACGTCGAGCCCGGGACGATGCATAAGGTGCTGCACGATATTCATGGCCGTGGCCGCGACCACGACATTGCTGAGCGGCGGTAACTGCATGGCAAGCTGCATCAATGTCGAGCCGCCGTCGAAGATGACCGATTGGTTGTCCTCGAAGAGGTCTACCGCCGCCCGCGCGATGCGCTTCTTTGCGTCGAGGTTCGCTTGCATCCGCCGGGCGAACGCGGCCGTAGTCGAATCGGTGGTACGGGTCACCGCCCCTCCACGGGTCTTGGTCAGTAGTCCCTTTCGGTCCAGTATCTCGAGGTCGGAGCGCACCGTGACTTCCGACACGCCAAACCCGTCTGACAGGTCCTTCGTGCGAACCTGTCCGCTGCGTTGCACCTCACCCAGGATCGATTGGCGTCTCTGCTCCGACAACATTGCCCTGCCCTTGCCTCCCTACGCCAAGCAACCGCTCTGGCCTCGGCTCACCTTAGCAAAAATACGCAAATTCGAAAGCTTTCGAAAGATTGTTTTTCTTATTTCTTTCGGAAACACTGGGTCCAGGATTTTGAAATCAAACGATTGGGGAATTTTGCACTCATGAGCCTAGGAACCAAGGTGCGTCTTGCGCGCCTCTTCTCGCATCCATCGGGGAACCTTTTTGGCGGCGCCGTCGACCACTTCGTCGGCTATGGTGACGTGCGCAAAGGCGGCCTTGCCGACCTGCCGGGTGCGCTTGCACGCGTCATGGCGGGCAGACCCGATTACGTCAGCATCCAGCCTGGCACCGCGCGCCATCTGTGGCCGCAATATGCGGGCAAGGCTTCTCTGGTGATTCAGGCGGGCTGCTTCACTCCGGACGATCGCATCAGCGAGTTGATCGCAACGCCCGAGGATGCGGTGCGCGCCGGGGCCGATGCGTTGGCCGTGGCCATTCCGGTGCGCGGCGCGACCGAGGGCAAATACATACGCTGGCTCACCGATTCGGTAAACGCGGCGGCGCGCTACGGCATGCCTGTGGTGGCGCATATCTACCCACGCGATTTCACCGACGGAGCAAGAATCGTCTTCACCCCCGACGAGATCGCCTATGCGGCGCGCATCGGCTACGAGTCCGGCGTCGACGTGATCAAGATCGGCTACACGGGCGATTTCGAGTCGTTCCGAGAGACCGTCCGGACCTGCCCGGTGCCGGTTGTGATCGCGGGTGGTCCGAAAACCGATACGCTGCTCGGCGCGCTCAAGCAGACGGCGGACGCCATCCGTGCCGGCGCACGCGGTGCCGTGGTAGGCCGCAATCTTTGGGGGCATGGCGATCCGGAGAAGGCTGCGCTTGCCTTTCGGGGCGTCATCCATGACGGCCTTTCGGCGCAAGACGCCCTGGCAAAGGCGGGTGCCTGAACGATGCCCACCTTCCCTTCAATCCTCGGCTTCGGCGCTATTGCGATCGACGACATCGTCTATGTCGATCAGCCGTTGTCGGCGGGCAAGGGGAAGGTTCTGCATAGTGCCCGGTCTTTCGGGGGAAATGTCGCGACGGCGCTAGCCGCCGTCGCACGGCTCGGCGGAAGCGCCGGGTTCGTCGGATGGCTGGGCAGCGCCGCTGACGACGCCGTGCTGCGCGATCTCGTTGCGAGCGGTGTTGAAACCGAATTCGCGCCGCGCCACCCGGACGCGCGCCCGGTGCGCTCGCACATTACCGTCGGCTCGGACGGGGAACGGTTCATCGCGTATGACGACGACGCGATGCTGGGCACCGCGTCGGACTTCCCGGAGGAGGTCCTCAGCCGCGCGACTGTCCTGATCGTCGATAGCTACGCGATCCGGTCGCTGGATGTCGTGGCTCGCGCTCGCGATCTCGGTCTTGCCATCCTCGGCGATATCGAATGGAGCTGCGGCCCGGCCACGGAGCGGCTGATCGCGCTCTGCGACCATCTCATTCTTCCCCTCGGCTTTGCACGGACTGCCACAGGGCGCCGATCGCCCGCCGAGATGCTCGATGCATTGTGGTCGCCGTCGCGGTCCGCCGTGGTTCTGACCGATGGCGGCAGGGGCGTGTACTATCGCGGGCGTGAAGAGACAGGTCTCTGGCATCTGCCCCCGCACCGGGTGGTGGTCGTCGACTCGACCGGCGCGGGTGACTGCTTTCATGGCGCCTACGCGCATGCCTTGATGCGCGGAGCCGACACCGCAGGCCGGGTGGCATTCGCGGCCGCGGCGGCGGCCCTCTCGATAACGGGGCGTGGCGGGCGCGAGGCGCTTCCGACCGACGACCAGGTCACGGAACTCCTGGCATCGACGAACGCGCCGTCAGCAGTCGAACTGAAAAATGCGTACGTCGATACTGGAACATAGGCTGAAACTATCCGAGGAGACATTTCGCAGGTGAACATAAGCCGAGGAAAATTATAAGAATCATTGGCTTATACTTGTGGAGGGAGGAAGATGGCAGAAGTCATTCTAGAGAATATCTGCAAAACTTACGGGAACAATTTTCGCGCAATCGACCAATTGAACCTATCGGTCGAGGACGGCGAGTTCTTGATTCTCGTCGGGCCGTCCGGCTGCGGCAAATCCACCGCGTTGCGAATGATCGCGGGATTGGAGGACATCACCAGCGGCAGCCTTCGGATCGGCGGAGTCGACGTCGTCGACATGCCGCCCAAGGACCGCGACATCGCGATGGTCTTCCAGAGCTACGCGCTCTACCCGCATATGACGGTGTTCGAAAACATCGCCTTTTCGATGCGGCTGGCAGGCAAGCCGAAGGCCGAGCGCAAGAAGCGCGTGGACGAGATCGCCAAAACCCTTCAACTGACGTCTTTGCTGGACAGCAAACCCGCGAACCTGTCAGGCGGACAGCGCCAACGGGTTGCCATGGGCCGCGCCATGGTGCGCGAGCCGGCCGCCTTTCTCATGGACGAACCCCTTTCCAACCTGGATGCTAAACTGCGTGTTCAAATGCGCGCCGAAATCACCAGCCTGCAAAAGCAGCTCGGCGTAACGACCATATACGTGACCCACGACCAAATCGAAGCGATGACGATGGGCGACAGGGTCGCGGTGTTGAAGGGCGGCGTGCTGCAGCAGGTCGACACACCCAAGAGACTGTACGAGTCGCCGGTGAATGCCTTCGTCGCCGGCTTCATCGGTTCTCCGTCGATGAACCTTTTCGAAGCGACCCTAAAGGGCGGCGAGCTCGGTTTTCGCGACTTCGCCATCCGATTGCAGGATGCAGCTTTCGTCGGCAGGCCCGCTCTGAGGTCCTATGAGGGGCGCAAGATCGTGTTCGGCATACGGCCCGAGGATCTTTATGACAGCGGCCTCGAATCCGGCCGCAATTATCAGACGATACCCGCAAAGGTGACTTCGATCGAAGAGCTCGGCTCTGAACATATCGTCCACCTGAACATCGACGCGGTCCGGGTGGACTCCGGCGATCCGGACGCAGCGGAGGATTTTGGCCTGGCATCGAACGCGGTGGCGAGATTCGAACCGGCCAGCGCCATCCACTCCGACTCGGAAATCCGGTTGGCCGTGGATGAGGCCAAGTTCCACTTCTTCGATCCTGAGACGCATCTAGCGATCTGAAGATCTGCAGCAGACCGCAGGCGAGAGGGAGGCGCCTGCGAAAGATACTCGCAAGAAGGCTTCTGAATAAACCAGACGATCGTCCGCATTGTGCGGTCGATCTTGTAGAAGGAGGAGAACATGATGTTTCGGATGCAATCCGCGATGCTGAAAATAGCCGCGGCCGCATGGTTGCTTGGCGCAACCAGCGCCATGGCGGACACGACGCTGGAATTCACCCAATGGTGGGAGCCTGAATTGCCGGCTGGCTCGCTCAGGGCAATCATGGATGACTTCGAGGCCGCAAACCCCGGAATCAAGGTGACATTGGTCAGCGGCCCCTACGCGACCACGCGAGACCAGATCTCGGTGGGTGCCGCAACCGGAACGCTCAGCGACGTCGTCGGTCTCGACGGCGCCTGGGTGAACAATCTGAATGCGCAGAACGCACTCGCCGACATGAATCCGATGATGGATGCGAGTGGTTTCGACAAGAGCCAGGTCGCGGACATCATCAAGGTGGACGGCAAGGCGGTGATGTTTCCCGTGGCCTCCTTCGTTTATCCGGTCTTCGTGAATTTGGACCTCGCCGCCCAGGCAGGCGTGACCAAGCTGCCGTCGACCCGCGCGGAGTTTCTCGAAGCCGCCAAGAAGATGACGCACGCCGAAAAGAACCAGTATGGCTGGGTGTTGCCCCTGTCGCTGCAAACGCCATCCGGCGTCCAGAACGACATGATGTCTTGGGTTTGGGCTTCGGGTCAGTCGATGATGGCGAACGGCAAGCCCGCTCTCGAGGGCAAGCCGGTGGTGGATATGCTCACCTTCGTCAAATCACTCAACGACGCCGGCACCATCTCGCCCGGCATCGCCACCAAGACCGAGCAGGAAAAGGTCGAGGAATTCGTCAACGACCGCGTCGGGATGATGATCGACTCGCTCGCGCATGTGAACCTCATCCGCAAACGCAACCCCAAGCTGAACTTCGACCTCATCCCGGTCCCGGTCGTAGAAAACTACACCGGCAAGCGCGGCCTTCCCTATGCCTCTTGGGGCATCGGCATCTCTGCTGCCTCGAAACATCAGGAGGAAGCCTGGAAACTCGTCCAATATCTGATGAGTGAAAAGGTGAACGCCAAGCTCGTGTCGCTTGCAAACGCCTTCCCGGGCAACGTCAAAGCCAAACCCGATTTCGTGACCTCGGACAAAGCTTTCGGCAAGGCTTTCGAAATCTTCAAGACCGGTTATCTCGCCAATGAGTTCACGGGCCTGCCGGTGGCTGAAGACCTGATGACCCAGTTCGACGTTCAAGCCCAGAAGATGCTCGCCGGCGAGCAGTCTCCGGAACAAGCTGCAGCCACCGCTCAGAAGGGCTGGATGGCGAAATTCTGATCGGCCTGTTCCCGTTTGCTATGTTCGACCGGGTGGCCTGACTCGGGCAGGCCACCCGGCAACAACGGATCGGCAATTTGAGATGGACCTGTTTCCGAAGCTTACCTTCTCGCTGAAGGCGTATCCCAAGGTTGGCACATGACCCGGCAAAAGCGCTCCCATCACAAGCTGAAACGAGCGGTCGCACCCTACCTCTATCTGTCGCCCTCGCTGCTCATAATCGGGCTTCTGATGCTGCTGCCGATGGTGACGGTGATTGCCTACTCGTTCCAGAACAGCGCGGTGCTGCGTCGTGACCCGTCCTTTGCCGGACTGAAACACTACCAGGCGATCTTCGACGACCCCGTGTTCTGGGCTTCGCTGTGGCACACGCTCTACTTCACATGCATGAGTGTCATTTTCCACATGACCATCGGCATGGCCTTCGCGCTCATGCTGAACAGCGAGCGCATCAATCCGACGCTGCGCAATATCCTGCGCGTGCTCTACATACTGCCCTGGCTGTTCACCGCAGTGATTATCGCCGTGATCTGGCGCCTCCTGCTTGAGCCGAACGGTGTCGTGAATAGCATTCTCATGCAAATCGGCATCATCGGTTCTAAGGTCGAATGGTTTTCCTCGCCCGAGACCGCGCTGCACGCCGTCACCTTCGCCAACATCTGGGCGGGCTATCCGCTTTTCATGGTCAGCCTCCTCGCAGGCCTGCAGGGCATTCCCAAGGATTTCTACGAGGCCGCCGATATCGACGGGGCGAAGGCCTACCAGAAACTGATCTTCATCACGATCCCGCAGCTGATGCCGATCATCATCAGCATCTCACTGCTGGATTTCATCTGGACCATGCAGGTCTTTCCATTGATCTGGATAACGACGGGCGGCGGTCCGATTTACTCGACCGAGGTCCTCAGCACCTACACGTACAAGCTGGCGTTTTCGAGCTACAATCTGTCGCAGGCGTCTGCGAGCGCCGTGGTCATCCTGCTGATCTCCCTCGGCCTGACGCTGTTCTACATCCGCTATCAAAAGGCTCGGTAGTCACCATGAGGAAAAGGCACACGCCGAAAGACCGGCTGATCACCGTCGCGCTGCATGTCGCGCTTGCCGCAGGGCTCTTTTTCGCGGCCTTCCCGATCTACTGGATGCTGAGCAGCTCGTTCAAGTCGAATACCGAAATCTTTGCCCTGCCACCAACCGTCCTGCCGAAGGCCTTCACGCTGGAAGCGTATGCGGCCATCCTTGGCGACCCGGTAAAGCTGCGCTTCTTCTTCAACAGCTACTTCGTGGCCGGAGCGGTGACCGTGCTGACGGTGCTGATCGCCTTGCTGGCGGCCTATGGCTTCAGCCGTTTCAATTTCCGCGGCAAGGGCAGCCTCAACACACTCATCATCAGCACGCAGACGATCCCGCCGATCACGCTTTTGATCCCCTTCTTCGGGCTTGTCGTCTCGTATGGCATCTTCGACACCTACGTTGCACTGATCCTGACTTACCTGGTGTTTACGCTGCCCTACGCGATCCTGCTGATGACGGGATATCTGAACACCTTGCCCCGCGATCTCGATGAAGCGGTGGCTGTCGACGGCGGCAGCAGCTGGACCGCACTCTGGCGGGTGATCGTCCCGATTTCACTGCCTGGTATCGTGGCGACGTCGGTCTACACCTTCCTGTTGTGCTGGAACGAATTTCTGTTTGCGCTGACGCTGACGAAGTCAACGTCCATGCGCACCGTCCCGATCGGCATCCAGCTGTTGATGGGGCAGCACGCCTTCGAATGGAACCAGATGATGGCGATGAGCGTGCTCGGCTCGCTACCACTCTTGCTCATCTACCTCGTTGCCCAGAGGTTCTTCCTCGCCGGCATGACCGCGGGCTCGGTCAAGTAGGATGTCCCCCCCGGAGAACTGATGGAGTAGGCCGCGCATCGAAATCGATGGATTGGACATTCTCTGCTGGCAGGCGATATCGCCGCGGCCTCAAGCGTCGTCACAGCGCCGCTGATCGTGCTGGAGCCGTTCTTCCAGCGCCACATCATCGAAGGGCCTTCGCAGGTGGAATCAAGGAATGAAAGGATGAACGTGAAAGACCTCAAAGTCGGCTGCCAGACCTTCACCTGGGAAATGCTCGGAGACCGTTTTGCCGGCGGCCCCGACGACCTGCTCAAAGCGATCGCCGATGGCGGCTATGCCGGCATCGAGATCACCGACACGATGATCGGCCGCTATGCCGGCAAGCCGGCGGAGTTCGCTGCGGCGCTGAAGACATCCGGCCTGACGCTGGTCTCCTTCGCCTTCGGTTCGGACAGCGGCTTCACACTCAAGGAGAAGATCGGCGCCGACCTCGAGACCGCCAAGCGCTGGATCGATTTCGCCGCCGCCTTTCCGGGCGCGCTGGTCTCCATGGGCTCGGCCACCGTCGTGTCGGACGGTCCGCGCGACGACAAGTTCGCCATTGCGGCCGAGGTCTACAACAAGGCTGGTGAACTCGGCCGCAAGGTCGGCGTCCAGGTCGCGGTGCATCCGAGCTCGCACCACAACACGCTGCTCTACGACCGCGCCGATTACGACCGCATCTTCGGGCTGCTCGATGCCTCGCTGGTCGGCTGGGTGCCGGACACGGGCCATATTTTGCGCGGCCACAAGGACATGGCCGACACGCTCACCACCTATCGCGATCGCATCCGCTACGTGCACCTGAAGGATGTCGATGCGAGCGGCACCTGGGCGATGCTCGGCAAGGGCGTCTGCGACACGGCGAAAGTGATAGAGATCACTAGCGCGGCGCCCAACTTCAACGGCTGGCTGGTGCTGGAGGAGGAATCCGAAACCGCCGCCGCCGATCCGGCCGGCGCGGTCAAGACCAACCGCCAGACCATGCGCGGCTACGGAGCCTGAGGCGATGATCCGCAAGAAAGACCGTCGCCTTCGTGTCGGTGTGCTCGGCTGCGGGCCGATCGCGCAATTCGCGCATCTGGAATCCTGCGTGAAGGCGAGCAATGCCGATCTCTACGCGATCTGCGACGCAGCACCCGATCTGCTCGCGCGTATGGGCGCGACCTACGAGCCGCAGAAGATGTATGGCGACTATGACGCGATGCTCGCCGACCCTGCGCTGGAAGCGGTGATCGTCGCCACCTCGGACGCCTATCACGTGCCGATGTCGATCAAGGCGCTCGAGGCGGGCAAGCACGTTCTCTGCGAAAAGCCGATCGGCGTCTCGGTCGAGGAAGGCCATAAGCTGGCCGATGCGGTCAGGCGTTCCGGCAAGGTGCTGCAGGTCGGGCATATGAAGCGCTTCGATCCGGCGCTCGAGGCAGCGCGTGACTTCGTGCGCGACGAGATGGGCGAGATCCTGGCGCTGAAGGCCTGGTACTGTGACTCAACCCATCGCTACACCAACACCGACGCGATCCAACCTCTGCCCATCACCAGCAAGCTGGCGAGGAAGCCGGCCGGCAATCCGAAGGCCGATCTCAGGCAATATTTCATGCTGGCGCATGGCTCGCACCTCGTCGATACGGCGCGCTTCCTGTGCGGCGAGATCACCGCCGTGCGCGCCCGCCTCAACGAGAAATTCGGCGCCTATTGCTGGTTCGTCGAGACCGAGTTCGCCAATGGCGCGCTCGGCCATCTCGACCTCACCGTCGCCGTGCGCATGGACTGGCACGAAGGTTTCCAGCTCTATGGCGAGAACGGCTCGGTGATCGCGAAGACCTTCAATCCCTGGTACTTCCGGGCGAGTGAAGTCGACATTTTTCACGAGAAGGACGCCACCTCGCGAAAGCCGCTCGGCGCTGACGGCCATTTCTTCCGCCGCCAGCTCGAAAGCCTCGCTGAGACGGTGCTCGACGGCAAGCCGATGCGCGGCGCCAATGTCGACGACGGGCTCGCCTCGATCCGCGCCATGGTGGCGATCGCGCGCTCGGTCGAGAGCGGCGAACGCGTCGAGATCGCCAGCGTGACGGGAGCGGTCTGATGCAGATCGGGGTGTTCGCCAAGACCTTCCCGGGCAGCGAGCCGGCCGGCGTGCTGGCCGCAGTGCGCAACGCGGGATTTGCCGTCACCCAGTTCAACCTTGCCTGTGCCGGCCTTCCGTCGATGCCGGATGCGGTGCCGGATGACGCCATCAGCACTATTGCGGCTGCGTCCGGTGCCTCCGGCGTCGCTTTGGCGGCGCTGTCCGGCACCTACAACATGGCGCATCCGGACCAGGCAGTGCGCGACGACGGCCTGCGACGTCTTGGCGCGGTCATCGAGGCAGCGGCAGCGCTTTCGGTTCCACTCGTCACCCTGTGCACGGGAACGCGCAACGCCGACGACCAGTGGGCGCATGACCCTGGCAATGCCGATCCCTCGGCCTGGGCCGATATGGCAAGCGAGATGGAAAAGGCACTTGCTCTGGCCGAGCGTCACGGTGTCGACCTCGGCATCGAACCCGAACAGGCCAACATCGTCACTTCGGCATTGGACGCGGTGCGCCTTATCGCAGAGATGGGCTCGAAACGGCTGCGTGTCGTGCTCGATCCGGCAAACCTGTTCGAAAGAGTGAATGCCGAGGAGGCGCGCGCCATCGTTGCCGCAGCGGTCGAACGCACGGCAGGCCACGTCGCCATGGCCCACGCCAAGGACCGTTTCGCCGACGGCCGCTTCGCCACCGCCGGCCGCGGCGTCGTCGACTTTGCCGATTTCGTCGCCCGGCTCAAAGTATCAGGCTTTGACGGGCCGCTGGTCACGCATGGGCTTTCGGCCGATGAAGCGCCAAGCGTTGCCCGGTTCCTGAAGGGGCTGGTCTGATGGCGCGCCCGACCACCTTGTTTCGCGACGATGCCACGCTGCGGATTTCCGATGAGGGCGACGGGCTTGCCGTCGTCTTCCAGCACGGGCTGGGCGGCGGCGAGGCACAGGTCGCGCAGGCTTTCCCCATCGACGCCGGCTGCCGGCGCATCACGTTGGAATGCCGCGGACACGGTGACTCCGATCTGGGCAGCCGCCGACCGTTTTCAATGGCGATGTTTGCGGACGATGTTCTGGCCGCCGCCGATCAGGCCGGCCTCGACCGTTTCGTCGCTGGCGGCGTGTCCATGGGCGCCGGGATTACGTTACACCTTGCCTGCCGTTGTCCGGACCGCGTCGTCGGCCTGATGCTTGTGCGGCCGGCCTGGACGTTCGAACGCGCGCCAGTGAACCTGCAGCCGATCGCCGACGTCGCCGGCCTCATCCTCGATCATGGCCCCGACAAGGCCAGGACGATCTTCTCGCGGTCTGAAGTCGCCGCGCGCCTCCAGAGCGAGGCACCAGACAATCTCGCCTCGCTGTTCGGTTATTTCGACCGACCGGATGCAGCATTGTTTGCGCAAGTCCTGGCCGATATCGCTGCCGATGGGCCTGAGGTCTCGGCAAGCGACGCCGCCACCCTTGGCATTCCAGTGCTGGTCATCGGCAATACTGTGGATGCAGTGCATCCACTATCGGCCGCGCATACACTTGCGGATGCCATCCCCGGCGCGGCCTTTGTGGAAATCGCTGCCAAGGCGCTCGACGGCAAAAGGCATTTCGCCGAGCTGCAGGCCGAGATCACCACTTTCCTTCACGCCCACTTCAACATCCGGAGCCTTGTTGCGTCATGACGAGCAAATCCCTGTCCGGCCGTGCTGCCATCGCTGCCTTGCCGCGCAACCGGCTGCTCGGCGAGTTTTCCCTGTGGTCGGCCGACCTGGCCAACATGGAGCGCGACCTGAAGCGCATAGACTTTTACGTCGACCTGCATCACATCGACGTCGCCGACGCCCGCTTCACCCCCGGCTTCCTGTTCTTTCCGGATCTGGTGGCACGAATCGCCAAGCTGACGACCAGGCCGATCCATGTTCATCTGATGGTCGAGGCCGAAATCGTCGAGGAGCAGACGCGGCAGTTCATCGAGGCCGGCGCCGACCTGATCAGCGTGCATGCCGAGAATGGTGAAGCGGGGCTTCGCGCCGTGCGGCTGGCGCATGAGCTTGGCGCCGAAGCCGGCGTGGTGCTCAGGCTGGAAACGCCTGTCAGCGTCGTCACGCCTTTCCTGCCTGAAGTGGCGTTCGTGACGCTGCTCGGCACCTCCATCGGCGTCAAAGGGCAGAGCCTGTCCGATCAGGCCTGCCCGCGCCTGATCGAGGCACGCGCGCTGATGCGGAAGGCCGGCCGTGAGGCCGACATCGTGCTTGCCGCCGATGGCGGCATCCGCCACGAGACAGTGCCGCTGCTGCGCGCCGCCGGCGCCGAGACGGTTGTGCTGGGCTCGCTTGCCTTCGGCGATCCCGACCTTGCGCAGCGCATGGCCTGGCTGCACGGACTGAAGGTCGCCGCCTGATGAGCACGCTTGCGCTTGCCTTCGATCTCGGCGGCACGGAGCTGCGCGGCGCGCTCGTCGAACGCAGCGGTGATGTCATCGCCCGGGTTTCGGCACCGACGATGGCAGGCGGGGGATCGGAGGCGGTGATCGGCCAGATCATCGCGCTGGCAGGCACCCTGCTGGCGGAGCATCCGCGGGCAAAGGTGGTCGGCATCGGCATGTGCGCGCCGGGGCCGCTCGATCCCAAGGCGGGCATCGTCATCGGGCCGCCGACCCTGGCCGGCTGGCACAATGTGCCGCTGATCGACATCCTCAGCCGGCAGTTCGGCCTGCCGGTGCGGCTGGAGAACGACGCCAATGCGGCGGCCCTCGGCGAATGGCGCTTCGGCGCCGGCCGCGGCACCGGATCGCTGGTATTCGTGACCGTGTCGACCGGCATTGGCGGCGGCGTCATCGCCGACGGCCACATCTATCACGGCAGGCGCGGGCTGGCGGCCGAGATCGGCCACATGACCATCACCGGCGAAGGCGACCGCTGCTTCTGCGGCGCCGTCGGCTGCTTCGAGGCGGTCGCCTCCGGTACGGCGCTCGGACGCCGGGCGACACGGCTGACCGCGCCGGGCGACGGCTCGCTGCTCCGGCGGCTGTCCAACAATGGCGACGTCTCGGCGCGACACGTCGTCGAGGCCGCGCGGGCGGGTGATGTGGCGGCTCGCCCACTGGTCGAGGCCGAGGCGCGGTGGCTGGGCATCGGCTTCACCAACCTCCTGCATCTCTACTCGCCCGACCTGATCGTCATGGGCGGCGGCCTTTCCAACGGCTTCGACCTCCTGGCACCGACCATCAGGGCGACCGTCGAGCACCGCGCCATGCAAGCCTATCGCGACGTGCCGATCGTTCCGGCCGAACTTGGCGACCGGGCGGGCCTAGTCGGCGCGGCGAGCCTGATCCTATGGGAGGGCGAGCCCGGCACGGCGCTGGCGATGGTGCAGAACGAGGAGACGACAACCGGCGCCAGGGAGGCAAGCCAAGGCTGAGCTCAAGCTGCGCGGCGCGCGCAAATCCTATGGAGCCGCCGAGATCATCAAGGGCATCGACCTCGACGTCGAGGACCGCGAATTCATCGTCTTCGTCGACCCGTCCGGTTGAGGGAAGTCCACGCTGCCGCGCATGATCGCCGGGCTGGAAAGGATCAGCGCAGGCGACCTCATGATCGACGGCGTGCGCGCCAACGACATCGACCCGTCCGCGCGTGGGCTGGCCATGGTGTTCCATTCCTATGCGGCCTATCCGCATATGAGCTTGGCCGAGAATAGGGGGCTTCGCACTGAAGATCGCTGGGGTGCCGCCGCAGGAGCGGGAGCGCAAGGTGAAGGAGGCGGCCGACGTATCCGGAATGGTGGCTCCTGACCGCAGCCTGCGCTCTGCGGAGGATCGACAACGCGCGGATCGGTAGCCGTTTGCGAGAATGTCCATCTCAAGAGTCTTAAGGCGTAATCAGTAGTGCAAAGGTGTCAATGCCCACTCCCAACAATCCTCCGGCCGCGGTCAGACGCCCTGCACAGGCTGGGAGCGAATATCCACGATGCCCGGCGGCGGCTCCCAATGGCGCTGGTGGCGAGCGCGCCTTTACCTCGCGCTCGACCCTGCAACGGGTCGAGGCGGGCGACACGAATGTCAGCGCCGGCATATATGCCGCCGCAATCACAGCTTCCTTTGGCTCGGAAAAACGGCGCGCGAGCGACGGATAAATCGACCGAGTTGACATCGTGCAACGTTCACCTCATTGCTCTCTAACAATGCTTCCGGGGGGCGGCTTTGCTTTTCTTTCGATCTCTCTGCCGTGCTGTGCTCTTGACTGTGGCCTTTTTTGCAGCACTGCCGAAGATGCCGGCACTGGCATGGGCCCGGATACTGTCATGACCTTCCAGGTGATCCGGAACTCGGACCCCGCATGTGAACCAACCTGCCCTGCGTGGATCTACGCTGCAGGTTCGATTGAAACCTCGTCCCCATCGGCTTTGCGCAAGCTGCTGAAGAGCCTCGGCGCAGTTCACCTGCCCATCGTCTTGGCATCGAACGGTGGTGACCGTCAGTCCGCCCAGGAACTCGGCAGGATCGCGAGAAAGAACAAGCTGACAATCGCTATTGGGACTTCACCGGTAGTTTGCAAAGACAAAGCCTCGGTCTGTCGCACGATGCCAGAGATTGACGGCCAAGGTCGATTCGAAGAAGCCAACTGCCTGTCTGCCTGCCCCTTGTTCCTTGCTGGTGGCGTCAAAAGGCTCAACAGCGACCGCAACTTTATCGCGGTCCACAAGGGACAAGCCGTCCTGTACTCAAATGGCGACAGGACCTTCACTCAAATAAAGTCCGCCAAGAGGGTTGCCAAAGTTCTAGCCAATGCTCACCTGGAGAAGAAGCAATATCTCCGGGAAATGGGCGTAGCCGTCGCGCTGGAGGATGAGGCTTTCAAGCATGGCGGCGACGACTTTTATGAAGTCCCGATCGATCGGCAGCGCAGTTGGGGCTTGATCACCGGCTCAGTCGAAGAGTTGGATTTCACCGATCCCCAATTCTGCAAAAGACAGCCGCTCCCCGAGAATTGCGTCCCAAAACAAAATGGCCTGCCACGACGTAAGTCATGAAAATGGGTGGCTTATTTCCGCGCAGCCACTCGACCGGAAGAGATCAGCCGCGTATCTCAGTCAAGCAAGCCGCCGTTACGAGGCCAACCGGCTCTTAAGCCGTTTCTCGCGGAGACGGGTGCCAGCCCGCCAGGTGCGGGCGGTTCGTCGTCAGTCGTCTGCTGGGCGATCCGTACCAGATCGCTGAGCGCCGAACGGATTTGCGGCCAGGGAAACTCGGAGCATTCCACCCAGGCCTCACCCTCGCGCAACACGGCATCGAGCTTGCCCGCCACGCCAGCGACACTCGTGGCAGGCGTCGTTGAGAGCGCTTGCATCAGATCCTGCGCCCGATTGGCAGCCTCGCGCTCAGCTCGAAGGGCCGCAGCATAGCCGCCCTCCTCCGCAGCCGTGTCCCAGCGTGCCTTATGCGCCGCGAGGTCAGCTTCGGCCTTTTCCCGGAGATCCGCTGTGTCCGGGCGCTTGCCGAGCACTTCATTGAGCGCCTCGATCGAGTGGACCGTCACATCCTCACCCTCGGGCAGGCACACGGTTGCGCAAGGAAAGCCGACGTTCGAGACAAGCCTCGTCTCCAGGCGCTGCTGCTTGCGGCAAAGCCGCTCGGTCAGCTTGTGGGTTGTCTCCCATTCCCGCCAAAGCGCCAGCGCTGGGTCGGGGGGCACATTCGTCATCCCGGCCTCGCCAGCAAACGCGTTCCCTTCAAGGGTCCACGCGGTGGTTGCCGCCACTGTTCCCGCAAGCACTCTCCTGCGGGTGACGAACGGCAGAGTCGTGGTATTGTCGGAATCAGCCATGATCCGAGCTCCAATCAGCTTGGGTGGTGGTCAGGCCGCTCAGGGTGTTACCAGCACCTCGTGCGGCCGCCTCTGTTGCCCTCCTGATATGTCACTTTTTGTGACTTTAAACAAGAAGAATGTCATGAAAAAGGACATATCGGCCCACCAGCTTCGTGCAGCGAGAGCCTTAATTGACTGGACGAGAGAGGATCTGGCCAACGCATCCGGGATAAACGTTCGCACGCTCGTCAGAATTGAGAATGCCCAAACGGCTTCGAGGCAGACCACTCTAGAGGCGCTAACTGCAGCATTAGAAGCTGCCGGTGTCGAATTCATCCCGGAAAACGGCGGCGGTGCTGGCGTTCGCCTGGCGCGTCGATCAGACGATGCAAAAGGCAAACTGTGATCCTTTTGTATGGACCGGCTCCCTTTCGCAAAGGCGTACAGGGACAGGGAAAGTGGCGCAGATGTGTCCGCCCTATGGAGCGGCGCGTTTGTGGGTCGTCGCGGGAGACCTGATACGAGTGAGTGCCCAAGTTGGGAACAATCGACGCACGCGCGGTCGAGACACAGTTCATTCTCCGGCAGATCTGAATTACGGCTCTCGCCCCACCTGCGCATTTTGCGGCGCGAGCATTCCTCACATCCCGATTCCGACCCCGCGTTTTCTGCCGAAGCTCCAGTCGATGCCGCCGCTGCTTTGCACGGCGCCGGTGATGTGCTGGCCGATGCGCTTCTCGAGCATCGGCTGCCAGGGCACCAGTTGAAAGCCGAGACCATCGTCCAGCATGGCGAAGCGCCCGCTGGCAAGACGGACCGAGCCAAGCAGCGTGCCGCTGATATTGTTGCCGGGCTCGACGGGCTCGAAGGTGAGGCCGCGGGCAGCGGCCATTTCCTTGCCGACGCGCGTGACCTCGTGGCGCTCCAGCGTGGCTACAAGGTCGCGCGAGAAGGTGATGGTGCCGCTGGTCGCGTCGCGTTCGGCATGCCCCATGCTGACGAGCTGGGCAGCCCGTCTGTCGAGCGCGTTGTCCACGTCGAGACCAAAACCTGACCGGACCAGCGAGACGGGGGTCCTGGCCGTGAGCTCCCGGTCGAGCCAGGTGGCGCCGTCGCTGCCGATCTGCGCGTCAAGATCGAAGGTCGAGACCACGCGGACGGAGAAGTCCTTGCCGCGGTTGTGGCCATCGTAAGCGATGCCGCGCTCGGACAGGTCATTTGGAACGCGCCAGTGGTCGTCGTCGATGCGTTCGACATGGCCGGCCCGGCGCAGCGCTTCGAGACGGCGGACATGGAAACGGACGAAGGCGTCCGGGTCCTTGCCCTGCTCCAAAAACGTCTCGCGGATCGCCTCCAGGTGTCTGCTCGGACGATAGATGCCATCCTCGCCCGCCACGACACTGATGTTGCGGTCGGCCGCACGTGGCTCCCCCTTCGGCAGGATCGGATCGAGCGCCACGATATGGCCGCGCTGAATGTCGTCGAGCTTTGCCGCATCGGCAGTCTCGACATAGTGCGTGCGCCCATCGACGCCGTCGACGACCAGCGACAGCTTGTCGCTCATCTCATCACCCGCAAGACCCTTGGCGAGCACGCGGCCGACGACCGGCTCGGTGATGGTCTGCCGGTGCATGACATATTGCGCCGCGCCCCGTTCATCGGCGAGGCCGTGCTCCTCCAGCGCCCGGTGCATGCTCTTGATAATGTCGTTGCGCTCGCCAAGCGCCCGCAGCACGTTTTCGGTCCTGTCGGAGATGACCCACCGGCCGGGCTCCATCTCGCTCGCCAGGCCGAAGTGCTCCAGCTTCTTTGCCCGATCGATCAGCAGATAGCGATTGCTGGAAACGGTGTAGCTGTCGCTGGCATTGGGACGGAGATCGACCAGATCGTGCTCCTGCTGTTCGGCGATCAGCATGCGGTCGAGCCGCGTCAGCCGTTCGGCGCCGACCTCGTTGGCCAGCTTGCGGGCGACCTCGAGCTCGCTTTGCAGCCCGAGTTCCCGTTCCACCAGCTCGCTTGCCCGGTGACGAATGCCATGGGCGATGTAGTCGCCGGCGATGTTCAGGATCTTGCCGTCATCGGTGATGCCGCGCACCAGGACGTGGGTATGCGGATGACCGGTGTTGTGATGGTCGACAGCGATCCAGTCGAGGCGCGTGCTGAGGTCGGTCTCCATCTGTCGCATGAGATCGCGGGTGAAGGAGCGCAGGTCTTCCATCTCGGCGGCATCCTCCGGCGCGACGATGAAGCGGAACTGATGCCGGTCGCCGCGCCCGCGCTCGACGAAGGCCTTGCCGTCGGCCTCGTCGTCGAAGGCCGAGTACACCCTGCCCTTCTCGCCGTCCCTGGTGACGCCGTCGCGCTGGAGATAGCGCAGATGCGCATCGACGGCCTTGCTCGTCGTCACGAACTTTTGGCCGCGCCCGCTCGCCTTCCCTCGCGCCGGCAGCTTGACGACGCGCGCCTTCACCACGACGCGGCGGGAACGAAAACGGACGCCGCGCTCGTCCTGCCGCCACCCGCCACCGTCCCTTGGCAACCCGGCCACCACCTTGCCGCCGCGGCCGCGGGCATTGAAGCGGCCACTCCCCTTTCCGGCGCTCCTGCTTGCGCCGATGCGATTGGGGTTGCCGCCTTGCTTGCGGATGGCAATCTCGACCTGGCGCACGAAGGGCAGCGTGCGCAGATTGATCGGCGCGCTGCCGCGGCGCGTCCGGCCGGTGCGAACCTGGAATTGGTCGCTGTCACGATCTGCCATGCCGACAGCATCGGCAGTCGGATTTGGTGCTTCAAGATGGCCGGAGCGCAGAGCGTGCTACGGCGCGCAGAGACTTGCTGCGGCGAAGAATGGCGGATCGCACATCGCTGCGGCACGATAGTTTTGCGTTTCGGATCAACAGCATAGCCATAGCCTGTCAGCCCCGCACCTCACGTCATTCTGCCTGAGGTCGGCACGGGCAGGAAAAACAATGTGCAGACAAGCACTTACGAGCGAAGCGAGGCGAGCGCCAGCTCGCTTTATCTTGCTGTCCCTCTCCGCACTCTGTAACCGTCCGGATCCTGCACACCTAGTGCAATCTCGCAACGTGTGGGGTTCCTTCTTATCGAGGAGGATCTTCGGCGGTGCCTCGACGTTCCTGGGACAAGGCCGACAACTCGTACTGGTCGACGCATGTCGCGACCTGGTATCGGGGGCCGTTTTGAGGTGGAGGAATATTGCCGCCGGCGCAAGCTTTCGATGACGACTTTCAAGCTGTGGGTGCGTCATCCGGTGAGCGCGGAAGATCGGCGCAAACGTGCGGAATATCTGCGGAAATTGCGCGGGGAAAGCCGCAAAAGCGGGGCAAGAAAGGGCCGCCGAAGCGACGCAAGAGCCCGCGCCGCTACTGCTACAGCGTGCGTACGGACACGATCCGATTTGCTCTGCAGGCGTTCTGGGGCATGCATGTGGAGGCGATGAACTGGAGCGGATTGGGGCCTGCCGAATATGCCGTGGCGCTCGGGCTTTCGCCCCCATGCGCTGCGCAAATGGCGCGCTCGTCTTGAGGAATTCGAATTCGAACTGGACTGGCGATCTCTGTTGCATCCGAGTGCCCGGGCTCAATTAAGCAGCGCTGATTGCGTGCGGCGCCAATCGCTTGAGACTGCGGGTTGACGGGCGGTCGGACCGGCGCCGCTTCAGCGACGCGCAGAAGCAGGCGATTGTGCAGGAGACGGAGAAGCCTGGTGTCAGTGGCGGAGGTTGCCGCCGCCATGGAGTCGCCACCAGCACGGCCTTCCGCTGGCGTGTCGAGTTTCGGCCTGACCGCTCGCAAGACGCCGCAATTGGCAACTGTTGCGCTCATCCATGGGGCGAAAAAACGAACGCCGGCGACGGCTCCCCTGTGCAATCTCGTGCGGCCGCCGGACGGCATGGTGGCAGTCCGACTGGACAACGGGCGGCGCGTCTTTGCGTCCGTCGGCAGCAATGCGGATGCAGTCAAGCGGCATCTCGCGGTAAGGGAGAACGCATCATGATCGTCGTTGCGGCGGGTGTGAAGATGCATCTGGCGCTCGGTCATACCGACCGTCAAGAGGCTCGACGGGCTCGCCATACTGATCCAGGAGCAGCTGAAAGATGGATCCCTTCTCGGATTCCGAGCGCAATGGACCCCGACCACATCGAACGCGATATCAGCGAAGGCGCGAACATCACTCCGCGCCGTAGCGAACCCGGAAAAGCGCAACCAAAGCGCGGGCCGCTGCCCGATCATCCGCCGCGCGTTGTTGCGGCGGCACCCTGCCCAGCATCTGCGAGAGCATTAGCGAGATCCTCGACTATACCCAGGCGCGGTTTAGATGTAGCGCCACGCCGCCCGAAATGTGCCTGCCGGACCCGTTGGCCCGAACAGGTTCAGGCAACTTGAACGTCGCCGACGCGTTCCAGATGAATTGCGCCCAAAGCTCCAATTCACCGCCGCCGCCGCGAGGAGGACCGCGCCGCCAAGTGCCGAGAGGATAAAGATTGTACGCGCATGTTCATCGCTCGATCTGCGGTGCAGCAGCTTTCACCGGTTTATCAGCAACTCTGTCCGCAGCCGGGCAGAACGATGGAAGCGAAAGCTTGCCGGCTTGATATTTGCGACGAATGAGGTTTGTTGTGGAACAACGAATTATTTGCCTGATTGGCAATAAACAGCCCATCCGTTTCAACGCGCGCTATTAGAGCCGTCAGACAAGAGGAAAACTCGATGACCGTTTCTCCAGACCCAAGCGACCAGGCTGATCTCGTATCAATCACCGCCGACATCGTTTCCGCCTACGTTTCGAACAATCCGCTGCCGGTCGGCGAGTTGTCGAAGTTGATCGGGGATGTCTATGTCGCTTTGCAAGGGATCGGCAGACCTGTGGCTGCGACCGCAGCCAAGCTGGAGCCGGCGGTGTCGATCAAGAAGTCAGTGTCACCTGATTTCATCATATGCCTGGAAGACGGGAAAAAGTTCAAATCCTTGAAGCGGCATATCGGAACGCATTACAATCTGAGTCCGGACGAATACCGGCAGAAATGGAACCTGCCCTCCGACTATCCGATGGTAGCGCCGAACTACGCGGCCACCCGCTCGGCCCTGGCGAAATCAATAGGCCTGGGACGCAAGGCGGCAGCGCCAGAAACAGCTGCGGCAGAAAAACCAAAACGAGCTGCTCGCGCGGCAGCAGCGACAACAGCCGCAAGGGCAGTCAAGTCGCCGGTGAAGAAGGCGCGCAAGACACCCGTCAAAGCATAGCGTGCTGCACCAGATAGAGGTCAGTGGCGAACCTGAACATGGCGAAGCCCCGCCTTGCGCGGGGCTTTGTGTTAGCTCAGATCACTCGCCGGCGCGGCGGGACCAGATGAGCGAGAACTCGCCCTCGGTCTCGACCAGGCTCGCATAGATCGGAGCGGGGAAGCTCGGATCGTCGAGCTTGACCGAGTGATAGTCGCGGCCCTCGCGCGAGGTCTTCTTCCATGCCGCCCCGAACTCGATGGCGCCGGCGAAAATGCGGAAGTCCGGACCTTTTTCATTGTCGCCTTCGGCTGGCGTGAACGTCACCGACTTGACGTTGAGGTTCAGGGTTTTGACTGAGCCGGAGAAGCCGTTCGCGGTGCGGGAGAATGTGCCGATCGTCGCCATTGTGATGGTTCCTTCTGTTTCTCGGGCCGCGCCTATCGCGGCCTCGATGGTGGTCTTGAGACCGGGGACGATCGGGCCGCACCCAAAGTGGCTGAAACGAAGTGGAAGACGGCGCCGCGAGACTTTCTTGGGCCGCGAGGAATGGACGCAAACCGGGGTCCCCGCCAGGTGTGCCGGGTGGGGTGGTACGGCCAGGGGAAGAAAACGAAGCGCCGTCAGTTGTGTGCGTCAAGTTCTGCAAAATGGCGTGGCATTGCGGTGACGTCGGCGTGTCCGCCGCGCAGCCCCCGTGTTTAGCGGAGCGGCGGACACATGACGGTGCTCAGGCGGCCAAGGCCCTCAGGCTCTCCTTCTTGTGCTCGCGCAGATGATCCATGTTGAGATAGCGGGTCGCCTCGAGCCAGTTCTCGTGGATCTCCACCGCCAGCGCCCGAACCAGCCGCAGACAGCTCCGCGGGTTGGGGAAGATGCGAACGACCAGGGTGCGCCGCTTGATCTCCTGGTTCAGCCGCTCCAGCATGTTCGTCGACTTCATGTGCTTGTGGTGAGCTAGCGGCAGCCGATAGAAGCTCAGCGTCTCCTCGATGTTATCTTCCACCCAGTTGACCAGCTTCGGGTATTTGGCCTGCCATTTGGCGATCCACTGCGCCAGGTCGCGTTTGACCTCGGCAAGGTCGCGCCGGTCGTAGAACCATCTGAGCTCCATCAGGCAATCGTCGTCGACCTTGCGCGGCACGTAGTCGAGCGCGTTTCTGAGGAAGTGCACGTAGCAGCGCTGCCAGACCGCTTCGGGCAGCACTTCGCGGATTGCCGCCCTGAGCCCCGGATGGTCGTCGGAGACGACGAACTCGACGCCGGCGAGCCCGCGATTCTTGAGCCCCGTCACGAACTCGCGCCAGCTCGAATGGCTCTCCCGGTTGGCCAGCTCCACGCCCAGAACCTGGCGCCGGCCCTCCCAATCCACGCCGATCGCCACCAGCACCGCCTGGCTGGCGATCACGCCCGCCTCGCGAGCCCGTTCATAGCGCGCGTCCAAGATGAGATACGGATAGCTTTCCTCGAGCCGCTGCGTGAAGAACGCCTTGAGCGCCTCATCCAGCCGCATCGTCGCCTCGCTCACCGTCGAGGCCGAGAAAGAGTGGCCGCACAGTTCCTCCGTCACCGCCTTCATCTTGCGGGTCGAGACGCCCTGCACGTACATCTCGACCAGCGCCGACACCAATGCCTTCTCCGAACGCTGGTAGCGCTCAAACAACTCCGTCGAGAACC